>NZ_LPDI01000111.1:0-102527 GCF_001528895.1 Burkholderia sp. MSMB1078WGS | reverse complement strand
TTCGAGCGCGATGCGAAGCGCGGGCTGGCGTCGCTGTGCATCGGCGGCGGGATGGGCGTCGCGCTCGCGGTCGAGCGTCCGTGATCGGCCAACCGTGATCGGCGGTTCGTAACCGGCCGTTCGCCACAGGCGAACCGGATCCGTGCGCCGGCCGATTGCAGCTTCGGCCGGCGTTACGTGAAGTCAGAGGGGGCCTTCGGCAGCTCTCGAAACCAAAAATGGAGTGAGATTTATGTCTCAGCGAATTGCGTACGTAACGGGCGGGATGGGCGGCATCGGCACCAGCATCTGCCAGCGCCTGTCGAAAGACGGCTTCAAGGTGGTCGCAGGGTGTGGCCCGAACTCGCCGCGCCGGGTGAAATGGCTCGAGGACCAGAAGGCGCTCGGGTACGACTTCATCGCGTCGGAAGGCAACGTCGGCGACTGGGACTCGACCAAGGAAGCGTTCGACAAGGTCAAGGCGGAAGTCGGCGAGATCGACGTGCTGGTCAACAACGCGGGCATCACGCGCGACGTCGTGTTCCGCAAGATGACGCATGAAGACTGGACCGCCGTGATCGACACCAACCTGACGAGCCTGTTCAACGTGACGAAGCAGGTGATCGACGGAATGGTCGAACGTGGCTGGGGCCGCATCATCAACATTTCGTCGGTGAACGGCCAGAAGGGGCAGTTCGGCCAGACCAACTATTCGACCGCGAAGGCCGGCATTCACGGCTTCACGATGGCGCTCGCGCAGGAAGTCGCGACGAAGGGCGTGACGGTCAATACCGTGTCGCCCGGCTACATCGGCACCGACATGGTGAAGGCGATCCGTCCGGACGTGCTCGAGAAGATCGTCGCGACGATTCCGGTGCGGCGTCTCGGCGCGCCGGAGGAAATCGGCTCGATCGTCGCGTGGCTCGCATCGAACGATTCGGGCTTCGCGACGGGCGCCGACTTCTCGCTGAACGGCGGCCTGCACATGGGCTGAGCGCCCGGGCTGCGCGGGCCGGATGGCCGCGCAGCCGGGCGTTTTCCGAAGGCCCCCGCCTCCCGGACCCGGGAGGCGGGGATTCGTCACTTGCGCTACGCTGCACTCAAAGGCGTTACATGACTACTACAAAGAAGACGGCCGAACGGCTCATCAAGAAGTACCCGAACCGCCGGCTCTACGATACCGAGACAAGCACGTACATTACGCTCACCGACGTGAAGCAGCTCGTGCTCGAGCAGGAGGATTTCAAGGTCGTCGACGCGAAATCCAACGAAGACCTGACGCGCAGCATCCTCCTGCAGATCATCCTCGAGGAGGAGAGCGGTGGCGTGCCGATGTTCTCGTCGTCGATGCTGTCGCAGATCATCCGTTTCTACGGTCATGCGATGCAGGGCATGATGGGCACGTACCTGGAAAAGAACATCCAGGCATTCATCGACATCCAGAACAAGCTCGCGGATCAATCGAAGAACCTCTACGAAGGCAACGCGATGAATCCGGAAGTCTGGTCGCAGTTCATGAACATGCAGGCGCCGATGATGCAAGGGATGATGACGAGCTACATCGAGCAGTCGAAGAACATGTTCGTGCAGATGCAGGAGCAGATGCAGAACCAGGCGAAGTCGATGTTCAGCACGTTCCCGTTCAAGCAGCCCGGCGCATCGGAGCCCGAAAAGAAGTAACGGAATCGCGGCAGGCCGGCCGGGGCGGTCGGTCGCTATCGCGCATTCGGCCAGGACGAAGCGTGGCTGCCGCTTGCCGGAAAAGATGGCCGACGGTCGTCCGGGATCGTCGGCACCGAATGCCCGTGCCGGGCAGGCACGGACATCGTCGTCGTCCAGTCGATCGAGATCCCGTCCATACGAATGAAAGCCAGGTCGCACCGCGCGTGACGGTGCGCGTTCGTGCCCGCGCGGACGCTTGCCTGGCGTACCATAAGCGGCGCTGCACGGCGATGCGCGAAATGCGCTGGCGGTTCCCGCGCATGGCGAGAGGTCAGATGCCGCATCGATGCGGGCGGCCGAGAAAAACAAACCGACTGAGAGAGAGCATGCGAGGGATTCGAACGGCATCGACCGGCAGGCTGGCTGGTCTTGCTGCGATGTTCATGATGGGTGTCGGCCTGGCCGTGCCGGGCTTTGCGATGGATTGCGCGAAAGCCGTCCAGCCGATCGAGAAGCGCATTTGCGCGAGCCCCGCGCTGCGCGCGGCCGATGCGCGGATGAATGCGGCCTATGCGGGCGTGCTACAGGCCGCGCCGGACGCCGCCGTCCGCGACATGCTGATGCGCAGCCAGCGCCGCTGGCTCGCCGCGCGCAACAAACGACTTGATACCGATTACGACGGCCATCGGCTGGCCGTCGACGAAGTGCGCAAGGCCTTCGATCGGCGCACCGCCGTGCTGGCCGACCGATCGGATGAAGGGCTGATCGCGCGCGCACTGGCCGAGCGGCAGTGGCTCGCGAAATACAGCGGCGGCCCGCTGGCCGGCTTCGATGCCAACTGCGATTTCATTCCCGACGATGCGAGCGGCGCGCATGTTTCTTATGCGTGTTTCGGCGCGATTCATGTGCAACATCATGCGCGGGTGTGCAGCCAAAGCGAGGACTGGGCGACCGGCGCGGTCTATCAGTACCGCCTGGTGAGCGCGACCGACGGCGGGAAGGTGCATCCGGTGGCGTTCTGCGAAGCGCAAGGCACGCATGCATGCGACAGCGGCAGCGCACAGGCGGGATGGGTGCGGGCTGCGGCGTCCGGTGGCGAGAACCGTACGCCGGCGCCGGTGGTGGGCCTGCCGCAGCTCGACGCCGAATTGTGGCCGCTCGGAGAGGGCGGCGATGCCGCGTGGTTCGATCGGTGTCTGAAGGCGCCGGTGTTTCCGGATGCGGATGCGCACTGACGCGCGGCGTTTCGAGTTCGGGCACGGCTTGCCATCCGAATCGACGGGCTGGGTGCTGCGGCGCCGGGGACTGGCGCCGCAGGGTCATCGGTGCGGGTGACCGCGACGCGTTCCGTCGTTGCTCAGTGTGCCGAACCGAAATCCTGATCGTCGTCCGACGGAGGAAGGTCGAGCACGAGCTTGACGGCACTGTAGTTCGCTTTAAGTGAAAACACGCGACCGATCACGAGAAATGTCTGGCGCGAGTTATCGAGTTCGACGAAATCGCCGGGTTGCGGCACGTGTGCGCCTTGGTCGTAGGAAAAGCTGGTGCTGGTCTGCTCGCCGATGGCTTCTGCGGCGTGCTCGGTGAATTCGATTGTGATGTGGGTGGTCATGCGGGGCCCGTTGGGTCGATTGGAGAGAGCGGATGCCGCATTTTCGCATAGCGGCTGCGCTAATTCGGGGCGATTCTTGTAGGACTGCGCGCGCGCCCCTGTCCGACGTGCCGCCGATGGTAAGCAGACGACCGGTCGGCCCGGAGTGAAAGGGACGCATCAAGCGCCCCGGCTTCGTCGGCTGTCCATCGCGCTGCATGCTCGAACTGCCGATCGACGTTGCCCGCCGGTCGCTCATTTTGGCTCGCCGCCCCTAAATCGCTGTAAACTCACGCTTTTGCTGCCACGCCCCCACATTCCAGATGTCCCAATCCCCCAAAGTAGGGTTCGTGTCCCTCGGGTGCCCGAGAGATATCAAATATAAATTGTTTCGTTCCCACCTCCGTACATGTATCAACGACGTTGACACATGTGAGCCGGTCGCGTACAATGTTTATACGCGTCGATACGAAGTGCGGTAGCACGGTGGAAAGATAGGATTATTCGAGATACGTAGTTAGGCAGGTAGAAAAGGAGCGCGTGATGACTGTTCAAACCCTCAAGCGTTGGGGGAATAGTCTTGCGGTTCGAATCCCGGCGAGCGTTGCGCAAGAGGCACATTTCGCTGAGGGACAGGAAGTCGATATTCATGTGGTTGATGGCAAGGTGCAGATCCATGCGCACACTGGCATCAAGAGGTTTTCCCGCGAGCGCTATTTGCAGCAGTTGCGCGAAGGGAAACTGGAGCCGCATCCGATTGTCGATTTCGGCGATCCGCAAGGCAGTGAGTTCGGAGGACCGGACGAGCACTCCTGACGCAGAACCAAAAAGGATCGAAGAAAATGCTCAACGGAGTTCCGGAAGCAGGGGACGTGATTCGGCTCTATATCGGGCCGAGCAAAGGCAACGAGCAGGACGGATATCGTGCGGTGGTGGTCATCACTCCAGTCGATATAAATGAGCTAACGGGACGGTTCGTCGGCTTGCCAATCACGTCGACCGTACGGGGATGGGAATCGGAGATTCCGATTTCTAGCCTCGCGCGGCCGGGTGTGGCGCTCGTCGATCAGATCGTCAACCTGTCGTTCAAGGCACGCGAGTTTCAGTTCAAGGGCGAGCGTGCGACCGACGAAGAGATGGAAGCGATCAGGTACGCAGTTCGTATGTTTCTCGACCTGTAATATGAAAACGGCACCGCAAGGCGCCGTTTTCTATTTGGGTGCAACTCGCTTCGCTGGGCCTTGTGTCCGCTGTAGCTGTTGCATGTGCGATCATTGATCGACAAAACCGCTAGCGTCGGGGAGCAACACAAATGAACCTGGGTGATTGGATTCCAGCAACGGTCGTGACTGGCGCATGGAGCTTTGTACTATGGCACTACAAGGAAAGGGTTGGAGCGTACCTGACCAGAAGTGTTCAGCATGATTTCGATGTGCGCCTAGCGGCTGTTCAAAGCGAGTTTCGCGAGAAGGAGGCACAACTTCAGGCCGATCTTCGGGCGAAAGAAAGACAGATGGAACTGCTACGCACTGGTGCGCTTTCCGCTCTGTCGGCGCGGCAGAGTGCACTTGATAAGAGACAGCTCGAAGCAGTAGAGCAAATCTGGGATGGGTTCTGCGCGTTATCTCCGGCGCGAGCCACCGCGAACTGGATGTCGATTTTTAAGTTCGAACCTCTAGCAGAAGCTGCAGCGAACGATGCTGGCCTTCGTAAGTTGCTGGCAACATTCGACTGTGATCCAGAGGCACTGAGGCCCGCCGTTGCGGCCTCGAACAAAGCTAGACCGTTTGTAACGCCCCTCGCATGGGCATTCTTCAGTGCGTACCAATCGGTTGTGATGTTCGCTGTCATGCAGAGTAAGGCACTGCAATCAGGGATAAAGCAGAATTTGATGAAGACTGATTCGGTAATCGATCTTGTGAAGCAGGCTCTACCGGAATACTCGCAGTACCTCGATCAACATGGCGTTATCGCGGCGAACAACTTGCTTGGAGAACTGGAGAATAGGTTGCTTGCTGAACTGCGGGCGACTGTCGAAGGAACGGCGCAAGATGAAGCCAATCTGGGGCGAGCAGCGAAGATTCTGAAGGCTTCTCAACAAGTTGAAACCGAACTAGCTCCGACTGCTACAAAGGTGCAAACGGCGCCGTAGCGCCGTTCGTTATAGCGAAGCAGGTTTCGTCAATACGCGAAGATGACCGCTCCCGATCAGGAAGTTTCGATACGATCGGATTGCGATCTCCCGCACTGCACGCGTCACGGCCGGTCCGGCCTCGATGATCTTGCCGTTTTGGTCGAGGACTGCGAGCGTCGCAGGCTGACCATCCGGAGTCACGATGCTGAGCCCTTGAAAGCTGACGGCGCTGATCGTGCTCGCGATCGCTGCTGCAATCTGCGTGTCGGCAGTCGGGCATTCGTGTTTCGATTGTTTCTTCGTCATTCCGACGTACCTCCCACTCGTTTAAATTCGACGACCCATACCCATGGGTTCGTGTCCCAGCCACAGCCGCGTGCGGCGTTGAGGCTGTCCCAGAGATCGTGAAAAGCGCGGATACTCGGTGGCCGGAAGGCGCCGGCGCAGTACCTGCGCATGTGATGGTCCTCGATCGTCACACCTTCGTCGCGCGCGTCCGACTCGCTGATGCTCTGCAGGCGCTCGGCGCGCACGCTGGTGATCTCGAGCGTGATGCGAGAGGCCCAGCGCGGCATGTGGATGGACGGTGACCAGCCGCGCGATTCCTTGGCGTCGAGAGCCTGGAACGTGTCGAGGTCGATGTCGACCTCGGCGCGGCCATCGTCGGCCTGGTACGCGATTCCGGCATAGCGTCGCGTCGGGCGGTCGCCCGCGAACGTCTCGGTACCGATGCGACGCACTTCGTGCGTCTCGCGCACCCACAGCCGGTCGCCGACGTCGCCGTGAGGGCAGACGTAGCAATCGCCGGTGTGTGTGTGCCAGATCGCAGCCAGTTCAGGCGCTGGCGTTCCGCCTGCATACTTCACGGATCCGCCGCCGGCTGTTGTCGGTTCCCAAGCGCCGAGCGGATTGTTGTGCGGTAGCTTGATGACGCGGTGTGTCTGCGTCTTCCGGCCTTCGAGGATGGCTCGTACCATCGGGCCGCTGAACAAAATAGGGTGGTCAATCACAGGTCTAGCCCCTTCGTTTCGGCGAACGTGGTCGTCGCGAGGCGCACCATTTCGCCGATATTGGTCGATAGCTTCCACGACGGGTACGTGGTCGTGAGCTGTTCCCGCAGCTTCTTCCACTCTCCGAGCGTCATCGTCATGGTGAGCGTCATCGGCACGTCGTCGGGCCGCTGGATTTTGAATTCGGATTTCATCGTGGCTCCGGAAAATCGTCGTGCGCGAGGCTGGCTGCGGCCGCCGGTGTGCTGCCGCGCGATTCGCGTCTGGCAGCGATGAATTGCTCGAGCCACTCGACCGCGCCGCCAGGCGAGCCGAGCGCGCCAGTCACGCGGCGCCGCTTGTTCATCGCCCCGCATTCGCGATAGGTGATTGGTACTGCACCCGCGGCGATCGCGGCTGCGCGCTTGCTGATCGAGATGTCGAAGTGCTCGTCGCGTGTGCCAGCGTGTTGGATCCACTTCGGGTTGACGCCGATTTCGCAGACCATGGAAAGCAGCTCTTCGGTTGTATCGGCGATGAGATGCGACATCTTCATGCGGCCGAACTTGCCGACCGGGTGTCGGTACATGTCGTCGACGTAGACGGTCATCGTGGTGCTCCAGGGAATTCGTCGTGCGTGCGGCCATCGAGCAGCCGGCCGGCGCGCGCTTGCCTGCGCGGTGAACCATCGACCAGCCGTCGCCGCTCGCGGCGCCGCGGGGATAGTCTTCGACGCGGTAGCCGCCAGCGACGACCCGGCCGTCGAGCGCGATCGCCGCAGTTTCGAAGCGGCCGGCACCGAAGTCACCGCAGCCCGGCGCCCATTCACCGTGCTGCTTGAACAAGAACGGCACGCCAGCGTCCGCGCATTGGTCGCGCAGCGAGCGGGCCCAGTCGGGATGCATAGGACGAGCTCCGGGGCCGCTTTCGCCGCCGCCGATCACCCAGTCGACCCGGTTCTCTGGCGATATATGGCCGCCACACTTGTGGGCGCGGAAGCCGCGCAGCACGTCGTCGCAGTACGACCAATCGCTGTCGGGCAAAGATCGCATGACGCACGTCAGATCCACCGGACCGAGCAGCGGCTCCATCGACAGGAAGCGCACGCGCGCCGGCACCGCGAGCAGCTTCGGGATGTCGCGGTCTGCCTCGGCCTGGTTGACGATCGTCGCGCCGAGCCAGACGTTATCCGGCAGCCGGTCGACGCCGATATGCTGCAGCATCGTCTGCACGTTGCCGATGCGCTTCGTCAGAATCAGCCAGTCGAGGTTCGCGGTATTGGCGATCAGCCGGAACAGGTCAGCTCGCCACGCCGGATCGACAGCGTTGTCGAACACGTCGGCGAGCGACGCGCAGAACACGCGCTGGTGCCGGCCGTGGATCGCATAGAACGTGCCGTCGCGATTCCACTGCAGCGGCTTCCGCCAGTTCGCGGCCGACGTGCGGCGGCGCGGGGCGCCGGGTCCCCAGTTCACGGCGGTGCCACCGCCGAAGCGCGCGTTGCGCGTCTCGGCGTAGCAGTGATCGCAGCCCGGGCCGACCTTCTGGCAGCCTTCCCACGGATTGAACGTGTGGTCGCACCACTCGATTTTTGTGTTCTCGCTCATGGTCTGTTGTCCGCGCCGCAGTGTGGGCAGTCGAGAGAATATCGGTCAGCGTCTCGCAGGAACCGGCCGCATCCGACGCAGTTCACGCGGTCCGCGTGCTGCTTAGGAGGCTTGGTCAGCGTGATTCCGGTGCCAGCGAGCGCCTCATCGCGCTTGATGTGCTGCGCGTCGACTGCCGGCCGCCACTTCGAATCGATGTAATCCTTCGGCCACGGGATGTCAGTCGCGCGCGCGTTGTGGCGTGCCTGCGCTTCGTCCTGTGTATAGACGTGGCGTTTCTCAGGTCGGTTGTGTAGCCGCTTCCGTTACGCGCCCACCACAGCACGTCATTGCCGACGAATGAACGGCTGTCCTGAAGGTATAAAAGCCCGCTCATATCTGGATGTCCACGTATTTGGTGGTAAGTCGCGCTTCTTCGCTGTGGTGCCGGCGATAGACGATACGAATGCCGCCACCGAGGTCGAGCGACCGGCCGCGGCCGTTGTCGTCGTTCAGCTCGGCTTGGTGGTCGCAGCAGGCCGAGCGCAGTGTCGCGGCTAGGGCGAGAGGATCGACCAGCAGTCGAAGCAGGAAGTCGTGGTTGATCTCGATGACGGTTCGCGTGCTCATGCTGCAAGCTCCTCGTCGTCGATCTCCATGGGCTGCTGAAAGACGCGGCCGCGCTCGCCGACCGGGATCGTCACGAGTCCCGCCGCGGTGAGGAACGGATTGCGCTTCATGGCACTGCGCGTCGCTCCGGTTTTGATAGCCGGCGGGCGGGGCACATCGGGCTCGGTACCGACTGCCCAGACCGGCCGCCATTGAGCGCGCCCGACGGGCGGAATCCAGTCGACGATATGCACTTCGGCGCGGTGAATGGTCAGCAGTTCGCTGACGCGCTGCTGTGAGACGCCGCAGCGCTTTACCAGCTCGCGAACCGAGAACTGCTCCTGCTCGAGAATGGCGCGCATGCGGTCCCACGCGGGCGTCGCGCATACCTTCCGGTCGCGCTCCGGTCGCTTGACCTTCAGCACCCGACGAGCAAAGGTCTGGACCGAATTCTGTGAGCGTCTCGGAAACGCTGCGTAGAGCGCCTCTGATGTGATGGGGGACGGATAGAGGCGGCCGAGCAGGCGCGCCTCGGCGGTCGTCCACAGGTTGGGTTTCGACGTCGACATGCTACGATCCTCGAAAGAAAACAACTCGGGGGTAATATGGGGAAGGTCTCGCTCGGCACCTGCGCGCTCATCGTCGTTGTGTTCGCGATCGTGGTCGCCGCGTGGATGCTGCGGTACACGCCGATCAACAACGCCATGGTCTGGGACCGATGGAGCCACGACATGTGCTTCGTCGAATTCGCATCCCAAGGCAAACCGCTGAAGTGCATGAAAGACGAATAGAGGAGATGGCAGTGGCGTACGAACCGACACCAGGTACCGAACCGTTTGAAAAAGGCGGCGACGTTCACTTCTCGCTGACCATTGACGGCATCGTTCAGCGCTTCTGCATTTCGCGAGAGGCGCTGGATGATCACTTTGGTGATCCGCCCGGGACCGCTTCGGATCGGCTGGCCGCGTTCGAGCGCGGGAAAGACCAGATCTACCAGGCGGCTGCCGTCAAACTAGGCATTCCGGCGAGCGGCGTCATCGTCGTCGGTACATTCGATTTCCGCAGGAAACCCTGAATGCGGTCTGTTTTCCTGATGCGCGGCTACGAAATGAACTGCACGCCACGCCCGACCGACGACGGCAAGTTCGCCGCGCAGGTCAAAGTGACGAAGGTGGGATTCAGCCGCGAGGCTGCATTTCGGAAACTTGGCGAATTCGACACAGAGCCTGAAGCGGTCGCCTATGCGAAGCGGTTTTCCGAAGAGCGGTTGACCCGGGACGCATGAGCGGGAGATCCAATATGACTAGGGCGGAGTTCCGAACGCTCGTATTCGAAATTGCGCGGGCAAAATGCCTGCGTGTCGACGAGATGAGGGACGGTAAGGCGCGAATCTGGTTCAACGAAAAGAGCCAGAAGTTCCTCCATGCCGATCACATTGACGACTTGTACGATCGACTGCGCCATCCCAACCTCTCGATGCACGACATCAACATTGCGATCGAGAATGCCGCACCAGGTCGCCCCTGTACCCACCGCGGCATGCGCGAGATCTACGCGCAGATTCATCGCTCATCGTGAGCTGAACTCTTATGAACGGGTGGGTTCGTCAGGTAGTGGCATCCAATGGGTGACGTCGTGAACTGGAGCACCGTAGCGATAGAACGTTGGCTTCTGGCTAATCTGTCTACCGAAGAATGCAATGCGCTCGCCAGTCTCCATCGCGGGGTAAATCAGCACTTCGACGCCCAGCGATCCTGCCTTTCGGTTACAGATCGGTAGCTTCTCGTCGACGCTGATCCACGCATTCCCGTTGGGCGTAGTGCTATTGGCGGCAACGTATGCTGCCAGTTCCAACGCAGCCGTATAGCTCGCGCCGTCCATGCAGGTGCCACGCTCGCGAATTCACTGCGACACGATCGGCTCCATCTCCTTGAGCATGTCCTTAGTGATCTTCATGCTCGCACCCATCCTTTCGACGTCGAGCGGATCTTCCCGCTCTTGCGGACCGCCTGAAGGCGCCGGTCAACGATGCGCCAGCCGACGACATCACCGAACGTGGTCGGCCGACATTCTTCGCGCGCGAGTCGCTCGCTTTCTTCACGCACTGCACCGGTGTTGACGGCTGAGAATTTCTTCGGGGTATCTTCGATCGATGCGACGATCAGCGTGTCGAGTTTGTGGTACTTGCTCATTTCTGTCGGCCTCCTTGGGCGCCGGCGGCTTCGACGATCCGGCGCAACTTCTCGCGCCCGAAGAACACGGCGTTCCCCTTCAATACCTCGTCGACTGCCGCGATTGCTTCGTCCGTCACCTCGCCGCTCGGCGGCGGCAGTTTGAGCGTGCTGCGCTGAATCTTGATCGCGTTGTCGAGCGCGTCGATATGGTCCGTGGTGAGCGTCTGCGCACGGTCGGCTTCGATCAGCGCGAGTGCAGCCGCGATGACGCCGGCGGACGCCGGTTCGCTGCTCGGCTGCTGGGTGGAAGCGAGAAGGGCACGCATGGCTTCGATATGAGTTTGCGAGACCGCCATCGCGCGCCGGTCGTGGCCAGCGATGTCGGGACGATACGTATCCGCGAGCGCCCGCAAAGCCCGTTGCTCCGACTCGCCGTTCTCTTTCAGTTCGAGCAGTTCACGGCAGCGCTGGAGAAGGTCTTCCGTCAGCCCGTCCCGAGCGGGCGCCTGCGCGGGAGCGTGAGCGACTCCCGTATAGGCGCGTTGATACTTCAGCAGCAGGTCTTCCCATGCGTCCGGGTACCACTCGGGCATCAGCGCTTGTAGGCGTTCGTACAATGCGCGGCCGACTGCCTGCGCGGCCAACTGCGGGGCGGAGTAGACGACGCGCGCAAGCGCCGGATCACTCTTGACGCGCTCGTAATACTCCCGTGTCGTGTCGAGCCACGAGCTTCGCCTACAACGTCGGCGCCGGCGCGTACTGCGGCAGCACGACGGCGAAGCGCTTCAACGCCGGCGACTGGAAGGGCGCGTGCCGCGCGATCAATGAGGCCGACAGCGGCCGGCCGCAGTGGGTGACGGCCGGCGGCCGCGTGCTGCCGGGCCTGGTGAAACGGCGCGCGGAAGAGCGCGCCCTCTGTGAGCGCGGCCTATGACGACGAATACTCACGAAACGCGGCGCACGCTCGCCGAGGACGTCTTCTATCCCGATCACGAGCCGCGCACCGAGTCGTCGACGTTCCGCGCGAGCAAGCGCGCGATGAAGGCGGCCGGCGGCTACGTCTGCGCGGTCTGCGGCGATGACCAGGCTGTCGAGTCGCACCACCGGTTCTTCGAGTGGGCGTTCTCGCACGCGATCGACTGGAAGTGGATCCGCGGCGTTGCGCTCAACCAGGTCGACACGATGTTCAGCCACAAGCTGCAGCGCACCGTGCCGATCCCGCGCCAGCACCCGGTCTGGGATGTGATCCGGCTGACCCAGGGTTTCGACTGGGAGGCGTTCGATCCGGCCCGGCCGGAGACGTTCGTCGACTCGACCTACAACCAACTGCTGCTGTGCGCGCTCCATCACCGGGGCAAGGATCACGGCCGGCATGAGGAAAGCGATCCGGTCTGGAGCGTGCAGGCGTTCCTGCTGCCGGGGTTCGTCTACTCGCCGGACGAGCTGAAGCGACTGCATGCGAAGGAGCCGAAATGATCGTCCTGAAAGTCGTATGGCCGTACCTGCTGGCTGCGCTTCTTGGAGCGGCGGCCGGCGCCGGTCTCGATCACCTAATCGGCGTGCGCAAGCTTGCCGACGAGCAGGTCGCGCGCGCGTCGGACGCGCAGCGGCATGCAGAAGACCTTACCTCGATCTCGCATGCGGCACTCGCCGCAGAACAGCGCGCGATCGCCGCCCACGATGCGGCCGCCTCGCAGGTGGCGGCCGTCGACGCACGACTCACGAAGGAGCGAACCGACCATGAAACCGAAAGTCGCAGCCTGCGCGCTGCTCTTGCTGCTGACACTGACCGGCTGCGCGTCGCCGTCCGGAACTGCACTGCAGCCAGTTCCGATGGTCTGCCCGGAGCTACCGGCGCCTCCGGCGTGGGCGATGGTTCCGCCGCCCTCGCAGACCTCGACCCAGCGGTTGCAGAACGCGTTTTCGGGGTCGCCGGCGACGACCAACGCGAAATCGACAAACTGAAGGCGGTGCAGGGGTGGGTGTGTGCGGTGCGTCAGGCAACCAGGATGTTAGTTCCGACGCCTAGCCAAGAGTCATTGCCCCAGCACGTATTGGAGCGGTGCTTCGACCGCGAGGGATCCGCCCATACTGCCAGCGTAGTGCAGGCAATAGATTAACGCCCAAAGGGCCGCTGGATTGCCCGGGGTGCTAATGCCGTGAAAATTGTCCGTGCTGCAGAACATCAACGAGTCGACGGCAAGGATTCCGTCGATAACCCCGGACCTCAACTTCGACTTCATCGTGTCGAGTGATTTCCATCCTTTGAATCCAACGACGAAAAACGGTATGTACGGCGGGGCTGTTGGGCCGAATGCGATACCACTGCCAAACTGTCGTTTGAGGGCTGAGAGCTTGCTCGCAGTTGCTTCAACCTCACTCCATTGACTCGATAAATCTGACTTTACTTCGATGACAGCAGAAATCCCTTCGGCCAAGTAGAGGCGAGTCCTTTCCGATCCAACAATCGGCAAGCTTGGCACGAACGGGTATTCGATGACTACGTCCAATTGACCGCTTCTGTTCCCCGCTTGATCAGTTGCGTCACCAGTTCCGAAGCGAAAATGCGACGGCAATACCTGAGACAGAAAGCTATCGATAAAGGTCTGGCGCTCAAGTCCTTTAGTGTTGGAAGACAAGCTAATGTTGGATTCATACGCTCCAACTAGCATTTTGTGAATACCGATTAACCGGCTTATGACGTGTTGATTCAATTCGCGCCCCGTACTGTGCTTTTATGAACAGCAAGTCTAACCGATCTCTAGAGATTGATGTCTGAGGTATTTCGGCGCACCGCGTTTGCTTGATCAGTTCTCGGGGCCATCATCCAGGCTGTCCGGGCCGCAATTGCTAGCTCCTCGAATTTCGATTGGCTTGATGTAGAACCCGCGCGCCGTCAGGTCCATCGTGACGTCGCTGAATGAGTCGAAAATGTCGTATCCGCATTCGACATACGTGGTCGTGGAATCGAAATTGAGATCCTCGATGTTTCGCTTTCACATGAGCGGTAAGTCGGTCGAGTGCCCCGGATCGAAGTGGGTGACGCTTAGGTACGGCGGACGAACGCCGCGAGGTGGATACTCCGAGCGGAGGACGAACTCGACGTTGACGACGACGTGGTGCTCCGGAATGCGGTCCGCGTAGCGCAGCAGGTATGCCCGCAGAGAATGGCCGTCCTTCCGGTCTTGCGCCGAGGCGAAGCCGAACCAGTCGTCGTCGGAATCGCTGAATTCTTCCGCAATTGTGCGCATAGTCGCCTCCCGTGCGAGTGGCTTCAGGATGCCACAGCCGCCTCAAATCATCCCAGCGCGCGCCCGTTCCTTTCGAAGGAGATGGCGCAGCTTCTGAAAGTCTCCATTCCAGCCACTGGGCTGCCCGCGATCCGGGATGTTCTTGTCGACGTAATCGAACCACTCTTGGATGTAGTCCAGCGATTTCCGAAGGGCGACGATTTCGAGGATCAGCCATCGCACCTGTAGGTCAGTGTATTCCCGCCACAGGGCTCTAAGTTCGGCATCACTCGGGGCATCGAACTCTGGCATCTTCGGCTTCAGCCTGATGCGCCTATCCCTCCGCGGCACGCGATTTCGGTCGACTTTGGTGCGCTCGAGGGGCCTCGTCTGAGCCATCTCGATTCGGTCAAATACCGTCTCGAGCCACCATTCAAGCTCGCGTTCCGTCAATTCGCAGGGCGTGCGTTTCCACTCGTTCTCGTCGAGAAACCGAAACTCCCAGATGTACGCCCACTGCGGCTTGATCACGTCGAAGCCACTGTATAAAAACACAGTGTATCGCGGGGTAAGATGGTCCCGTCAAGAATGAAAATTGGGGACGGTCTATGTGCACGAACTACGTCGCACCGGGCGAAGATCCGGGCCTGAGCGAGCTGAAGATCAATAACTTTCGCGATCTGTACCGCTGGACGCCGTGGAAGCCCGAGATCTATCAGGACTACGACGCGCCGATCGTCGGCTACGTCGACGGGCAGTTCAAGCCGCTGATCGCCAACTTCGGCTTTGTGCCGCGCTCGATCCAGAAGGAGCGGATTGAGGCGGCGAAGGCGGCCGGCAAGAAGCCGGACATCATGCGCACGCTGATGAACGTGCGTGATGATAACGTGGGGAAGCCGCGGCTATTCGCTCCAACGTGGCGAGATGGGGGCGCTGCCTGATCCCGGCCAAGTACGTCGTCGAGCCGTCGTATCCGGATGCCTATCAAGGCAACGATGGCAAATGGGTGCTCGGGCCATGCGTGTGGCAGCGCATCGGTGTAATCGACCGCCCGACGCTGTGCGTCGCCGGTATCTGGCAAACGCTGCGTCGCCCGGACGGTTCGGACGTTCATGCGATGGCGATGCTAACCGTCAACGCAGACGGCCACCCGCTGATGTCGCGCATGCACAGGCCGGCCGACGAAAAGCGGTCGGTCGTGATTTTGCGACCCGACGATTGGGAAGAGTGGTTAACGACGTCGAACGTCGAGGCCGCGCGCGCGATGCTGCAGCTCTATCCTGCAGACGAAATGTTGGCAGAAGCGCGGTTGAATCCGTCCAAATGAAGTGCTCTCCTGACATGCATCACGGACCTGAAACTATTGCTGCTTGAGGCCTTGATGCGTGGCCGTTTCGGTCGGCGTAATTGCCTCTTCAAGCATCGCGCCGATAAAACCGGCTCGGGCGTATGCCGATGCTGACAGCGCGAACAAATACATCCCCCCAATCATAAAAATGGGGATCATGTACTTCGCATCCATGTGAATAATGACATAAGGAGAAGGTGCTGAAGGGAGCGCAGCGAGCTTGTACTGCATTCGGATCAACGTGACCAGCAGGCCTGAAAACAGCGCTCCGGTCATAAAGAAGCTGGCTCGGTGACGTGCCCGCACTTCGCGTTGGAAATAGAGTTCCCGAAGGACTGAACTCTCACGTAGTTCTTCGATCCGCTTATCGTAATCAGCCTTTGCCAAGGCAGACCTGCTTGACCATGCGGCGTAACCTTTCAGCGCGAGTTTCGTGATACCTGTCCGTACGTAGTCGGCGACAATTTTAATTGCGACTGAGCCGATTACCGCCGTCGTCCACCATACAGGCGATGCAAGGTCGTCAAGAGTCATGGTCGGTTATTGTCTTGGCAAAGTGGGAGGGTGTCTTCCGCAAGATCGTGCTCCTGCGCGGCTCGCCACTCGCCAGTCTTTCGATCGACATGGAGCATGCGTGTACTACCACGCTTTGCAATGAGAATCAGCCCGATGGTGTCTTCCCCGGAATCGGGTTGGAATCCCGATTGGTAAATCACGATTCTTGAGAATGTGTCGGCGACGAGCTGGCGTGCGGTTAGGCGCGCATTGTAATCGAGATATTCCACCCCGCGTATCAGTTCGCGCCACGCATCTGCAGCGGCCGGCGCGACATTCGACGCCGATGCGGTGAGCTGATGCTCGAGCGAGTCGACGTCCCGTCGCTCGGTCGCAAGCTGATTTTCGAGCTCGCGCACGCGGCGCAACACTGCGGCAGGCGCCTCGCCGTCATCGAATAGCAACGCGTCCGTGACACGTTGAACCTGAGCCTCGAACTCGGCAACGCGCTGCCGCGCGCTGGCCAGCTGCGCCGCGAGCGACACCGTTCCAGAGTCGCCCTCCAGCAAGCGCGTCAGATTGATCTGGTCTGAGCAATACAGCATCAGGGCCCGTTCGACCGGCACGACGCTGCAACTTCCACTGACCTTGCACCCGGCGCTCTGGCTGTACGTGACGCAGTGCAGCCGGCGGTGGCCGGGGTATGGGCGTCCGTCGGCAGCCCGCCGGCGGCCCATGATGTTCTGCGCGACGATCGCGGCACCGCAGTATCCGCAGTAGGTGATCCCGAGCCCCGTCACGACCCCGGGGATTTCTCCCTTGCCCTTGCGGCGCCCGCGTTGCTCGGCCAGGTATCGCAGATCGGCGAACTCGGCATCCGTGAGCAGGGCGGGATAGTAGCCTTCGAGCCGGAACGTTTCCCCGTCGACCTCGACCGACTTCTCGCCGATCAGCATCCGGTTCGCCAGCAGTCGGTAGATGTGGCTCGATGCAGAGCGGCCGCTGTCCGTTATCTTGAGCCCGCGGTCGGCGAGCTCCCGCACGATCCTGACTGCGCCGTGACCCTGCTTGAACATTTCGATGACGAGGCGTACCGCGGCCGCCCGGTCGTCGGCCAGTTCGAACCCGCCGGCCTCGGTTTCCCTCACCCAGTGCGGATCCTTGCCGACTCGGATCGGCGCGCGCCACGTGCCGGCGATCCAGCCCTGACATTGCCGGCGGATCGCCGCCTTCACGCGCTTGCTCTTCGTGTCCGATTCCTCGTGCGCGCGGATCATCACCAGCAGGCTGTAAACGAGATCCATCGGCTGCGCCTTGAGGCGCTCGCGGTTGTACTCGCGGCCGTCGCTAGCCGTCACGACCGTAATGCCGGCGTTCACGATCTGTGCGAGCTGCGCCTGCGCCTGCAGCGGCTCGGCGCGGCTCAAGCGATCCAGACCTTCGACGATCAGTACCGAGCCGGCGGGCACCTGCCCGTCCTCGACCGCCCGCAGAAATACCCCAGCGCGCCTTGCCGCACATGGCGCTGGTGGTACGCCGACAGCCCTTCATCCCTCAGTGATAGGGACGCATCAAGCTCCATCTCGTTGTCGGCCGCCCAGCGGGCGGCGTACTCGAGCTGCCGATCAACGCTACCGCCGGCCGCTTGTTTTGGGTCGCTGAACCGTAAATAGCTGTAAACTCTCGCTTTTGCTGCCACGCCCCACACTCCAGATGTCCCAACAGAAATCACCGGCTCACTCCCCGGCGCCGCGTATAGGTATGGTATCCCTCGGGTGCCCAAAAGCGCTCGTCGATTCCGAACAAATCATCACGCAACTGCGCGCCGAAGGTTATGAAATCTCCGGCACCTACGACGGCGCCGACCTCGTCGTCGTGAACACCTGCGGCTTCATCGACGAAGCGGTGCAGGAAAGCCTCGACGCGATCGGCGAAGCGCTGACCGAGAACGGCAAGGTGATCGTCACCGGCTGCCTCGGCGCGAAGTCGAGTGCCAGCGGCTCGAACCTGATCGAGGAAGTCCACCCGAAGGTGCTCGCCGTCACCGGCCCGCACGCGGTGGGCGAAGTGATGCAGGCCGTGCATTCGCACCTGCCGAAGCCGCACGACCCGTTCGTCGACCTCGTGCCCGCGGCCGGCATCAAGCTCACGCCGCGTCACTACGCATACCTGAAGATCTCCGAAGGCTGCAACCACCGTTGCACGTTCTGCATCATCCCGTCGATGCGCGGCGACCTCGTGTCGCGCCCGGTCGCCGAAGTGATGCTGGAAGCCGAGAACCTGTTCAAGTCGGGCGTGAAGGAACTGCTCGTGATCTCGCAGGACACGAGCGCATACGGCGTCGACGTGAAGTACCGCACGGGCTTCTGGAACGGCAAGCCGATCAAGACGCGCATGACCGACCTGGTCGCCGCGCTCGGCGAACTCGCCGCGCAGTACGGCGCGTGGGTGCGGCTGCACTACGTGTATCCGTATCCGAGCGTCGACGAAGTGATTCCGCTGATGGCCGAAGGTCCGTTCAAGGGCCACGTGCTGCCGTATCTCGACGTGCCGTTCCAGCACGCGCACCCGGAAGTGCTGAAGCGCATGAAGCGTCCGGCGAACGCCGAGAAGGTGCTCGAGCGCGTGCAGAAGTGGCGCGAGATCTGCCCGGACCTGACGATCCGCAGCACGTTCATCGCGGGCTTCCCCGGCGAGACGGAAGCGCAGTTCGAGACGCTGCTCGACTTCGTCCGCGAAGCGGAACTCGATCGCGTCGGCTGTTTCGCGTATTCGCCGGTCGAAGGCGCGACCGCGAACGACCTGGACGGCGCGTTGCCGGACGAGGTCCGCGAGGAACGTCGCGCGCGCTTCATGGAAGTGGCCGAGGAAGTGTCGGCGAACCGCATGCAGCGCAAGATCGGCAAGACGCTCAAGGTGCTGATCGACGAAGTCGGCGAAGAAGGCGGCATCGGCCGTACGGCAGCCGATGCGCCGGAGATCGACGGTGTCGTCTATGTCGAGCCGGCGGCGAAGGCATCGAAGCGCTACAAGGTCGGCGATTTCGTGTCCGTGAAGATCACGGGCGCCGACGGCCACGATCTGTGGGGCGAGGTGTAAGCGATGGCCGCTGCATTTCCGGAGATCCTCGCGCTCGGCGAGGCGATGATCGAATTCAACCAGTCGCAGCCGGGGCGCCCTGAATTCCTGCAGGGCTTCGGCGGCGACACGTCGAACTTCTGCATCGCGGCGGCGCGCCAGGGCGCGTCGACGGGCTTCGTGTCGGCGATCGGCGACGATCCGTTCGGCCGCCTGCTGGCCGACATGTGGGCGGCGGAGCAGGTCGACACGACGTACGTACGCATCGACCGCACGGCGCCGACCGGCGTGTATTTCGTCACGCACGGCATCGATGGCCACCAGTTCGACTATCTGCGTGCGGGCTCGGCTGCGAGCCGCTATGCGGTGGGCGACCTGCCGCTCGACGCGCTCGCGGCCGCGAAGGCCGTGCACTTGTCGGGCATCAGTCTTGCGATCGGCACGGCCCCGTGCGATGCGGCATTCGCGGCGATCGACCACGCGCGTCGCCACGGCGCGAAGGTCAGCTTCGACACGAACCTGCGCCTGAAGCTGTGGCCGCTGCCGCGTGCCCGCGCGGTGATGCGCGAGGCGCTGCGCCAGACGGACATCTGTCTGCCGAGCTGGGACGACGTCACGGCGCTCACGGGCGCGAACGATCGCGACGCGATCGTCGACGCGATGCTCGAGCACGGGCCGCAGGTCGTCGCGCTGAAGCTCGGCAAGGAAGGCGCGTATGTCGCGACGCCGCATGAGCGGCGCGTCGTGCCGGGCTTCGCGGTCGATGCCGTCGACGCGACCGGCGCCGGTGACTGTTTCGGCGGCGCGTTCGTCGCGCGGATCGTCGCCGGCGACGATCCGTTCGCGGCCGCGCGTTATGCGAACGCGGCGGCGGCGCTGTCGACGACCGGTTACGGCGCGGTCGCGCCGATTCCGCACCGCGCTGCGGTGGAAAGCCTGATGCAGGGCTGACGCGAAACGCGTACGCCGACGACGCAGTCGCAGCGCAGGCTTGCGCGGCGACGCAAGGGCCGGGTTTCGACCTGGCACGGTCCGCGATGGTCGGGCGAATCTGAAGCAAGGAGCAACACAAGGTGGGTCGATATTCGGAATGGCAACGGGCGCTCGTCGTCGCGGGTGCGCTGTTAGCGGGCATCGCGATGCCGGCGGCGGTCGAAGCGCAGGGGGTTGCACCCGGCGTGCAGCAGGATGAACCGGCGCCGGCGCGGCCGCTGAAACCGAATCCCGAGTTCGCCCGCCTGCCGCGCTACGAAGGCACGCTCGGCGACCGGCCGATCGTCGTGCATCTCGGCCCCAAGACGGACGAGGAAGGCGTGCACGGCGAATACCAGTTCGCCGACACGGGCGAGGTCGTGCTGCTCGCGGGCGACCGCGACGGCGATACGCTCGAGATCGAGGAGTCGAACGACGGCACGAACATCACCGGCGTGTGGATCGGCCGTTTCGACGCGGCGGGCGACCTGAAGGCCGACCGGATGAATTCGGACGAATCGGATCCGCAACCGGTCGTGCTGCGTCTGGCGCCGGGCAAGCGCGCGGCGCTGCAGGTGCGCGACGGCCGCGTGCACGAAATCGAGACGGTGGGCGGCATCGTCAATCTGCGCACCGACGACTGAGCGCACGCTGGCTCGGCGTGCGCGGCGCGCACTGTACCGGGCCAAGCGCGCCGATTTTGGCTACTCTAGCGACATATTCCGCAACCGAACGGCCTCGTGCCCGGCCTCCAGTCATGACCGCATCCACTCCCAAGCGCGCGCTGCAAACCCGCATCGTTCAACCCGACGACGTCATTCCGGAAGGCTTCCGTTCGTTCGTGCCGCCGGTCGCGCGCGCGTCGACGGTCGTGTTCCCCGATCTCGCGACGATGCGCGCGCTGGTCTGGCACGACGACAACCAGTGGCGCTACGGGCTGCACGCGACGCCGACGTCGCTCGCGCTCGCGCAGCGGCTCGCCGAGATCGAGGGCGGCACGCACGCGTTGCTGCAGCCGTCGGGCCTCGCGGCGATCATGAACGTCTACTTCGGGATCGTGAAAGCGGGCGACGACGTGCTGATTCCGCACAACGTGTACGGCCCGAACGCCGATTTCGGCAAGTGGCTGGCGCACGATTTCGGCATCACCGCGCGTTTTTACGACCCGTTGATCGGCGCCGGCATCGCCGAGCTGATCCAGCCGAACACGCGGCTGATCTGGATCGAGGCGCCCGGCTCGGTGACGATGGAAGTGCCCGACGTGCAGGCGATCACGGCGGCCGCGAAGGCGCGCGGCATCGTCACCGCGATCGACAACACCTTTTCCGCGGGCCTCGCGTTCAAGCCGTTCGAGCACGGCGTCGACATTTCGGTGCAGGCGCTGACCAAGTACCAGTCGGGCGGCAGCGACGTGCTGATGGGCGCGACGATCACCGCGAACGCGGAGCTGCACGCGAAGCTGAAGCTCGCGCGGATGCGCTGCGGGATCGGCGTGTCGGTCGACGATTGCTCGCTCGTGCTGCGCAGCCTGCCGAGCATGCAGGTGCGCTTCGACGCGCACGGCAAGAGTGCGCTCGCGCTCGCGCAATGGCTGAAGGCGCGGCCGGAGATTGCGGCGGTGCTGCATCCGCAGATCGCCGACTGCCCGGGGCACGCGTCGTTCATGCGCGATTTCACCGGCGCGGGCGGGCTGTTCTCGGTGGTGTTCGACGCACGCTACAGCGCGGAGCAGGTCGACCGTTTCGTCGAGTCGCTTGAGCTGTTCGCGATCGGCTGGAGCTGGGGCGGCGCGTGCAGCCTCGCGATGCCTTACGACGTCGCGTCGATGCGTCCGGACTGGCCGCATCGCGGCACGCTGGTGCGTTTCTACGTCGGTCTGGAAGACGAAACCGATTTGCGTGCGGACATCGAGCGCGCGATGCAGGCCGCACTCGGCTGATCGCCGGCCGGCAACGTCCGGCGCAAAAACGAAACGCCGGCGCGATGCCTTGTCGCGCCGGCGTTTCTCATTGACGGTGCGGCCGGATCAGAACAGTCGCAGCAGCCCGTCGAGGCCGACATGGTCGAACGCGACCGTTGCCGCATCGCGCACGACGGGCTTCGCGTGGAACGCGACCGACAGCCCGGCTTCGGCCATCATCTTCAGATCGTTCGAGCCGTCGCCCATCGCGATCGCGCGGCGCGGCTCGAGGCCGAGCGACGCGCACGTCTCGCGCAGCAGGCGCGCCTTCACGTCGGCGTTGACGATCTCGCCGAGCACCTTGCCGGTGAGCTTGCCGTCGACGATCTCGAGCGTGTTCGCATGCGCGTAGTCGATGCCGAGGCGCGCCTTCAGCCGCTCGGTGAAGAACGTGAAGCCGCCCGACACGAGCAGCGTCTTCATGCCGGCGGCCTTCACGCCGGCCAGCATCGTCTCGGCGCCCGGCGACAGTTGCAGCCGTTCTTCGTACACGCGCTCGAGCGCGTGCGCGTCGAGCCCGGCCAGCAGCGCGACGCGGCGCGTGAGGCTTTCGTTGAAATCGCGGATCTCGCCGCGCATCGACGCTTCGGTGATCTCCGCGACCTGCGTTTTCAGCCCGCAGAAATCGGCGATCTCGTCGATGCATTCGATCGTGATCAGCGTCGAATCCATGTCCATCACCGCGAGCCCGAAATCGCCGAGCGTGAGGCCGGCCTCGACGAACCCGAAGTCGAGTGCATGCGTGCCGCAGTACGCGTCGATGTCGAGGCGCTGCGCCGGGCTCGCGTTTTCGACGCGCAACGCGTGATCGTCGGTCTGCACGATGCGGGTGCCGCGCGACAGCGCGAGCAGCGGTTTGTGATGGGCGTCCGACAGCGGCGCAAGACTCTGGATGACGAGATTGTGGGTCATGACGAGTGGTTGGAAGACGAATGAATGACGTGCGCGGCCCGCGGGCGGCCGCCTGCGAACGCGGCCCCGTGCGGCTGCAGGCCGTTGCGTCGCGAACGCGCCATTGTAGCCGGTTGGCCCGGACGGGCGGTCGCGGCAGGGACGAATCCTGAGGCCGGACTCGAACCGGCACGCCCGCAGCGCGAACCGAACGCCGCCGACTATCGTCCGCTCGCGCGATCCCAGTACGGCGGATCGCCGAAATGCTCGGCCAGGAATGCGATGAACGCGAGCGTTTTCAGCGGCACGTGTGCGCGGCTCGGATAGACGGCCCAGATCGCGACGTCTTCCGCGAACGGGTAATCGTCGAGCACGGTGACGAGCACGCCGTTCGCGAGCAGCGGGCCGACGTCCCAGGTCGACTTGATCGCGATCCCGAAGCCGTCGACGAGCGCTTCGCGGATCGCTTCGCCGTTGCTCGCGGCGAGCCGGCCGCCGACCCGCACCGTGAGCGGGCCTTGCGGCGTCGCGAACGACCAGTCGCGCTGGTCGCCGAGGATCACGCATTCGTGCTGCGTCAGGTCGGTCGGGTGGCGCGGCGTGCCGCGTTCGGCGAGATAGGCGGGCGAGCAGCACAGCACGCGGCGGTTGGCGGCGAGCTTGCGGGCGACGAGCGTCGAATCCTTCAGCGCGCCGAGGCGGACCGCGACGTCGTAGCCGTCGTCGACCAGATCGACGATCTCGTCGGACAGCCGCAGATCGAGCGACACGGACGGATAGCGGCGCAGGAACGCCGGAATCACCGGCGCGACGTGCTGGCGGCCGAACGACGACGACATCGACACCTTCAGCCGCCCATACGGCTCGCTGCGGCCGCGGCCGACCGACGCACGCGCGGCATCGGCAGCCGCGAGCAGCGCATCGGCGCGCGCCATGAAGACTTCGCCGTCCTGCGTGAGGCTGATGCGGCGCGTGGTGCGGTGCAGCAGCCGCGCACCGAGCTGGCGTTCGAGCTGCGCGATGCGTGCGCTCGCGACCGCGGCCGACACGCCGAATTCGCGCCCGGCCGCGCTGACGTTCGCGAGCAGTGCCGCGCGCACGAACAGCGCGACGTCGAGCAGGTCGAGCGGCTTGTCGGGCGCCGAAATGGGAGCAGACGTCATTATTCTGGAATTCCTGAAAATGTTTCAGGAAATATAGCGGTTTTCTCGAATGATCGGGTTGCCTACGATGGCACGCATGGAGGTTGCGCCGCAGCCTGCCGGATTCCCTGAAAGGAGTATCGAGATGAAAGCCGTTGGATTGACCCGTTATCTGCCGATCGACGACCCGCAAGCGTTGCTCGACGTCGAACTGCCGCAGCCCGTGCCGGGCCCGCGCGATCTGCTCGTGAAGGTCGAGGCGATTTCCGTGAACCCGGTCGACACCAAGGTGCGTGCGCCGAAGCCGCAGATCGAGGAGACGCCGCGCGTGCTCGGCTGGGATGCGGCCGGCACGGTCGTCGCGGTCGGCGCCGACGTCACGCTGTTCCGGCCCGGCGATGAAGTGTTCTACGCGGGCAGCATCACGCGGCCCGGCGCGAACAGCGAATTTCACGCGGTCGACGAGCGGATCGCCGCGCTGAAGCCGCGCACGCTCGACTTCGCGGCGGCGGCCGCGCTGCCGCTCACCGCGCTGACCGCGTGGGAAGCGCTGTTCGACCGGTTGCGCGTGTCGCCGCAGGGCGCGGACGCGGGCAAGTCGGTGCTGATCATCGGCGGCGCGGGCGGTGTGGGCTCGATTGCGATCCAGCTCGCGAAGACGCTCGGCAAGCTGCACGTGATCGCGACCGCATCGCGGCCGGCGTCGGCCGAATGGGTGCGCGCGCTGGGTGCGGACGCGGTGGTCGACCATTTCGGCGATCTGCCGGCGCAATTGCGCGAGGTCGGCCATCCGAGCGTCGACTACGTGCTGATCTTCAACGACACCGACCATCATTTCCCGGCCGCCGCGGAAGTCATCCGGCCGCAGGGCGGCATTTGCACGATCGTCGAGAACGCGAAGCCGGTGCCGGTCGAATTGCTGAAGGCGAAGAGCGCCGCGTTTCACTGGGAATTCATGTTCACGCGTGCGATGTTCGAGACGCCGGACATGATCGAGCAGCACAAGATCCTGAGCGAGGTGGCGCGGCTCGTCGACGGCGGCACGCTGCGCACGACGCTCGGCGAACAGCTCGGCACGATCAATGCCGAGAACGTGCGGCGCGCGCACCGGATGCTCGAGGGCGGGCGCGCGATCGGCAAGCTCGTATTGAGCGGGTTCTGAGCCGGCGGTACGCGTAAGGTTGCGGCGCCGCGAACGCAAGCGGGGTAACACCCGATGCGTTTGCGGCGCATTGCATCCCGCTTGGCGGTAGACTGGCAGCGCATCATGCATCGAAAACCGCGCGGCACGCGCGTGCCGCCGCATTACAAGGAGGTCAGCATGAGCCAACGCAGCTTGTCGGTTGCCGCATCGTGGTCGGTCGTGTTCGCGGCGGCGTGCGTCAGCGCGAGCGTATTCGCGGCGCCGCCGGTCAAGGGCAGTCTGAAGGGCGGCGGTACGGGACAGCTCGAATACACCGTCAAGGTCGACTCGAAGACCTTCGGCAATACGCAGGAGACCCGCAAGATCCGCTCGGGCGAGACGGACGATTTCAACTGGAAGTCGGTGCCGCCGAGCGGTGCCGTTGCGATGCCGGACGGCTGCCCGAACGCCGACAACCTGCCGCGCGACGCGAACGGCGCGATGGTGCGGCAGACCCAGGTGCGGCTCGCGCCGTCGGTCGACGCAAAGGGTGTCGCCAACGTGCAGTTGAGCTTCCAGGCGGCCGCGCCAAAGGGCACGCGCAGCGTGACGGCCGGCGGCAAGTCGCTGCAGTGCCCGGACGTCGCGTCGGTGAGCCAGGTGAAGTGGGTGTCGATTCCGACCAATGGCGGGTCGAAGTCCGTGACGATGAGCGACGGCACCAAGGTGACGGTGTCGATCAAGCATTGAGCGGCGCGCGCGGGCCGGCGTTTCGTCCGGTGCGCGCGCAACCGGTTCGACGGGCGGAACGAGCAGGGCGGCACGCGAGCAGCTCCGCCGTGCCGCCGTTGCAATGCATCCGCTGCCGGCTCCGAGGCGCGGCGCCGCGACCGTGCAACGGCGACGCGTGGCGTCACGCGGATGTCACGTCATGCTCGCGCGCATCCTGTCCGTCCGGCCATGACATCCCGGTGAAAATTTCGCATGCGCGCGCTGCCGCCGCGCGTCAGTGCGTGCGCTCTTCGAGCCGCGACGCGAGAAAGCGGTGATCGGCCGAGAACAGCCGGCGATAGGTCATCAGCACCGCGCCGACGGTGCCGAGCGCGGACGCCGCGGCGATCAGGAACATGATCACGATCTGGTAGCGCACGGCCTGCAGCGGCGATTGGCCGGCCAGCACCTGGCCCGTCATCATGCCCGGCAGGCTCACGACGCCGACCACCGCCATCTGGTTCAGCGTCGGCAGCATGCCCGCGCGCACGGCCTGGCGGGCGGCGTCCTGCGCGGCTTCCCAGCGCGTCGCGCCCAGCGCGAGCGCGGTTTCGACGCGATCGCGGCGCGCGGTGAGTTCCTCCATCATCCGCTCGACGCCGAGCGAGACGCCCGTCAGCGTATTGCCGAGAATCATCCCGAGGATCGGGATCGCGTATTGCGGCGCGAACCACGGATGGATGCGGATCACGACGAACAGGCCGACCGCCGCGACGAACCAGCTGCTGAACCAGATCGACGCGATGCTGTCGATGCGTTGGCCGCGGTACGTGCGCTTGCCGCGCCCCGCGCCGGCGAAACCGGCGATCAGCGTCATCAGCGCGGTGAGCGGCAGCACGACGTACCAGTGCGGATGGCCGAACACCCAGCCGAGCACGTAGCCGATCGCGAGCAACTGCACGACGGTGCGCACCGCCGCGAGCGCGAGCTTGCGGCCGAGGCCGAGCGACAGCGCCGCCGAGATCGCGCCGTTGACGGCGACAAGCGCGGCGGCGATGCCGACGTCCACCAGACTCAGGTCCTGAAGGGCGGGGCTCATCGCGCGATCTCCGTCGGGTTGGCCGCGTGCAATACGCCGGCCTGCATCACGAGCCGCGTCGTGCCGATCCGCGCGGCTTGGGCCGGATCGTGCGAGATCCACATGTATGCGCGTGCGTCGGGCGCCGCGTCGAACCACGCGCCGACGAGCGCTTCGATCGCGCGTGCCGATTCGGGATCGAGCGCGGAGGTCGGCTCGTCGAGCAGCAGCACGTCGGGATCGAGCTGCAGCACGCGCAACAGCGCGGCGATCTGCGCCTCGCCGCCGGACAGGTCGCTCGCGCGTTTGTCGAGAAAGCCGGCGCCGCGGCCGGCCTGCGCGGCGAGCGCTTCGGCGCGCGCGCGATCGAACGCGACGTCGCGATAGATCGCGAGCGAGTACGGGTAGCGCAACTGCGACTCGACGGTGCCGTCCATTTGCGCGGGGCGCTGGCGGACATAGGCGACGCTGCGCCGGTAGCGCGGAATCGCGCTGCGCCGGATCCGGCGGCCACGCCACAGGAGGTGGCCGCCGTCGAGCGGATCGAGTAGCGCGAGGGCGCGCAGCAACACGCTCTTGCCCGATCCGGAGGGTCCGGTGACAGCAATTCGCGATCCCGCGGCGAGGCTGAGATCGGTGGGGGCGAGCAGCGTCTTGCCGCTGCTGGCGTCGCGCCGCGTGATGTGCTGCGCGTCGATGAGGCCGGTGGGGGAGGTCATGTCACAAATGAAAAAAAGCGTTAATGGCGCCGAAAGGCCGCCATGTCGTGCGTCATAATACCGATCGAAAAGCCGCAGCTGTCGTGCGCCGTTCGTCCACGCAAGCGGCCCGGCATGGTGTGGCAACACTTCAGAACAACAACGGAACCGCCATGACGCTAACCCGAGCCATCGGCAAATCGGCTGCATGGGTCGTCGGTATCGTCGCGGTGCTCATCGCGGCGGCCGGCGTCTTTCTTTTCACGTTCGACTGGAACCGCGCGAAACCGTGGGTCAACGAACAGGTGAGTGCCGCACTCGGCCGCCCGTTCGCGATCAACGGCGACCTCAAGGTCGGCTGGCGTCGCCCCGATGGCGAAACCGGCTGGCGCGCATGGGTGCCCTGGCCGAGCTTCTCCGCCACGCAACTCGAGATCGGCAATCCCGACTGGGCGAAGGCGCCCAAGTTCGTCACGCTCGATGCCGCGCACTTCGATCTCGCGATCCTGCCGCTGCTTGCGCATGAAATCGTCATCCCGTCGATCGACGTCGTGAATCCCGCCGTCGATCTCGAGCGGCGCGCGGACGGCAGCAATACGTGGACCTTCCAGTTCAAGCAGTCGTCGCAGCCTTCGCGGTGGAAGGTGCGGCTCGACAGCTTCGGGTTCGCGAAGGGCACCGTCACGTATCGCGACGCGATCACGAAGGCCGATCTGACCGTCGCGATCGATACGCTCGGCCAGCCGATCCCGCTCGGCGACGTGCTGAAGGAACAGGAGCAGACGTCGCGTGCGGCGTCGGCGCAGCGCGTGGGCAAGCATGGCGCGGCGCAACTGGGCGCGAAGGCCGATGCGCAAGCCGCGTCGGGGGCGAGCGCGGCCGCGGCCTCGGGCGCGTCGGCCGCTTCCGGTTCGTCGGGGTTGCCCGCTGCGTCCGTGCCTGCCACGCCTTCCGCTTCGGCGGCCGCTGCTGCGTCCGGCGCCAGCGGGGCGGCGGCGCCCGCGAAGCCGTCCGGCCCGACCTATGCCTTCGGGCTGAAGGTCGACGGCCGTTACAAGAACGTGCCGATCAGCGGGACCGGCAAGGTCGGCGGCGTGCTCGCGATCCAGGATGCGTCGCGGCCGTTCCCGCTGCAGGCCGACGTGAAGGCCGGCGATACGCGGCTCGCGATCGTCGGCACGCTGACCGACCCGACGCATCTCGCGGCGCTCGACCTGCGGCTGTGGCTGCAGGGCACGTCGATGTCGCATCTTTATCAGCTCACCGGCATCACGCTGCCCGATACGCCGCCTTATGCGACCGAAGGGCGCTTGATCGGCAACTTCAAGCCGCATGCGAGCACCTTCCGCTACGAGAACTTCAACGGCCGCGTCGGCGGCAGCGACCTCGGCGGCACGCTCGTCTGGGCGCAGCGCGCGCCGCGGCCGAAGCTGTCGGGCGAACTCGTGTCGAACCTGCTGCAGTTCTCCGATCTCGCGCCGGTGATCGGTGCGGATACGGCCGCGAGCAAGGCGAAGCGCGGCGACACGACGCGCCAGCCGCCCGATCGCGTGCTGCCGGTGGAGACGTTCCGCACCGAACGCTGGAGCGCGATCGATGCGGACGTGAAGTTCACCGGCCGCAAGCTGATCAAGAGCCCGCAGTTGCCGATCACCAATCTGTACACGCACATCCTGATGCAGGACGGCGTGCTGTCGTTCGAGCCGCTGCAGTTCGGCGTCGCGGGCGGCACACTCGAGACGAACGCGCATCTCGACGGCAGTCGCACGCCGCTCAAGGGCCGCTTCAAGCTGGTCGCACGGCATCTGAAGCTCAAGCAGCTGTTCCCGACGCAGAAGGTGATGCAGACGGCGTTCGGCGAAATCAACGGCGACGCGTCGCTGTCGGCAACCGGCAATTCGCCGGCCGCGCTCGCGGCGACGTCGAACGGCGAAGTGAAGGCGCTGATCACCAACGGCCGCATCAGCCGCTTGCTGATGGAGGCGGCGGGGTTGAACGTCGCGAACGTCGTCTACGAGAAGCTGTTCGGCAACCGCGACGTCAACATCAATTGCGCGGCGATCGATTTCGTGGCGACCGACGGCATGCTCGACCCGAAGGTCTTCGCGCTCGATACCGACGATGCGCTGATCAACGTCGACGGCCCGATCAACCTGCGCGACGAATCGCTCGACCTGAAGGTCCATCCGCACACGAAGGGTTTCCGGATCTTCTCGCTGCGCTCGCCGTTGTATGCGAAGGGCACGTTCAAGAACCCGAAGGTCGGCGTCGATGCGGGCGCGCTCGCGCTGCGCGCCGGCGCGATGGTCGGGCTCGGGCTGATCAATCCGTTCGCGGCGCTGATTCCGCTGATCGCGCCGAGCAACAACCGCGACGTGCCGTGCTCGGAACTGTTCGGGCAGATGAAGGCGCAGGCGGCGCAGAAGGCGGCCAGCAAGGCCGGCAAGTGACGCGCGTCAGCGGCCCGCGCGCGCCCACAGCAACACGGCGTCGACCTCGCGGCCGTCGATCCGCACCGGCGCGACGGTGCCGAGCTGCAGACGATCGCCGTCGAGCATGACGGCCCGCTGCTGGACGTCGCCGATCCAGTTCGGGAACAGGCTGACGTCCATTTCGTGGGTCAGCGTGCCGTCGTCGGCGACCTGAAAGGGGCCGGAGTAGGCGATATAGCCGCGCGCGGCGGCCGCGCATTCGTCGTCGGTGCCGCCCTGAAGATCGCCGTTTGTGTAGCGCGGCCGGCCGGCGGCCATGAGCTGGGCCGACATGTAGCCGTCCGGCGTATAGAGGATCCAGCCGCGCACGTCGCGGCCGAGCGGATAGGCGGACGGGCTGCCGTCGCACGGGCGGATTTCGTAGGACACGAGGCGCCATGCGCCTACGAGTCGTTCGCGAAGCTGGCTGGCGAGCATGCGGGATTCCGGTGAGACGGCGGTGAGGCGCGTGCCGTCGTGTGGATGGGCCGCCGGGCGGCGAGGCGGAGGGCCTGGAAAGGGCCGCCGGGGCGGTGCGGTCGGCAGTTTCGCCGACACCTGCTAAAATACACGGTTTTCCGTCGATTTCTCTCTTAACGGGACCTGCCGTGCTTTCTACTGCCAACATCACGATGCAATTCGGGCCGAAGCCCTTGTTCGAGAATATCTCGGTCAAATTCGGCGAGGGCAACCGCTACGGTCTGATCGGCGCGAACGGCTGTGGCAAGTCGACCTTCATGAAGATCCTCGGCGGCGACCTCGAGCCGAGCGCCGGCAACGTCGCGCTGGAGCCGAACGTCCGCCTGGGCAAGCTGCGCCAGGACCAGTTCGCGTACGAAGACGTGCGCGTGCTCGACGTCGTGATGATGGGCCACACCGAGATGTGGGCCGCGATGACCGAGCGCGACGCGATCTACGCGAACCCGGAAGCGACCGACGACGACTACATGCACGCGGCCGAGCTCGAAGGCAAGTTCGCCGAATACGGCGGCTACGACGCCGAGGCGCGCGCGGGCGCGCTGCTGCTCGGCATCGGCATCGAGGAGAAGTTCCACAACGGCACGATGGCCGACGTCGCGCCGGGCTGGAAGCTGCGCGTGCTGCTCGCGCAGGCGCTGTTCTCGAAGCCGGACGTGCTGCTGCTCGACGAACCGACCAACAACCTTGACATCAACTCGATCCGTTGGCTCGAGCACACGCTCAACGAGTACAACTCGACGATGATCATCATCTCGCACGATCGTCACTTCCTGAACTCGGTGTGCACGCACATGGCCGACATGGACTACGGCACGCTGAAGGTCTGGCCGGGCAACTACGACGACTACATGCTCGCATCGGCGCAGGCGCGCGAGCGCCAGGCTGCGGCGAACGCACGTGCGAAGGAGCGCGTGGCCGAACTGCAGGATTTCGTGCGCCGCTTCTCGGCGAACAAGTCGAAGGCGCGGCAGGCCACCAGTCGCGCGAAGCAGATCGACAAGATCAAGATCGAGGAATTCAAGCCGTCGTCGCGGCAGAACCCGTTCATCCGCTTCGAGTTCGAGAAGAAGCTGCACAACGTCGCGGTGGTCGCCGAAGAGATCACGAAGAAGTACGAGCGCACGATCTTCCAGAACTTCAACCTGTCGGTGCAGCCGGGCGAGCGCATCGCGATCATCGGCGAGAACGGCGCGGGCAAGACGACGCTGCTGCGCTCGCTGCTCGGCGCGCTGCCGCTCGATCACGGCACGGTGAAGTGGTCCGAGAACGCGAACGTCGGCTACATGCCGCAGGACACGTACGAGGAATTCCCGGACGACATCACGCTGATGGACTGGATCGACCAGTACCGCAAGGACGGCGACGACGAAACGATGGTGCGCGGCACGCTGGGCCGTCTGCTGTTCTCGTCGGACGACATCAAGAAGTCGGTGAAGGTGCTGTCGGGCGGCGAGAAGGGCCGCATGATCTGGGGCAAGCTGATGCTCGGCCGCCACAACGTGCTGCTGATGGACGAGCCGACCAACCACATGGACATGGAATCGATCGAGTCGCTGCAGATCGCGCTCGAGCAGTTCGAAGGCACGCTGATTTTCGTGTCGCACGACCGCGAATTCGTGAGCGGGCTGGCGAACCGGATCATCGAAGTGCGTACGGACGGCACGCTGTTCGACTTCGGCGGGAATTACGAGGAGTTCCTGGCGAGTCAGGGGCAGGAGTAAGTGTCCTGAGGTTTCGTCCGGCCGTGGGTCCAGGTTAGGAGCCGCCGCACCCGGCGAACCGCCAGAAGCGCGACAGGCCCGCATCGACAGCAATGTCGATGCGGGCTTTTTCATATCCGCTGCGGCAAAACCTGCCACGCCGCGCATTCCCGTTTCCTCTGCTCAATCGACTTCAGGTAAATTACCCACCCGACACCGCCCATCATTCCCCATTTCGCCCCGGAGCCGCTCTCGATGCAGGACCATCCTCTCCCGCTCGACCTGTCCGGCCTTGCGCCCAGCCTCTACGCGCAGGGCACCGAGGAGGGCATCCTGTCGCGTCTGATGGAGCGGATTGCGCCGACCAACCGCTTCTGCGTCGATATCGGCGCGAGCGACGGCCTGCGCAACAGCAATACCGCGCGCTTGCTGCGCGAGCAGGATTGGTCCGGCGTACTCGTGGAAGGCAGCGCATACCGGTTCGGCAAGCTTGCCGCGCACTACGCGGGCGTGGAGCGCGTTCGTCTGCATCACGATCGCGTGCAGCCCGACACGGTTGACCCACTGCTCGCCGATGCGAACGTACCGACCGACTTCGATCTGCTGTCGATCGACATCGACGGCAACGATTACTGGGTGTGGCGCGGCCTGCAATCGTTCCGGCCGCGCATCGTCGTGATCGAATACAACCCGTACTACACGCCGCCCGAGCGCTGGGTCATGTGCTTCAATCCCGACCACGAATGGGACGGTTCGACCTATTACGGCGCGAGCCTCGAATCGCTCGTTCGTCTCGGCAGGCAGAAGGGCTATGAACTCGTCTGCTGCGACGACATGGGCAACAACGCGTTCTTCGTGCGGCACGACCTGTATCCGCTGCTCGGCATCGAGAACAACGATCCGTCGGTGTTGTTCCGGCCGGCGATGTACAAGCTGCGCTACGTCGGACACAACACGTTTCTGACCGGTCATCCGTATCGGCACGGGCCGGCCGAGCACATCTGAATGGATTCGCTCGCCGTCACCTTCGACGAGATTCGCGATGCCTATGGGCTCGGTCGCGGGGGGGAGCCGACGCAGGTCAGCGAGCGGGTGTGGCATCTGCCGACCGACGGCGGAGCGGCCGTGGCGGTCAAGCTTTATGCATGCGAACACCATGCGCGTGCGGTCAAGGAAGCCGCTGTCCTCGCGCATCTGCAAGCGCATGGCGATGCGCGTTTCCAGGTGCAGACGCTCGAGCGCACGACGTCCGGCGCATTGCTGTGGTCGGGGCAGCATTCGCACGCGATGCTGACGCGCTGGGAAGCCGGGCAATTCAAAACCTACGATACGTTCTCTCCAATCGAATGGGACGCACTCGGCGCGAGTCTGGCCGCGTTGCACCTGAGCCTCGAATCACTGCATCTGCCGTCGCGCGATACGATCCGCGCGCGGTTGACCTTGATCGATGCGGACGCGGTGCGCCGCAATCTGCTGGATGCACTCGATCGAGCGGATGCGAACGCCACCGCCGCCGCGAACCTGCGCCGCTATGTCGATCTCGCGCTGCGCATGCTCGATCGCTACTATCCGGGCAGCATCGATGCGTTTCCCGCCGACGATCCGCAGCACCCGATCCACAACGACTACAACCAGTTCAACTATCTGTTCACCGGCACGCTGCCGCCGCTGATCCTCGACTGGGAGGCGTCGATCGGCGCGCCTCGCGAATACGAGCTGGTGCGATGCCTCAATCATTTGCCGCTGGAAGCGCCGCACCTCGCGGAAGCGTTCGTGCGCGCCTACCGGCGCGTGCGGCCGCCGAATCTGGCACACATCGCATGGGCGGTCGATGCCGCTTGCCTGCAGCACGCGCTCAAGCTGTGGATCGTGCAAGGCTGGCTCGACGATCCGTCGCGCTTCGCGTCGCACCTGAACGGTGCAGTGACGATGGCGTCGGCGATGGTGGACGCGCGTGACCATCTGGTCGATTTCTTTTCCCGTTGCGTGGAAGCAGGAAGCTGATGTGAGTGCGAATCCGAACAAGATCCCGAATCCGCCGCACGCCGGCGAGCGACAGCACGTGTTTCCACCGCCGCTGGATCGCGATTACCGCGTCGAGGACGGGCGCGTCCAGACGCGCTCGCTGGAAGCGCATATCGTCGATCACTGCAACCTGACCTGCGCGGAATGCTGTTCGCTGTCGCCGCTTTTGCCCGAATGGTATGCACGCCCCGAATCGATCGAGGCCGATCTGCGCAAGGCCGCGAAGGTGCTGCGCCCGCGGATGTTCAAGCTGGTCGGCGGCGAACCGTTGCTGCATCCGGCGCTCGTCGAACTGGTCGAACGCGTGCGCGGCACCGGCATCGCGCCCGTGATCTCGGTCACGACGAACGGCCTGAAGCTCGGCGAGATGCCCGACGCGTTCTGGCGAGCGGTGGATGCGCTGACGATCTCGCGCTATCCGAAGCCGGCGCTCTCCGCCGATCTGGTCGCGCACGTCGAGCACCAGGCCGCGCGCTTCGACGTGCGCCTGAACTGGAAGGTGCAGGACGTGTTCACGACGATGAACCGCGCCCAGCCCGGCACGGATCGCGACGAAGCCCGGCGTCTTTATCACGATTGCTGGATCCGCGAGCGCTGCCATATGATTCGCGACGGCATGTTCTACACGTGCACGCGTCCCGCGCATTTCCATACGCTGTACAAGGGCGAGAAGGATTTCCAGGCCGACGGCCTGCCGTTGCGCGACGATGCGGGCATGCTCGACGCGATGCTGGCCTATCTGCAACGCGAGACGCCGCTCGAAGCCTGCCTGCATTGTCAGGGCGGCAGCGCGCCGGTGGCGCCGCATCGCATCCTCAAACGCATTGAAGTGAACACCTTGAAGGCTCGTTATCCATGATCGTCGGCACGCGCGACCCGTTCGGTTTCGATCGTCTGCACTACCATCCGCGCAGCGGCGTGTCGGCGTCCGGCATCCGCGCCGTATTGCGGGCGTCGGGTCAACCGGCCGGCGCGCCGGATGCGGCCGCCATCGCGGGCTACCTGAGCGGCGAGCGCCTCGTCGGCCGCACCGTGCTGCGCGACGTGCGCGCGGTGCCGCCCGGTCATGCACTGATCCGGTCGCCGCAAGGGCTGACGGTGCAGCCGGCGCCCGAGCGGCCGCAGCATGCCGACCTCGACACCGTGCTGCGCGCGTCGCTGCAGCGCGCGCTCGACAGCGGCAAGCGCGTCGCACTGGCGCTGAGCGGCGGGCTCGATTCGGCGCTGCTGCTCGCATTGCTGCGCGAACTCGGCGCGTTGGGGCATGTGACGGCCTACGTCCTCGCGACCGACATGCCCGATTACTGCGAACGCGATGCGGCGCTCGAACTGGCCGCGCTGATGCAGGCGAACGTGAAGGTCGTACGCGCGAACGAGGCCGATTTCGTCGCGGCGCTGCCGAGAACGACCCATGCGGTCGAGGAGCCGATGTTCAACCTGCATCCGGTCGCGAAGCTGCTGCTGGCCGATGCGATGGCGGCGGATGGCGTCGAGGTGGCGATTACCGGCGACGGCGCGGATCAGGTATTGCGCCGCGACCTGTCGGCCAACTATCTGCCGCTGTGCCACGCGTTGTTCGACGCCGCGTCGGTCGACCTGCATCCGCCGTTCGTCGACCCCGCCGTCGTCGCGCATTTGACGAGCGTCGCGCCTGATCCGAACAAGCAGTGCCTGCGCGATCTCGGTGCGCGCCTGAACCTGCCGGACCGTCTCGTGCACGGCCCCAAGCGCGGACGGCTCGCGCCGGCAATGGATCTCGCGACGCTGCTCGATCGCGACCGCACGCACGCGTTGGCCGACACGCTCGGCTTGGCCGTGCCCGCTTTGCAGACGGATACAGAGCGCGTGTTGTGGACGACGCTGACACTGATTCTCGATCATCTCGATCGCCTTCATCCCGATGCTGCGCATCGCCCGACCTGAGCCGCTCATGAAACGCATCCTGTTCTGCGTGGTGCCCGAGAAGGGCCACGTCAATCCCTGCATCGGCCCGGCCCAGCATCTGCGTGCCGCCGGTTGCGACGTCGCGTTCTATGCGCCGGCCGACATCAGCGAACAGCTCGACGGCGCTGGCGACTTCGCGTTCGTCGGGCCGCGCGAGACGCCCGAACGCCACGACCTGTCGCGCGGCGCGAGTTTCGCCGCGAACATTCGCGACGCCGACTGGCTGCGGCACTGGATCCGCACACTGCTGATCGACCTCGCGCCCGCGCAGGTGGACGGCATCCGCGCGGTGCTGCGCGAATGGCAGCCCGACGTGGTCGTGATCGATCCGCTGCTCTATGCCGCGGCGATTGCCGCCGAACAGGAAGGGCTGCCGTGGGTCTCGATGTCCAATTCGCTGAATCCGGTGCTGCCGGACGATCTGGATTCCGAACTGCTGCGCACGGTGCGATGGCTCGAACCGGAACGCACGCGGCTGTTCGCGCGCTACGGCCTCGACGCGCGCTTTCGCGGTTGCGACGTGCTGTCGCCGCACCTGACGCTCGCGTTCACGACTGACGCGCTGGTCGGCGCGCCGCCGCCCGGCGTCGAACTGGTCGGCCCCGCGATGCCGTCGGGCCCGCGCGGCGACGAGACGGCGTTCCCGTGGGAACGCGTCGATGCGGATCGCCCGCTCGTCTATATGTCGCTCGGCAGCCAGCTTTACTACCATCCGGCGCTGTTTGCGAAGGTGATCGAGGCGACGCGCGCGACGTCCGCGCAACTGGTGCTGTCGGTCGGCGAGTTGGTCGATTCGGATCTGCTGCCGGCCGGCGACGAACGCGTGATCGCGGTACGTTACGCGCCGCAACTGGCGCTGCTGCGACACACGCACGCGTTCGTCAGCCACGGCGGCGCGAATTCGGTGATGGAGTCGCTCGCGTGCGGCGTGCCGATGCTGCTGTCGCCGTTCTGCAACGACCAGTTCCATTCGGCGTACTTCGTCGAGCGGGCCGGCGCGGGCTGCGTGCTCGATCTGCAGCAGGCCGGCGTCGTGGAAATCGTCGACGCGCTCGAGCGTCTGTTGCGCCCGGGATCGTTGCGCGAGCAGGCGGCGCGGATCCGCGACAGCTATGCCGCGCGCGACGGCTCCGCGCAGGCCGCCCGCCTGATCAGCGCACTCGCTTCAGGAAGCCGCCTGGCGACAGCGTCATGAGTACGCGGTCCTCGATGTCGTGATCGACGTCGAACCGGTCGTCGCGGGCCAGAAATTCGCGTGTGGCCGTGGCCGGGTTGTTGCCCCGGCCGTACGGCTTGCCGTCGAACATCGACTCGGGCAGGTATTCCATGATGGTGTCCATCACGATCGCGTAGCTGCCGGGCGTCACGAACGGCGCATAGCATTCGAGTTCGCGCAGCACGTGCGCATGCGTATGCGTGAGATCGAGGATCGCCATCACGCGTGCGCCGTCGCCGATCTGCGCGCGCACCGAGGCGAGCGTGTCGGCCGCGCACGATTCGCCTTCGATCAGCACCATGCGGTGGGCGAGCCGGTGCGCGTGCAGGCGCTGCCTGACCTCGTCGCGCAGGCGCGGTTCGATCGCGACGACGCGGCCCGGGTTGCCCGCCAGCTCGAGCATCGACGCGGTGAACACCACGCCGCCGCCCGCGGCGATGCCGGTCTGGACGATGTAGTCGGGGCGCTCGCGCCAGATCAGTTCCTGCAGCGCGAGCATGTCGCCGGGCAGATGGAAGAAGCGCTCGCCGAGCCAGCGGGTCTGGAACAGATGGCCGAATTCGGCGGCGCGCGTCAGCCATTCGACGTTGATGTCCCGCATGCGGGCCGAAGGACGCTCTGACATGGTCAATGCAACGAGTAGGAGTGACGTGAAAACGCTGGAACCGTGGCTACAGCGGTACTGGAACATCGGGCCGGCGCGCCTGCGGGCGCTGGCGTCGGGCCATACTAACAAAACGTATCTCGTCGAATGCGATGTGGGGCGCACGGTGCTGCGCGTGTCGTGGGCCGGCAAGCCGGTCGGGCAGTTACGGCGCGAGGCGTCGATACTCGGCCGTCTCGCCGATGCGCGCATGGCGTCGAAGCTACCCGCGCTGCCTCGGCTACGGCCGACCGTCGATGCGCAAACAGGCGTGCGGACGTGCGACGGAAGCTGGCTGCATCTGTTCGAGCATATCGACGGCCGTCCCGGCTTGCCGGACGACCCGCACGCTGGGGCGACCGATGCGATGCGCACGCTCGCGCATCTGCATACGGCACTGGCCGCGATCCCCGCGAGCGAAGCGGCGCCGCTGGCGTGGTTGTCCGCACGTCATGCGCGTGTGGCGGCGCGCGCGATGCCGTCGCTGCCGAGCGACCTGCGCGACGCTTACGACACGGTGATCCGGCGGATCGGCGCGCATCTCGACGCAGCGTCGTCGTGGCTCACGGGGCAGGCGCATTGGCTGCACGGCGACTATCACGCGGGCAACCTGCTATATGTCGGCAACGCGGTGAACGGCGTGCTGGATTTCGACGATGTGGGGCAGGGGGCGCAATGGCTCGAGGCGGCCTTTGCGTCGTTCGCGCTGTCGCGCGATGCGGGCCGGGACGACTGCTTCGTATTCGACCGTGCGCGATGGGCGGCCTGCCTGCAGGTTTATGCGGCGACGCGGGCCGAGGCGGCGCCCGAATGGCTGCGCGACAACCGCGAGCCGTTGATGGCGCTGTTCTGCGCGGACCAGACGCTGATCCATCTCGAAGCCGCGCAGCGCGGCCTATGGATGCCGGGGCCGGGCATCGGATTCCTCGGCGGCTGGCGTCAGTTGCTCGACGGGGCGCGGCCCACGGATTAGCCGGCCGTCGCGTCAGCGCTGCCGGTTCAGGAACAGCCGTACGGCTTCGACCGTGTTGGGCCGCGCGTCGCCGTGCCGCGATCCGTCGTGCAGGCAGAACAGCACGTCGCAATGCTGCGCCGCGCAGGCGTCGACGTGCGCGCACATCGCGTCGAACAGCGCCTGCGGCGATGGCGCCGGCCGCTGCCAGTCGTCCAGTATCGCGGTCCAGCCGGTGTGTTCGCGTTGCAGGCGCGCGAGCACGGCGGCGCGCTCGTCCTGCGGCAGCAATCCGTACGGAAGACGCAGCGGGATCGCGTCCGGCGCGGCGAGGCCGGCGCGGCGGTAGACGTCGCGAATCAGCGCATCGGTCGTGTGGATTTCGTCGATCAGTGCGACGTCCGCGAGCGCTCCCGGCCGCGCATGCGAATGGGTGTGATTACCGAGCCGATGGCCTTCGCGCGCGATTCTCGTCGCGACGTCGAGCGCGCCCGCCAGGTGCTTGCCGAGCACGAAGAAGGTCGCCGTGCACGATGCATCGCGCAGCACGTCGAGCAACGCGGGCGTAGACGGGCCGGGGCCGTCGTCGAAACTGAGGTGAATGGAGGTCATCGGTCGCCGGGGCCGCTTACCGAGCCGGGTCGATGGCCAGCGGGCACGTGCCGACCGGACGCAGCCGGGTGCCGGTCCATTCGTGGAAGAACCGGGCCGCGTTCGCGTTGCCGTCGCCGCAATCGTCGTCGAAGCAGCCGGCGACGATCAACGGCTTGCTGCCGGCACGGAAGTCGACGCGCTCCTCGTCGTTGCCCATCACGCCCGAGACGGCCTTCACGCCGGGCGTCGTGTACGTCGCGCTAGTGTCCTCGTCGACGATCGCGACATTTCGGCAATCCGTTCCGCAATCCCGGATCGCGATGCGATCGTGACCGGCAAAATTGGCCGGTTGCGCGAATTCGTCATGGATGACGGTGCGATACAGGTGCGCTTCGTCGCAGGCGAACCGGGGCGACGCGGCCGGTTTGCGCGGCGCGCGGGCGGCGGCCGGTGCCGGATAGCGGTCGAACGAAGGCGACGCGCAGGCCGCGGCCGCCGTGGCTGCGGATGCGGTACCGGCGGTACCGGCGCCGGCCATCAGCGCGCTCGATGCGCCGGCGATCGGCAGAAGTCGATGGGCAAGCGCCACGCGAGTGTCCTTCATGTGCGAGGTTGATGTCGGGTCGCAGCGGCCGAACGGTCGGCGACGACGATTCTATGACGCTTCGCGCGGGCCGGCGAGACGGAATGGCGGTCGCACGCCTGTCGAGCCGGCGAGGCCGCGCGCAATCGCGCGTCAAGCATTGTCAAATCGCCGCGATATCACGATGCCTGACGTTTCATGCGGCTCCGGAGGCTGTCATGCCCCGGTCGATTGAGTATCCTTGGATGCGAATCGCGGTACTCACGCAGTCACAACCGGGAGGCTTTACATGAATGCACGTCTTTACCGCGCGACCGTTGCCGGCGCGCTGATCGGATTGCTCGCGCCGTTTTCGGTCGCGCATGCGCAACTGGGCGACGTCCTGAAGCAGGTCGGCGGTGGCGGCGATTCGGGCGGCAGCGCGGGCGGGGCGCTGGGCAACCTCGGCGGACTCGGTGGCGCGCTGACGGGCGGCGGCGGTGCGTCGCTGATGCCGGGCAGCACCGGCAACGTCGCGGGCCTGCTGCAGTTCTGCATCCAGAACAACTATCTCGGCGGCGCAACAGGCGGCGCGGCGTCGGTGAAGGACGCGCTGATGGGCAAGCTCGGCGGCAACGCGTCGTCCGACAGCGGCTATACGAGCGGCGCGAGCGGGATCCTCGACGCAGGCAACGGCAGCAAGCTCGACCTGAGCGGCGGCGGCCTGAAGCAGCAGGTGACCAAGCAGGTTTGCGACAAGGTGCTGACGCAGGCCAAGTCGCTGCTGTAAACGCATCGGCACGCATCGCGCGTGCCGGCGCCGGGGGCGGTGCGCACGCACCGAACCCCGGCGATCATTCCGGCCGTGACGTTCGTCGCGGCGAAAAGCGCGTCGCGCTCGGCGATGCCGCGCCCCGTCGCACGGGCGGCCCTCGTGCGGCTCAATCGGCCAGCCGCTTGTCCGCGAGCGCCTTGCAGCAGTCCTCGTACACCCATTGCACGAGTTTGGCCCGATAGTCGAGATCGTCGGTATCGACGATTTCCTCGACCGCGTCGCGCGCCCACGACGCGTCGACGAACCCCGCATGCCGCTTCGCGATGTCCTGCGCGAGCGCCGCGAGCCGGGCGACCGCGAGCCAGTCGGCCTGGCGGTGATGACGGTCGAGCCAGCGGTGGGCGGCCTGGACCTGGAACGCGGCGTCCGGCCATGATTCGTTGAGGTAAAACGCGCCGAGGTTGCCGCAGGTGAGCCAGCAAAGCAGCTCCAGGCGGTCTTGCGAGCCGAGGGTATGGGATGCGTCGGACATGGCAGCGCTCACGAAGTGCGTCGATTCCGGGCGGCGCCGGCCGCAACGGGCCGATGCCGATAATAAAAACATAGCACGATGCAGGCCCGGCCGCGCACCCTGGCGGATGCCGACGTGGCGGCGACCCGACGAATGCGTTGCCGGCCACGCGCGGCGAGCGGCGGACAGCGGACGGCGGAGCACCGGCGTGACGGCGTGACGGCGCTCCGACGCGACGGCGCCCGGTCCTTTCGAACGGCTGTCATTCGTCACACCAGTCACCGGAACGCTCGCTAGAATGTCGGCTTCCCTGGAGGCGGAACACGATGAAAATCTACGACCAGTTCTACATCGACGGCGCATGGCGCAAACCGGCCGGCACCGGCACGATCGACGTGATCGATTCGGGCACCGAAGCCGTGATCGGCCGGATTCCCGAGGGCGTCGCGTCCGACGCGCAGGACGCGATCCGCGCGGCGCGCGCGGCCTTCGACGCATGGGCGGCCACGCCGGCCGCGACGCGCGCGGGTTACCTGCGCAAGATCGTCGAGCATCTGCAGGCGCGCAGCGAGGAACTCGCGCAGTCGATCACCGGCGAAGTCGGCATGCCGATCAAGCTGTCGCGCGCGATCCAGGTCGGCGGCCCGATCTACAACTGGAAGGCGTACGCGAAGCTCGCCGAATCGTTCGAATTCGAGGCGCAGGTCGGCAATTCGCTGGTGGTGCGCGAGCCGGTCGGCGTCGTCGCGGCGATCACGCCGTGGAACTACCCGCTCAACCAGATCACGCTGAAGGTCGCGCCGGCACTCGCGGCCGGCTGCACGGTCGTGCTGAAGCCATCCGAAGTCGCGCCGCTCAACGCGTTCATGCTCGCCGAAGCGATCCACGCGGCCGGGCTGCCGGCCGGCGTGTTCAACCTCGTGTGCGGGTACGGCCCGGTCGTCGGCGAGGTGCTGGCGACCGATCCGGACGTCGACATGGTGTCGTTCACCGGCTCGACGCGTGCGGGCAAGCGCGTGGCCGAGCTGGCGGCCGCGGGCGTCAAGCGCGTCGCGCTGGAGCTGGGCGGCAAGTCGGCGTCGGTGATCCTCGACGATGCCGATTTCGCGACGGCGGTGAAGGGCACGGTCAACGCGTGCTACCTGAACGCCGGCCAGACCTGCTCGGCGCATACGCGGATGCTGGTGCCGGAAGCCCGCTACGACGAAGCGCGCGAGATCGCGAAGGCCGCGGCCGAAACGTACGTCGCGGGCGACCCGCGGCAGGAGACGACGCGCCTCGGCGCGCTGGCGTCGGCCGCGCAGCAGCAGCGCGTGCAGGCATACATCCAGCGCGGGATCGACGAAGGCGCGGAACTCGTGACGGGCGGCACCGGTTTGCCGGAAGGGCTCGCGAAGGGCTTCTTCGTGAAGCCGACCGTGTTCGGCCGCGTCGATCCGAAATCGACGATCGCGCAGGAAGAGATCTTCGGGCCGGTCCTGTCGATCATCACGTATCGCGATGAAGACGAGGCCGTGCGGATCGCGAACGATTCGCCGTACGGGCTCGGCGGCGCGGTGTGGGCCGGCAGCGACGAACGGGCGATGCGCGTCGCGCGCCGCATCCGCACGGGGCAGGTGGACATCAACGGCGGTACGTGGAACGGCGCCGCGCCGTTCGGCGGCTTCAAGCAGTCGGGGCACGGCCGCGAGAACGGCGTGTACGGGCTCGAAGAGTATCTCGAATACAAGTCGATGCAACTGAAGCCGGCGAAGCCGGCCTGAGCGCCGCTCGCGGCCCGAACCGGAAACGGCACGTTCGCGTGCCGTTTTTTATTGACGGCCGTCAAGGTGCGCGGCGGCGGATCGTCGATCATCGCGATTCCGATGTTCCGACGAGGTTTCAGATGACCGTACGCACTTCCTTTCCGCCGCTGACGATTCGCGGCCGCACCTTGCTGCCCGTCGTGCAGGGCGGCATGGGCGTCGGCATCTCCGCGCACCGGCTGGCGGGCAGCGTCGCGCGCGAAGGCGCGGTCGGCACGATCGCGAGCATCGACCTGCGGCACCATCATGCGGATCTGCTCGCGCGTTGCCGCGCGCAACCCGATCGCGCGACGCTCGAAGCGGCGAACCTCGACGCGCTCGCGCGCGAGATCCGTCTCGCGAAGACCTACGGCGAAGGGCGCGGGATGATCGCGGTCAACGTGATGAAGGCGGTGAGCGCGCATGCGGATTACGTGCGGGTCGCGTGCGACGAGGGCGCGGACGCGATCGTGATGGGCGCGGGCCTGCCGCTCGATCTGCCCGACCTCACGCAAGGGTGCGACATCGCGCTGATTCCGATCCTGTCGGACAGCCGCGGGGTCGCGCTGGTGCTGAAGAAATGGATGAAGAAGGGGCGCCTGCCCGATGCGATCGTGATCGAGCATCCGGCGCACGCGGGCGGGCACCTCGGCGTCACGCAGATCGACGACATGCATGACGGCCGTTTCGATTTCGCGCGCGTGCTCGACGAAACCGCACAGGTGATGGCGTCGCTCGGTCTCGCCCGCGACACGATCCCGCTGATCGTGGCCGGCGGGATCAACAGTCACGACACGGTGCGCGCGGCGTTCGCGGCCGGCGCGAACGGCGTGCAGGTCGGGACGCCGTTCGCGGTGACGGAAGAGGGCGATGCGCATCCGCAATTCAAGCGCGTGCTCGCCGATGCGACGCCCGACGACATCGTCGAATTCGTCAGCGTGACGGGGCTGCCGGCACGCGCGGTGAAGACGCCGTGGCTCGATCGTTACCTGCGCAACGAGACGCGCATTCGCGACAAGCTCGGCGCGCTGAAGCAGCGCTGTCCGACCGCGCTCGAATGCCTGAGCGTATGCGGGCTGCGCGACGGCATCGAGAAATTCGGCCACTTCTGCATCGATACGCGGCTCGCGGCCGCACTGCGCGGCGACGTCGCGAACGGACTGTTCTTCCGCGGCCGCGAAGCGTTGCCGTTCGGCCGTGCGATCCGCAGCGTGCGCGATCTGCTCGAGCTGCTGCTGACGGGCAGTGCGACCGAGCCTGCGGCAAACCGTCCCACGTTTACGCTGGCTTGACCAATATCAAGATGGCGAAAAGACCCTATTGGGAGAATGGTAACCATTCTTTGGGGGTCCGTACCATGCATAAAACGATTCGAACTTGTGTCACCGCAGCCGCCGTCTTGGGCGGCATCGTCGCGATGCCGTCGCTGTCGCACGCGGCGTCGCCGGGCGACGGCATCAACCAGGGCGACGTACTGGTCCGGCTGCGCGCGATCAGCATCCAGCCGAACGAGCGCGCGAGCGATACGCTCGGCGCAATCAACACGGGCGTGAACAACGCAATCGTGCCCGAGCTCGACTTCACGTACATGATCCGCGACTACCTCGGCGTCGAGCTGATCCTCGGCACGTCGCGGCATCAACTGACGTCGAGCCTCGGCAATCTCGGCGGCGTGGGCGTGCTGCCGCCGACGCTGCTGCTGCAGTATCACTTCAACCATGCGGGCAAGGTGCGGCCGTACGTCGGCGCCGGGTTGAACTACACGTACTTCTACAACAACGGGCTCAACGTCGGCGGAGAGGGCGTATCGATCAACAAGAGCAGCTTCGGCCCCGCGCTGCAGTTCGGCGTGGACGTGCAGCTGACGAAGAAGGTGTTCATGAACGTCGACGTGAAGAAGCTCTGGATGAGCACCGATGCGACGCTCGGCGACAAGGGCATCGGCACGCTGCACATCGATCCGCTGATCGTCGGCGTGGGCGTCGGGATGAAGTTCTAGACGCGACGGAAAGAACAGAGTTGGGGTTGGCGGCATGGCGGTCGGCATGCCGCTCTTTTTTTGCGCGGCGGATTTACAGCTTGTCGTACTGGAAGCGCATCGCGGTGCCTTCGCGCGCGATGCGCTCCCATACCGCGCGCTTTTCGTCGTCGCTCAGGAACACCCAGTTCGAGACTTCGGCGGCCGTGCGGCCGCAGCCCTTGCAGACTTCGTCGAAGAGCGTCGAGCACACGCCGATGCAGGGGCTGTCGGGGAGGTCGTGAAGATTGGATGCCATCGGGAGGGTTCGCGCAGTTGAATCGTCAGCCGCCATTTTAATGCATCGCGGCGGCCCGGCCGGCCGCCGACGCTGGCGGGTCGCCCCGGCGCGGCGGCGGGACGGGCCGGCCGGGCGCCGGCCGTGTTCGCCGGGCGGGCGTACCCGCCATGCGAGCGCAGGTTCGTCGCCGTGCGTCTTTCCCGGTGGACAGCCGCCGATTACCCGATAGAATTCCCCCGGAACGCCCCGCCGCACGGGCAGTCCGATCGGCCGGCAGCGGGAATCTGTTCCGTTTGCGCGACACCGGCATGATTTTTTTGTGACGGGGCGCGAATGATGGTAGTTTTCGGGGTTTTCGAGGGGCGGCGCGCCAGAATGCGCCGCCATGACGAGGCAGACGGCAGCCGGGCAACGCGTCCGGCCGAAGGGAGAACGGGATGAAAGCAAAGGTAGTGGGCCGGTTCGCGGCGCTCGCGCTGTGCGTGGGTGCATCGGCGGCAGCGGCGAAGGATACGCAGCTCAATATCTATAACTGGTCGGACTACATTGCGAAGGACACGATCCCGAACTTCGAGAAGCAGGCGGGCGTCAAGGTCCGCTACGACAACTACGACAGCGACGACACGCTGCAGGCGAAGCTGCTGACGGGCAGCTCGGGCTACGACATCGTCGTGCCGACCAGCAACTACGCGGGCAAGCAGATCGCCGCCGGCATCTTCGCGCCGCTCGACAAGTCGAAGCTGCCGAACCTCAAGTACCTCGATCCGCAACTGATGGCGCTCGTCGCCGGCGCGGATCCGGGCAACAAGTACTCGGTGCCCTGGGCATACGGCACGACCGGTCTCGCGTACAACCTGACGAAGGCGCAGCAGGCGCTCGGCAAGGTGCCGCTCGACAACTGGGACATCCTGTTCAAGCCGGAAAACCTCTCGAAACTGAAGACCTGCGGCGTGTCGGTGCTCGACGCGCCCGACCAGATGTTCGCGGCGGCGCTGCACTACATCGGCAAGGATCCGATGAGCACGAACCCGGCCGACTACAAGGCCGCGATGGACGTGCTGAAGAAGATCCGTCCGTACATCACGCAATTCAACTCGTCGGGCTACATCAACGACCTGGTCGGCGGCGACATCTGCTTCGCGTTCGGCTGGTCGGGCGACGTCGTGATCGCGAAGCATCGCGCGATCGAGGCGAAGAAGCCGTACAAGATCGAGTACTACATTCCGAAGGGCGGTGCGCCGGTGTGGTTCGACGTGATGGCGATCCCGAAGGATGCGAAGAACAAGGAAGCCGCGCTGCAGTGGATCAACTACATCGAGGATCCGAAGGTGCACGCGGCGATCACCAACGCGGTGTACTACCCGAGCGCCAACGCGGAGGCACGCAAGTACGTGCGCCCCGACGTCGCGAACGACCCGGCGGTCTACCCGCCGGCCGACGTCGTGAAGACGTTGTTCCTGCTCAAGCCGCTGCCGCCTGAAATCCAGCGTCTGCAGACGCGTCTGTGGACCGAGCTGAAGTCGGGCCGCTGACGCGAGCCGAAGTGAACCCGCAGTCATGAAGCCCCTGGTGCCCCCGGGGGCTTTGTTCGTCTAACGCAGGAGAGAAGCAGCACATCATGAATAGCCAGTCGGGCGCGCCGGTCGCGGGCGCGCCGTTCTCCGTTCCTTCCTCCGGCGCCGATGCGCGCGCCGAGAACTTTGTCCAGATCGTCGACGTCGTCAAGAAATTCGGCGACACCGAAGCCGTGCGCAGCGTCAACCTGACCGTGCGCCAGGGCGAGCTGTTCGCGCTGCTCGGCAGCTCGGGCTGCGGCAAGTCGACGTTGCTGCGGATGCTCGCGGGCCTCGAGACGGTCACGTCGGGCAAGATCCTGATCGACGGCGAGGACCTCGCGCAGATGCCGCCGTACAAGCGGCCCGTGAACATGATGTTCCAGTCGTATGCGCTGTTCCCGCACATGTCGGTCGAGTCGAACGTCGCGTTCGGGCTCAAGCAGGAAGGCACGCCGAAGGCCGAGCTGAAGGCGCGCGTCGCTTCCGCGCTCGAGCTCGTGCAGATGGGCAAGTATGCGAAGCGCAAGCCGCACCAGTTGTCCGGCGGCCAGCAGCAGCGCGTCGCGCTCGCGCGTTCGCTCGTCAAGCGTCCGAAACTGCTGCTGCTCGACGAGCCGATGTCGGCGCTCGACAAGCAGATCCGCCAGCGCACGCAGATCGAGCTCGTCAACATCCTGAACAAGGTCGGCGTCACCTGCATCATGGTCACGCACGACCAGGAAGAGGCGATGACGATGGCGAACCGCATCGCCGTGATGAGCGAAGGCCAGATCGTGCAGATCGGCTCGCCGAACGAAGTGTACGAATATCCGAACAGCCGCTTCTCGGCCGAATTCATCGGCTCGACGAACCTGTTCGACGGCGTGACGGTCGAGGACGAACCCGATCACGTGTACATCGAATCGCCGGAACTGCCGAGCCGGCTGTACGTGAGTCACGGGATCTCGGGCCCGCTCGGCATGCCGGTCACGGTGTCGGTGCGTCCCGAGCGGATCGCGCTCACGCGCAAGCCGCCCGAAGGCGCGTTCAACTGGGCGCGCGGCCGGATCGGCAACGTCGCGTACATGGGCGGTTATTCGCTGTATCACGTGAAGCTCGACGCGGGCAAGACGGTGATCGCGAACGTGTCGAGCCTCGCGATTTCCGAACTCGACACGCCGGCGCTCGGCGATGAGATCTACGTGCGCTGGAGCGCGACCGCCGGCGTGGTGCTGACGTCATGAACGCGTTTAAGTCCCTGCTCGAGTGGCCGGTGCGGCGCTTCAACCTGACGGGCGCCACGGCGGTCGTCGCCGGGCCGTTCACGTGGCTCGTGCTGTTCTTCCTCGTGCCGTTCGTGCTGGTCGTGAAGATCAGCTTCGCGGAGCTGCAGCTCGGCATCCCGCCGTATACGGAGCTCGCGTCGTACGCGGACGGCGTCGTGCACATCGCGCTGAACCTGTCGCACTACGCGTTCCTGCTCACGGACAGCCTGTATTTCGCGACCTACGTGAATTCGGTGTGGGTCGCCGCGATCACGACGCTGCTGTGCCTGCTGCTCGGCTATCCGATGGCGTACTACATCGCGCGCTCGAACCCGGCTACCCGCAACCTGCTGATGATGGGGGTGATGCTGCCGTTCTGGACGTCGTTCCTGATTCGCGTGTACGCATGGATCGGGATCCTGAAGAACAACGGGCTCCTGAACAACTTCCTGATGTGGATCGGGCTCACCCATACGCCGATCGAGCTGTACCGCACGAACTACGCGGTGTATATCGGGATGGTGTATTCGTACCTGCCGTTCCTCGTGATGCCGCTCTACGCGCACCTCGTGAAGATGGACCTGCGCCTGCTCGAAGCCGCGTACGACCTCGGCGCGAAGCCGTGGAAAGCGTTCGTGCAGATCACGCTGCCGCTGTCGAAGAACGGGATCATCGCGGGCTGCCTGCTGGTGTTCATCCCGGCGGTCGGCGAGTACGTGATTCCGGAGCTGCTCGGCGGCGCGAATACGCTGATGATCGGCCGCGTGATGTGGAACGAGTTCTTCAACAACGCGGACTGGCCGATGGCGTCGGCCGTGACCTGCGCGATGGTGTTGCTGCTGCTCGTGCCGATGGCGATGTTCCAGCACTTCCAGGCGAAGGAACAGGGAGGCCGTCGATGAAACCGAATCGCTACCTGCAGTTCGCGGCGCTGTTCGTCGGCTTCGCCTTCCTGTACATCCCGATCATCAGCCTGATCGTCTATTCGTTCAACGAGTCGAAGCTCGTCACCGTGTGGTCGGGCTTCTCGTTCCGCTGGTATGCGGCGCTCGTCGAGGACGACGAGCTGCTGGCGGCCGCATGGCTGTCGCTGAAGATCGGCGTGCTGACCGCGTTCGCGTCGGTGTTCATCGGCACGTGGGCCGGCTTCGTGCTCGCGCGGATGGGGCGTTTTCGCGGCTTCGCGCTGTTCAGCGGGATGATCAACGCGCCGCTCGTGATTCCCGAGGTGATCCAGGGGATCTCGCTGCTGCTGCTGTTCATCGAGCTCGCGAAGTGGATCGGCTGGCCGGCCGAGCGCGGCGTGTTCACGATCTGGCTCGGCCACGTGATGCTGTGCATTTCGTACGTCGCGATCATCGTGCAGTCGCGCGTGCGCGAGCTGAATCCGTCGCTGGAAGAAGCCGCGCTCGATCTCGGCGCGACGCCGCTGAAGGTGTTCTTCACGATCACGCTGCCGCTGATCTCGCAGGCGCTGATCGCGGGCTGGCTGCTGTCGTTCACGCTGTCGATCGACGACCTCGTGCTGTCGGCGTTCCTGTCGGGCCCCGGCTCGACGACGCTGCCGCTCGTCGTGTTCTCGCGCGTACGCCTCGGCCTGAACCCGGAGATGAACGCGCTCGCGACGCTGTTCATCATCGCGGTGACGGCCGGCGTCGTGATCGCGAACTTCGTGATGCTGCGTCAGGAACGCAAGCGGATGGCGGGGTTCGCGGCCTGACGGGCCGGCGGCTGCCGCCGTGAAAAACGCCCGGTGCCGACGACGCGTCGGGCCGGGCGTTTCGTTTGGCGGCGCGTGACGATCGCCGGCCCGTCGTCGGCGTTCACGCGCCGAACGCCGCCTTGGCCAGCAACCCCAGCGCGACGCACACGAGCACGGCCGCGAAGCCGGCCTGCACGTGCCGCGCGGCGAGGCGGCGCGACGCGCCGCGGCCGGCGGCCATGCCGAGCGCGGTCGCGACGGTGAACCACAGCGTCACGTCGAGCGGCGCGCGCGTGCCCGATGCGAGCGTCGCGAGCACGCCGCCGGTGCCGACCAGCGCGATCACCATCAGCGACGTCGCGACCACCCCATGCATCGACACGTTCGTGAACTTGCGCAGCATCGGCACGATCACGAAGCCGCCGCCGACGCCGAGCAACCCGGTCATCAAGCCCGTGACCGCGCCGGTCGACGCGAGCGCGATGCCCACGGGCCACGACCACACGAGCCGGCCCGTATCGGGATTCACGCGGCCGACGCACAGCGGCGACACATCGGCATCGGCCGCCTGCCGCCGCAGCGCCTGTCGCAGCAGGCGGCCGGCGACCACGAGCATCGTCAGCGCGAACAGCGTGAGCAGCAGGCGCTGCGGCAGCACGTGAGCGAGCCGGACGCCGAGCGTGGTCAGCGGCACGCCGGCCACGGCCATCAGCAGCGCCGCGCGATAGCGCACGAGCCCGCGGCGGAAGCCTTCGAGCGTGCCGAGCGCGGCACTGCCCGCGACCGCGACGAGTGCGACGGGGGTGGCCTGCTGCATCGGCCAGCTCATCCCGACGACGAGCGCAGGCACCGCGAGAATGCCGCCGCCGGCGCCGGTCAGGCCGAGCACGGCGCCGACGAAGCCGCCCAGTACGAGGGAAATCAGCATGACGTCATCGCGCTCCGGTCAACGTGCGATCGCGGGCTTCGCGAGCCATTCGCGGCCCTTGAGCATCGCCTTCCAGTAGAGCGGCGGCAGCACGCGTTCCTTGAGCAGCCACGCGAGCCGCGACGGCCGCTTGCCGTCGATCAGCCATGCGGGGAAGGTCGGGGCGATCTTGCCGCCGTACAGGAATTCGGCGAGCACGATCTTGCCGCGCTCGACGGTGAGCGGGCACGAGCCGTAGCCGTCGTATGCGGCGTCGCCCCGTGCGAGGCCGAGCGATGCGAGCAGGTTGTGCGCGACGACGGGCGCCTGCTTGCGGGCGGCCGCGGCCGTTTTCGCGTTGGTCGTGTTTGTGACGTCGCCGAGCGCGTAGATGTCCGGAAACCGTTTGTGCCGCAGCGTCGCCGGATCGACGTCGATCCAGCCGGCCGCGTCGGCGAGCGGGCTCGCGCGCACGAAGTCGGGCGCCTTCTGCGGCGGCACGACGTGGATCATGTCGAACGAACGCTCGACGGTTTCCTTGCCGCCGTCCGGCAGCGCGCGCGAGAACGTCGCCCGGCGTGCAGGCCCGTCGATCGCGACGAGGTCGTGGCCGAACGACAGCGCGATGTCGTAGCTTTTCACGTACTCCATCAGCGCGGGCACGTAATCGGCGACGCCGAACAGCGCGCCGCCCGCATTCAGGAATTCGACGTTCGCGGCGTCGAGGCGCCCGGTGCGTCGCCAGTGGTCGCACGACAGGTACATCGCCTTTTGCGGTGCGCCCGCACACTTGATCGGCATCGGCGGCTGCGTGAACAGCGCATTGCCGCCGCGGAACGCGCGCACGAGCTCCCACGTGTACGGCGCGAGATCGTAGCGGTAGTTCGACGTGACGCCGTTGCGGCCGAGCGTGTCGGCGAGGCCGTCGATGGCGTGCCAGTCGAGCTTGAGCCCCGGGCACACGACGAGCCTGCGATAGCCGATGCGTCGGCCGCCGTCGAGCACGACCGCGTGCGCATCGGGCTCGAAGCTCGCGACCGCGGCCCGGATTCGCTGCATGCCGCGCGGCAGCACGTCGGTCATCGGCCGCGCGGTGGTGCCGGGCTGGAACACGCCTGCGCCGACCATCGTCCAGCCGGGCTGGTAATAGTGAACGTCGGCGGGATCGATCGCCGCGATGTCGAGCGACGCGGCGCGCGCGAGCAGGCTCGACGCGACCGCGATGCCGGCCGCACCGGCGCCGACGATCACGATGTCGTGCCGCGCATCCACGGCCGGCGCCGGCTTGCGGATGCCCGCCGCGTGAAGCGCGGGCACGTCGGCCGCCGCGATCTGCGGCGCGACCGACTGCGCGTCGGTCAGCTTGCGAATGGTCATGTCGGGGTTCTCCGGAGGGGGCGGGGCGCGCGGCTCAGATCGCGTCGAGCGGGATCTTCAGGTAGCGCACGCCGTTGTTTTCGGGCTCGGGCAGATGGCCGGCGCGCATATTGACCTGCACGGACGGCAGCATCAGCACGGGCATGTCGAGCGTCGCGTCGCGCGCGGTGCGCATCGCGACGAAATCGTCCTCGGTCACGCCGTCCTTCACGTGCACGTTCGCGCGTCGCTGCTCGGCGACGGTCGTCACGAACTGCACGTCGCGGCCGCCCGGCTGGTAGTCGTGGCACAGGTACAGGCGCGTGTCGGGCGGCAGCGCGAGTACACGCGCGATCGAGCGGTACAGCGTGCGCGCGTCGCCGCCCGGGAAGTCGCAGCGGGCCGTGCCGTAGTCGGGCATGAACAGCGTGTCGCCGACGAACGCCGCGCGCTGCGTCGCGTCGTCCACGCAGTAGGTCATGCACGCGGGCGTGTGGCCCGGCGTGTGCAGCGCGCGGATCGTCAATGCGCCGAGCGCGAGCGTGTCGCCGTCGTCGACGAGCCGGTCGAACTGACGGCCGTCTTCCGCGAAGCCGGGGCCCGCGTTGAACAGCGTGCCGAACACGTGCTGCACGCGGCGCACGTGCGAGCCGATCGCGATCTGGCCGCCGACCTGCGTTTTAAGGTACGGTGCGGCCGACAGGTGGTCGGCGTGCACATGCGTTTCCAACAGCCAGTGCACGGTCGCGCCGAACTCGGCGACACGTGCGATCAGCCGGTCGGCGCTGGCGGTGCGGGTGCGGCCGGATTTCGGGTCGTAGTCGAGCACGCTGTCGATCAGCGCGCACGCGCGGCTCGCCGTATCGAGCAGGAGATAGCTGACGGTGTGGGTCGCCGGGTCGAAAAAGCCTTCGACCGACAGGGCGGGGGCGTTGCTCACGGGGTGTCCTCGATCGGGTTCAGCATCGGCAATCGCGATCTTCACTTCAAGAAGCGTGCCAGCGTGCGGCGCGGCACCGGCCGATGCGACAGGGACTTGATTCGGCTCGGGTTTTCGGTGCGCCGGCGGTCTCGCGCGGGCGGCGGCGACATGCGGTGGCGGACCGGGACTGCCACTGCTGGCAGTGTCGTGGCAGAATTGGCAGTCAGCCTGGCAGTCCGTCCGGGCGCCTCTTCGCCGAGCGAGCCTCCGCATGAATCCGCACGACACCATTCCGATCGTTCCTGCCCAGCGCCGCGACGCAGTGCCGGATGTCCGCGCGCTCGTCGCGTATCTCGAGCAGGACCCGCAGCCAACGATCGTGGTCGATCCCGCCTACCGCATCCTCGCGGCGAACGATGCGTACCGGCGCCAGTTCGGCGTGGCCGGCGTCGAGCATGTGGGTCGGCACTGTTTCCAGGTGTCGCATCACTACGACGTGCCGTGCGACCAGGCCGGCGAGCATTGCCCGATGAAGCAGGCGCTCGAATCGCGCGGGCTGAACCGCGTGCTGCACATCCACCACACGCCGCGCGGCCCCGAGCATGTCGACGTCGAGCTGCGGCCGATCTTCGACGCGGACGGCAACGTGATCGCGTACGTCGAGCGGCTGACGACGGTGCGCAGCGCGTCCGCGCAGCCGAGCGCGGAAGGGCTCGTCGGCGGCGCCGACGCGTTCAACGCGGCGCTCGGCGCGCTGCAGCGCGTCGCGCCGTCGACGCTGCCGGTACTGCTGCTCGGCGAATCGGGCACCGGCAAGGAGCTGTTCGCCCGCGCGCTGCACGAGGCGAGCGATCGCGCGATGGGGCCGTTCGTCGTCGTCGATTGCTCGGGGATCGCCGAGACGCTGTTCGAGAGCGAACTGTTCGGCTACGAGAAGGGCGCGTTCACGGGCGCGAACCAGCGCAAGCCGGGCCTCGTCGAAACCGCGCAGGGCGGCACGCTGTTTCTCGACGAGATCGGCGACGTGCCGCTGCCGATGCAGGTGAAGCTGCTGCGGCTGATCGAATCGGGCACGTTCCGGCGCGTCGGCGGCGTCGAGGCGCTGCGCGCCGATTTCCGGCTCGTCGCGGCCACGCACAAGCCGCTGCGCGAGATGATCGAAGACGGCCGGTTCCGGCAGGACCTCTACTACCGGATCAACGCGTTTCCGATTCCGCTGCCGGCGCTGCGCGAACGGCGCGGCGACATCGCGCTGCTGGCCGAATCGATCCTGCGGCGGATCGCGAACGCGCGCGGCAACGCGGGCGACCCGAATGCGCGACCATTCGCGGCCCGACCATTCGTGCTGACCGAGCGTGCGCGGGCGTGCCTCGACGCGTATGCGTGGCCCGGCAACATCCGCGAGCTGCGCAACGTGCTCGAACGCGCGTGCCTGTTCGCCGACGACGGGACGATTCGCGTCGAACATCTGCCGGCCGAGCTCGTCGCGGCAGCGGCGGCGCCGCACGCGCAGGCGGTGGACGCGCGTGGCGTGTCGGATGCGGAGCTGGTCCGTATCGCGCGCGCGTTCGACGGCACGCGCAAGGCGCTCGCCGAGCAGCTCGGATTGAGCGAACGGACGCTGTACCGGCGGATGAAGGCGCTCGGCCTCGGCTCGCGCGAGCGCTGAGCGGGCCTGTCGCGCGCGGCACGCAGCGGCACGCGGTTTTGCCGATCATGGCGCGTTCGTCTCCGGACGCGCCGGGTACGTTGGCGGTACCGGCTGCCGATGGTGAAACGGGCGACAAGCAGGAAACCCGCTTGCCGCCCGCGCATCATGCGATCAGCGCACCGGCGCCAGCTGCGCCATCGCTTCGCGCACGAAACCGATCAGCGTGTCGTCGGCCCACGAATCCTTCGACAGCGCCGGCTCGTTCGCCAGCGCCTGACGAAATTTCGCGTGCGTGGCCGGATCGTGGCCCGCATAGCTGCAGAACAGCTCGAGCCAGCGCTGCGCGAGCGTACGGCCTTGCGGCGAATCGGGCTGCACGCCCGATTCGACCGCGTCGCGCACGTCGGCCATCAGTTGCGGCCATTCCATCGAGCGTTCGCGGTAGTGCGCCCGCATGAAGCGAATCTCGTCCGGCTCGAGGTACTTCTCGAAGAGCCGCATCTTCGTTTCCGATGAAGCGCGCAGCACGTAGTCGCGCAACGCGGTCGAAATGCCGATCTTCGACTGCATCGACGGTTCTTGCTCGTGCATCAGGTTCAGCTTCGCGAGCAAGCGCGGATCGTTGTTCGTGTCGCGTACCAGCTGCGCCATCCAGCGCGCGGCGAGCGCACGGACGCGCTCGTCCTCGGCGGGCACGCCCGCTTCGTGCAGCGCCCGCACTTCGGCAACGAGCGCGATCCATTCGGCGTCGCCGGCCTGGCTCTTCTGGTACATCGGCAGGCGAGCGAGTTCTTCCTCGGAGAAATATTTGTCGTACACGGTCATCAACTCCAGTGTGGTGAGCCAATCGGTCAGTTCCGGCTCGGCGCCCGCCGCGAGCTGCGCATGCAGGCTCGGGAGCCGCTCGCGCAGCTGCGCGGTCTGCGCGAGCTGGCGGTCGAGCGACGCGATCTGCTTTGCGACGAGATCGACGAGCGGGGTGCCTGGCCGGTTCAGGTAATCGCCGATTTCGGCGAGCGACAGTCCGAAGCGACGCAGGGCCTGGATCTGGTGGAGCCGGGCGATGTCGTCGCGGTCGTACAGCCGGTAGCCGTTGTCGGCGCGCGCCGAAGGCGTCAGCAGACCGATTGCGTGATAGTGATGAAGCGTGCGGACGGTCAGCCCGGTGCGTTTCGCCAGTTCTCCCACTTTCAGCCGCATTGGTTCCTCCGTTCTATGCGCACACTGGAGTCTCGAACGTTACGCTACGTGAGGGTCAAGCGGAAGATCGGCGATCGGACGGCCGCGGCGGGGCGCCGCACGCACGTCCGATCGAAAGAGGCTTATTGCGCCGATGGGGCGGATTCGGGCGTGGCGGCGGCGCGCGCGTCCTTGCCGGCGGCGCCGGCGGTTTTACGGGATCCGTCGCCGTTGCCGGCCGGCGGCGTGCCCATCGCCTGGTAAAGCCGCGCGGTATCCGCGAACCGTGCGCCGGTCGCGCGAATCTCGTCGAGCCGCGCGTTGCGGTACTGCAACTCGCTCGCGCGCGCGGCCGACGGCGGCAGCGCGCCGAGCCGCACGCGGGCGGCCGCGTCGTCGTAGGCGCCACGCGCGGACAGCGCGGCGCGCGACGACGCGTCGAGCGCCTGCGCGTCGTGCTCGAGCGCCGCGAGCGAATCGGCGACGTTCTGGAACGCGCCGAGCACCGCCTGCTTGTACTGGTCGACCGCGGCCTCGTAGGTCGCCTTCGCCGCGCGGCGCTGGGCGAGCAGCGCGCCGCCGTGGAAGATCGGCTGGCTCAGCGACGCGCCGACGTTCCAGATCGCGCCGGCGCCCGACAGCATCGTCGGCCAGCTGAAGCCGCCTTTGCCCATCGCCGCCGACAGCGACAGTTGCGGAAACATCTGCGCGGTCGCGAGGCCCACTTCGGCGGCGGCGGCCTTCAGCCCCGCGTCGGCGGCCTGGATGTCCGGGCGGCTTTGCAGCAGGTCCGACGGCACGACGACGGGCACCTGTTCGGGCAGGTGCAGATCGGCGAGCGCGAGATCGGCCGGCGGCCGGTCGGGCGTGCGGCCGACCAACACCGCGAGCGCATGCCTCGCCGAGTCGCGCTGCTGGCGCAGCGCGGGCAGGCTCGCCGCGAACGTGTCGGCGCTTTGCCGGGCATTGAGCGCGTCGCTGCGCGAAGCCGAACCGAGCGCATGGCGGCGCTCGGCGTCGTGCGCCTGGTCGTTCGCGAGCGCGACGAGCCGCTCGGTCGTCTCGATCTGCGCATCGAGCACCGCCACGGTGATCGACGCGGTCACGATGTTCGCGGCCAGCGCGCGCCGCGCGGATTCGAGCTGGAACGCGCTGACGTCGACGCGCTTCGCGAGCGCGCGGTTCGCGAAGCGCGACACGCCGAACAGGTCGACCGTGTAGCTCGCCTGCAGTTGCCCGACGAACGTGTCGTACAACAGCGTCTGCGCGCCGAGCGCGGGAATCGGTACGCCGAGCGCTCGCTGGCGTGCGGCCTGGCCGACCGCGTCGATCGACGGCAGCATCGAACTGCCGATCTGCCCGCGCAACTGTTCGCGCGCGGCATCCAGCGAATGCGACGCCGCACTCAGCGTCGGGCTGTTGCGCAGCCCTTCGTCGACGAGCGCGTTCAGCGCATCGGAACGGTACTGCTTCCACCAGTCCGGCACCGGCTGCGCGCCGACCTCGAACTGCTGCGCGACACCCAGCGCTGACACGGTCTGCTCGACTTGCGGCGCCGCGCCGTAGTGCGCGGGCGACGGCATCGCGGGCGGCTCGCCGCTCGGCGCGAACCACGCGCAGCCCGCGAGCGGGCCGGCGATGCTCGCCATCGCGAGCGCTCGCACGGCTTTGGTTTTCAGGGTCATCGATCGGTCCATGGTCAGGCTCCCGACGGCGCGGCCGGCGTGCTGCCGCCTGGCGGCGGGCCGTCGTGCGGGTCGCGTTCGTCGCGCTTCACGCGGAACCACGTCGCGTACAGCGCAGGCAGGTAGAACAGCGTCAGCACGGTCGCGCTCGTGATGCCGCCCATCAGCGCAGTCGCCATCGGCCCGAAGAAGTTCGAGCGCAACAGCGGGATCAGCGCGAGCACGGCGGCCGCGGCCGTCAGCGTGATCGGCCGGAAGCGCCGCACGGTCGCGCCGATGATCGCGTCGACGCGTCCGTGACCGACCGCGATGTCCTGCTCGATCTGATCGACGAGGATCACCGAGTTGCGCATGATGATCCCGAACATCGCGATCACGCCGAGCATCGCGACGAAGCCGAACGGCTGGCCGAACAGCAGCAGCGTCGCGACCACGCCGATCAGCCCGAGCGGCGCGGTCAGCACGACCATCAGCACGCGCGAGAAGCTCTGCAGCTGGATCATCAGCAGCGTGAACACGGCGATCGCCATCAGCGGCATCTGCGCGTTGATCGACGTCTGCGCCTTCGCGCTTTCCTCGACCGAACCGCCGATGTCGATCCGATAGCCGACCGGCAACTGCGCGCGCAGTGCGTTCAGCTTCGCGTCGACCGCATGCGTGACGTCGATGCCCTGTGCGCCGGCGCGCACGTCCGACTGCACGGTGATGGTCGGCTGGCGATCGCGCTCCCATACGACGCCGTATTCGAGCGTCGGCGTGAAGCGGCCGAGCGAGCCGAGCGGCACGGGGCCGTTCGGCGTCGGCAGCGCGAGGCCCGCGAGTTTCGCCGGATCGACGCGATCGGCCTGCGGCGCGCGCAGGTCGACGGCGATCAGCTTGTCGCGCTCGCGATACTGCGTGACGGTCGTGCCGGACAGCGTCATCGCGAGGAAGCTCGACACGTCCTGCGACGTGACGTTCAGCTCGCGCGCCTTCTTCTGGTCGAGCTCGAAGCGCACCGAGCGTTCGGCCGGCTCGTCCCAGTCGAACTGCACGTTGACCGTGCGCGCATCGCCGCGCATCGTCGCCGCGACCTTCTCGGCGATCGAGCGGACCGTCGCGATGCTGTCGCCGCTCACGCGGAACTGCACCGGATAGCCGACCGGCGGCCCGTTCTCGAGCCGCGACAGCCGCCAGCGCACCGCAGGAAACCTGTCGCGCAGCGTGGTTTCGAGCCAGGTCGCGAGCTTCTCGCGATCCTCGACCGATTTCGCGGTGATCACGAACTGCGCGAAGTTCGGCAGTTGCAGCTGCTGGTCGAGCGGCAGGTAGAAGCGCGGCGCGCCGCTGCCGACGAAGTTCACCGAATGATCGATCTCGGGGCGCTTGTCGAGCGCTTTCTCGAGACGCTCGGTCTCGCGCAGCGTCGCCGCGAACGACGCGCCTTCGGGCAGCCGCAGGTCGACCAGCAGCTCGGGCCGGTCGGAGCTCGGGAAGAACTGCTGCGGCACCAGCGAGAAGCCCATCATCGCCACGACGAAGAGGACGCCCGTGATCAGCAGCACGACGAAGCGCCGCTCGATGCACCAGTCGATCCAGCCGCGCAGCCGCCGGTAGAAGCGGGTGTCGTAGATGTCGTGCTCGTGATCGTCGGGCAGGTGCGCCTCGTGCGCGTGCCGCTTGCGCTCGGGCAGCATGTGGAAGCCCAGCAGCGGGATCAGCACGACGGCCGCGAACCACGACGCGATCAGCGCGATCGCCGACACCTCGAAGATCGAGCGCGTGTATTCGCCCGTGCTCGACTTCGCGAGCGCGATCGGCAGGAAGCCCGATACCGTGACGAGCGTGCCCGTTAGCATCGGGAAGGCGGTGCTGGTGTACGCGAACGCGGCGGCGCGCGCGCGGCTGTAGCCCTGTTCGAGCTTCACGGCCATCATCTCGACCGCGATGATCGCGTCGTCGACGAGCAGCCCGAGCGCGAGTACGAGCGTGCCGAGCGACACCTTGTGCAGCCCGATGTCGAACAGGTACATGAAGAGGGCCGTCACCGCGAGCACGACCGGGATCGAGATCACGACGACCATCCCGGTGCGCAGCCCGAGCGACACGAGGCTCACGACCAGCACGATCGCGACCGCTTCGGCGACGGCTTCGAGGAAGTCGTCGACCGAATGCGAGACCGCGTGCGGCATGCTCGACACCTCGGTCAGCTTGAGGCCGGCCGGCAGTTGCGCCTGCAGATCCCTCGATTCGGCGTCGAGCGCCTTGCCGAGCCGGATCACGTCGCCGCCCGGCTGCATCGTGACGCCGATGCCGAGCACGGCCTTGCCGTTGCTGCGCATCTGCGTGACGGCCGGATCGTCGTAGCCGCGCCTGACGGTGGCGAGATCGCCGAGCCGGAACGTGCGGCCGTTGATGCGAAGCAGCGTATCGGCGATCGCGCCGACGTTGTCGAACTGGCCGCTCGGCCGCACGAACACGCGATCGTCGGCGGTCGTCAGCACGCCCGCCGAAGAAACGTCGTTCTGCGCGTTGATCGCCTGCCCGAGCTGCTGCGGCGAGATGCCGAGGCGCGTGAGCTGCGCGTTGTTGACCTCGATGAAGATTCGCTGGTCCGGGTCGCCGAAATAGTCGACCTTGCCGACGCCCGGCACGCGCAGCAGCACGGTGCGCAACTGGTCCGCGTAGTCGTGCAGTTGCGCGGGCGTGAAGCCGTCGCCCTCGAGCGTCCAGATGTTGGTGTAGACGTCGCCGAATTCGTCGTTGAAGAACGGGCCCTGTACGCCGGGCGGCAGCGTATAGCCGATGTCGCCTACCTTCTTGCGGATCTGGTACCAGGTCTCGGGCACGTCCTTCACCGGCGCCGAATCCTTCATCGTGAAGAAGATCAGCGATTCGCCGGGGCGCGAATAGCTGCGCAGGAAGTCGATGGCCGGCGTTTCCTGCAGCTTGCGGCCGATCCGGTCGGTCACCTGTTCCTGTACCTGCCGCGCGCTCGCGCCGGGCCAGAAAGTGCGGATCACCATCACGCGGAACGTGAACGGCGGGTCTTCGGATTGCGCGAGCCGCGTGTACGCGAGGATGCCGGCGAGCGTCGCGAGTGCGATCAGGTAGACGACCAGCGCCTGGTGGCGCAGCGCCCATGCGGACAGGTTGAACCGGCCTTCTTCGTGGGAGACGCTCACGATGCGAAGTCCTCCGGGTGCAGCGGCGCGATCGCGCGCACCTTCTCGCCCGCGCTGACCGTATGCACGCCCTGCAGCACGACGCGCTCGCCCGGTTGCAGCCCGTGCGACACGGTGACGGTGCGCTCGTTGAAGCGCGCGACGTCGACGCGGCGCAGTTCGAGCGTGTCGTCCTTCGTGCGCACGACCCAGACGGCCGGTTGCGCGCCGTCGTGGAACAGCGCGGTCGCGGGCAGCGTGATCGGCTGCGTATCGGCGGCGGCCGGCGCGCCGTCGAACGCGACGTCCGCGGTCATCCCGAGCCGGATCGCCGGATCGGGCGCGCCGAGCGTGAGTTTCACGCGATAGGTGCGGCTTTGCGGATCGGCGGCCGGCGCGATTTCGCGCACCTTCGCGGCGAACCGGCGGCCCGGCAGCGACGGCAGCGTGACGGTGGCCGTATGACCGGGCGCGAGCGAGGCGAGCGCGGCTTCGGGCACGTCGCTGACCACGTCGACGTCGCCCGACCACGCGAGCTGGTAGACCGGCTGGCCGGCCGACACGTTCTGTCCGGTATCGGCCTGTTCGGCGGTGATGATGCCCGCATGATCGGCGACGAGCGTCGCGTAGCGGAGCTGGTTCTTCGCGAGCGCGAGCTGCTGCTGCGCCTGGTCGCGTTGCGCGAGCGCCGACGCGTAGCTGTTCTGGGTCTGTTCGAGCTGTGCGGTCGCGATCAGGTTTTCGCGGGCCTGCGCGCGATCGCGGTCGAGCTGCTGCTTCGCGAAGGTGAGGGTGTGCGTCGCGGCATCGAGTTGCGCCTGCGCGCTCGCGGCATTCTTCTCGGCGTCGGACGGATCGAGCAGCGCAACGACCTGGCCGACCTTCACCGTATCGCCGAGCCGAACCCGGCGCTCGATGATCTTGCCGGCGATGCGGAACGACAGCGGGGTGGCGTAGCGCGGCTGGATGTCGCCGGGCAGCGTGCGCGCGACCGCGAGCGTGTCGGCCCGTGCGGGCAGCGCGACGACGGGGCGCGGGGCGGGCGGTGCGGATTCTTTCGGATGACAGGCGGCAAGGACGAGCGCGGCGCCGATCAGCAGCGCGGCGCGGGAACCGGAGCGATTCACGAAACCCCCAGGTGAGGTGGAGCGGTACGAAGCCGGCAAGCGCGGCGGGCGCTTGCCCCTAGCGGCGCCGGCACCGGCGCACGCGGACAGACGAACGACATCTTCGGAAACTGTGGCGAATTCTAATACACACCTGTATTTGAATGCAAAGATGAATCTGAAAGGGAGGGGATGCTAGACTGCGCGTCATGAAACCACAGCGCTTAACTCGCGAGCAGAGCAGGGACCAGACGCGCGAACGTCTGCTGAAAGCCGCGCATCGAATTTTTCTGAAGAAAGGCTACGTGGCCGCGAGCGTCGAGGACGTCGCGGCGGCGGCCGGCTATACGCGCGGTGCGTTCTACTCGAATTTCCGCAGCAAGTCCGACCTGTTGCTGGAATTGCTGGAGCGCAATCACGCGGAGGTGCAGGCCGACTTCGAGGCGATTTTCGAAGGGGGCGGCACGCGCGAGCAGATGGAATCGATGGCCCTCGCGTATTACCGGACGCTGTTTCGCGACGACGAATACTCGCTGCTGTGGGGCGAGGCGAAGCTGCAGGCCGCGCGCGACGCGAAGTTCCGCGTGCGCTTCAACCAGTTCCTGCACGGCAAGCGCGTGCAGATGGCCGAATTCATCCAGCGCTTCGCCGAGCGGTCGGGCACGCCGCTGCTGCTGCCGGCCGACACGCTCGCGTTCGGGCTGATGTGCCTGTGCGACGGCGTGCAGTCGTACTACACGGCCGATCCGCAGCACGTGTCGGTCGACGCGGCGGAAGCGGTGCTCGCGGGATTCTTCGCGCGGGTGGTGCTGGGGCGTGCGCCGGACTGACGGCCGGCGCACGCCTGTCGCGATCTGCGGTGTTCAGTGCGGGGCGCCGGGCGGCACACGCAGCATGCGGGCCAGCGACGCCGCATAGTCGTGCGTCGGGTCCGAGATCGGCGACCGAACGACCGGGTGCGGATGCCCGAATGCTTCGACGAAGGTGTCGACGTGCGGAACGAGGCGCGCGCACAACGCGTCGGTTGCCGCATCGAGTTGCCGGTAGCCTGACGGGTCCATCACGCCTTCGCTGATCAGCCAGCCGCCGTGCCGCTGCGCACGATCGATCGCGAACAGCGCGGCGAGATCCCGCAGCAATGCGCGCGCCGGCTCGCTCGCGACCGCATCGGCCGCGGCCAGCGCGGCATCCAGCGCGAGATTCAGCCCGTAGGCCTCCGCCGCATCGCGCGCACGCGGCAACAGCGGATTCCAGACGTCCAGCGAATCGACGCCGCTTGCGGTTCGGTCGTCGACCTGATCGGCGAGCGAGCGGATCAGTCGGCGTTCGCGCGCCCGCAGTGCGGCGATTGCATCACGCGCTGCCTCGGGCCAGTTGCTTCCGCCTTCATCCGATCCGGCCGACGCGGCAGGCGCCGCCGCGAGCGTGCGCGCCGTGTCGAGCAGAATCAGGAAGTTGTTGCCGCCCGCGTCGTTGAACACGTGGCCGAGCCCCTGATAGTCGAGATACCGGTTGACGAGCAGATCGCCGGCCACCCCGCAACGCAGCCGGCATTCGGCGGCCACTTCCTCGGCGGCCCACGCGGTCAGCGCCTTGACGAGCGCGAGCTTGCGATTGGTGGAACTCCACGGCGCCCACATCATGAACGACGAAGCCGTGCGATCCGGCTGCGCGCGACCATGCAGCGCCAGCGCCCATTCGCGCGCGGCTTCGTTCGCGAAGCAGGTCATCACGTACGACGTCGCGAGCGCGCGCAGCAGCGCACGCTGCTGCGTGCTGTACCGCATGAGAGACGTTTCGGGCGCGATGCGGGCCATGCTCGAGCGATGCGTCGAGTAACGCAGCGCCTGGGCGACGCAGGTGCGCGATACGGCGGCCAGCCCGATCGCGCCCATCGCCCACACGTTTTCCGGCGCGGTCAGCGTGCGGACGAGACGGCCGTTCGGGTCACCGAGCGGATCGTGGAACCGTCCGTCGGTGTCGATCGACGCGCCGTCGGCCAGCCACGCATCGAACGGGACTCGCACGCGGTCGAAGCCGGCCAGGCCGTAATCGAACGGCACCAGCGGGATTTCGGCGGGCGCGGACAGGCGCACACCCGGCAGCGGGCCCTCGCGGGTGGACAAGTCCACCGCGAACGCGAAAACCCCGCAGTCGCGTTCGTCGACGATGACGCGTGCGCAGACGATACCGAGCTTGTCGAGATCGTTGACGCCGACGTTGGTGAACTTCAGCGCGCCATCGTCCGGCGTGTGCAGCACGAAGCTCCGGCTGGCGGCGTCGAAGCGCGCTTCGACGCGGGTGGCGAGCTGGCTGTTGCCGCCGCCGATTTCGGTGATCATGAACGCGCCGACCTTGCGGCCCGCCGCCAGTTCGCTCGCGTATTCCTCCGCACGGGCGTTGCCCTTGCCGAGTTCGACGAGTGAACCGATGCAGAGCCCGTAGTGGATCAGCGCGGCGATGCATAGCGACGGATCGTTGACGGCCGTCCATTCGGCGATCGCCGACAGCAGCGACGGGTCGGACAGGTTGCCGGCCGCGGCCGGCAACCTGCCGGCGAGCTTGACGAGGCGATCGTAGGTCGAGCGATGCAGGTCGACCGAATGCCGATCGAGCGGCTTGTCGAAGTCCGCGCTCGACAGCAACTGGATCAGCAGACGGCGATGGTCTGGCGTCGTGAGACCGGAAAGCGTATCGCGGATTTCGTCGATTTCGGGTGCGATAGTCGGTCGGGCCGACGGTGATCCGGATATTCCGCCATTTTCCAGTTGGTATGCATTCATTGCAGGGCCCCCGTATGATTTAAATTGAATGGGAATGAATCGGTTTCGCGAGTCGGTGAATAAGTTCGCGCATCCGGCAGCGCGGCTTTAATGCTGCGATTCATGATGCCGGTCATGCTCAGGTCGATATAGATCGAATCCCGCCCGACCTGGCTGTGCTCGAGCACGGCCGGCATGTAATACGGTTTGGTGAAGCAGTCCGCCAGCGCGCGGGCGATATCGTCGGTATCCGTGTAGCGCCGACACGCGACGGCCGAATAGACCGGTACACGGAAGCGGTTGCGCGGCAATCGCGCGATCGCATCGTGGAACCGATCCGCGGCCGTCCACAGCGCGGGATGGTGAGCCGGATACGGAATCGGCAGCGAGTGCAGCTTGATACCTCGGCGGCTCGCAAATGCGGTCAACGTGTCGAGCGCCGTATGCGGGCCGCTGACGACCGTCTGTCGCGGCGCGTTGACGCACGCGAGCACCAGCCGCTCGTGGGCAATTTCGTCGAGGAGCGCCCGCGTATCGGTTTCCGACGCCGCGACCGCGGTCATGCCGCCGCGTCCCGCGAACGGCCGGAACGCGTCGTTGAGCGCGAGGACGGCACGCACGCCGTCGGCTACGGACCATACGCCCGAGCAGACGAGCGAGCCGATTTCGCCGAGGCTCTGGCCGATGATCGCAACAGGCCACACGTGCTGCCGTTCGAGGAAGCGGTGCACGCAGACCGCGGTGGCGAATGCCGACAGTTGCGGGATGCCGACGGGAACGGCGGCCGAGGCATTTCCAAGCAGCACGTTTCGCAGCAGCCGCGGCTCGTGATCGTAGGGCTCCTCGCGCAGTATGGCTTCGATGTCGTCGAGCGTCTCGTCGATGCATTCGCGGGCCGGCGGACTTCGCTCGTAAAGCGATTTCAACGCGGCGGACGGACTATCTCCCTGGCCCGGAATCACATAGATTGCGGGCGTGCTTGAATAGCTGGAACTGGTTTCCATTTTTCCCTCGTAACGGTTTTGAATCGATTGTTTTGCAGCGGAAGTTTGATTTTTGTAATTTTTAAATGCCTGACTGGTTTTCAATCGCTGCAACGACGAAGGATAGGTAATTTATTTTTTATTTTCTGGGTAGTCGACTCTATTGATTCGGGTGAAATGAAACAATGGAGCGTTGATTTTCCGTGCAGGATTTTCCGGGCGAGAAAACGGAAATTCCGCTCGTGCAAATATTTTGAAACACGTGCGGCGGTAGAGGCGGCGCGACGTCGGCGCGCGCCGGCCGAAACGGACGGGAGGAGGCGGGAAGCGTTGCGCGGGATGAGGGGCGGCGCGGCCGCCGGTCAGCGCTCGCCGGTCATCCGCCGGTACGCGTCGAGCAGCGACGTCTTGTAGACGACGCCCGCGAGCGTCGGCTCGGCTTCGCTCTCGATCACCGGCAGCCGTTCGCCCTGGAACGCCATGAAGCGCTCGAGCGCGGTCGCGAGCGGCATGTCGGGCGTGAGCAGCGGAAACGGCGTATGCACGTAGTGCGCGGCCGTCTTGTCGGTCGTGTCGCGCTTGTCGAGCAGGTCCGACGTGATGTCCTTCAGCGCGACCGCGCCGCGAAAGCGCCCGGCGTCGTCGGTCACGTACAGGTACTTCACCGGATATTCGAGAAACACGCGCGTCATGTCGGCGACGCTCGCGGTGAGCGGCACGACCGTCTGCGCGGGCTGGATCAGCTCGCGCATCTGCGTGGTGCGCAGGCGCTGCCGTTCCTGCGCGTCCTGGTAGTGGTGCAGCGTGATCTCGTACATCGACGTCGTGCCCGTCGCGCGCGCGACGAAATACGCGAACACGCACGACACCAGCAGCGGCAGCACGACCTGATAGCTCAGCGTCATCTCGAAGATCATCAGGATCGCCATCAGCGGCGCCTGCGTGGCGCCCGCCATGAACGCGCCCATCCCGACGATCGCGTACGCGAAATACGCGGACGTATGGCCCGGCCACAGCGCGTCCATCGCGAGCCCGAACAGCGAGCCGAACACGGCGCCGACGAACAGCGTCGGCGTGAACACGCCGCCGATCGCGCCCGAGCCGGCCGTCGCGGCGGTCGCGATCACCTTGAACACGAGTACCGCGACGAGCGCCTGCCAGGTCCACGGCGAATGGAGGATGTGGTTCACGACGCTGTAGCCGTTGCCCCACACGTCCGGAATCCACACCGAGATCACGCCGACGACGAGGCCGCCGAGCGCGAGCCGCACGGGCAGCGGCACAGGCAGCCGCTTGAACTGCGCTTTCGACGCGTCGAGCAGATGCAGGAACTGCGGCGCCAGCACGCCGCATAGCGTGCCGAGCACGACGAACAGCAGCACCTCGGGGCCCGTCACGGCCGGAAACACCGGCATCTCGTACGGCGGCCGGTAGCCGGCGAATTCTCGCATCACGATGTTCGCGACGACCGACGCGACGACCATCGGCCCGAAGCTCTCCATCGCGATCGTGCCGAGCACGATTTCCGACACGAAGAACGCGCCGGCGATCGGTGCGTTGTAAGCGGACGTGATGCCGGCCGCCGCGCCGCAAGCGACCAGCAGGCGCAGGCGCGGCGGGTCGAAGTGCGCGAAGCGGCCGACGAGCGACGCGGCGAGCGCCGCGAGCTGCACCATCGGCCCTTCGCGGCCGATCGAGCCGCCGCTGCCGATCGTCAGCAGCGACGACAGGCTGCGCCACAGGCTCTGCCGCACCGGTACGACGCCGTTGCCGAGCGCGACCGATTCCATGTAGTCGGTCTTGGCGGCCTGCCGGTCGCCGCGCGTCGCGAGCAGCAGCACGCAGCCGGCAAGGAAGCCGCCCGCGGCCGGCATCCAGAACCGCACGTACCACGGCAGGCGCTTCGCCATCTGCACGAAGCTGCCGCTGTGCCCCGAGATCAGGTGCTGCATCAGGTCGATGCCTTCGCGGAACGCCATCGTGGCAAAGGCGCCGCCGACGCCGACGATGGCCGACCAGATCAGCATCGTATGGGCGTCCGACAGGCGGAACAGCGTTTGGGCGCGAGTGCGCAGCTTCAGCAGAAACGAGAGCACGGCTGAAAGGGGGCGATGGAAAACGACGCGAAGCATAGCACTGCGCCGCGCCCGCGGGACCTTCCCGTCGGGCGCGGCGCGCGAACCGTCACGGACGTGCGGCTCAGCCAAGCCAGTGCTGCACGGCCCAGGTGATCCCGTAGCCGCCGGCGATCAGCCACACGTACAGGATCAGGCCGGTCATCAGCGCACGCGGGCCGGCTGCGCGGATCTGCGCGACACGCGTTTCGATGCCGAGTGCGGTCATGGCCATCGTCAGCGCGAAGGTGTCGAGCACGTTCAGCGTATGTGTGACGTCCGCAGGCAGCACGTTCAGCGAATTGACGATCACGAAGCCGAGGAAGCCGAGCGCGAACCAGGGAACCGCCACCTTGCGCCTGGCTTGCGCGCCGCCGGCCGCGTCGCGGGCCGAGCGCGCCGAACGGGCGAGCCACCAGCCGAGCGCGAGCAGCACCGGCACCAGCAGCATCACTCGCGTCATTTTCACGATCGTCGCGACGTGCGCGACCTGCGGGCTGATGTCGCTCGCCGCGCCGACCACCTGCGCGACTTCGTGGATCGTGCCGCCGAAGAACAGGCCGAGGCCGGCCGGATCGAGGTTCAGCAAGCCGGCGTGATAGGCGACCGGGTACAGGAACATCGACAGCGTGCCGAACAGCACGACGCTGCCCACGGCCATCGCGCTCTGGTGCGGCTTCGACTGCAGCGTCGACTCGAACGCGAGCACGGCGGCCGCGCCGCAGATCGCGCTGCCGGCGGCGGTCAGCAGCGCGGCGTCGCGATCGAGCTTCATCAGCTTCATGCCGACCCAGGTGCCGATCGCGAGCGTGCTGACGACGATCAGCACCGACACCGCGAGGCCCGGCAGCCCGACCTGCGCGATTTCCTGCAGGCTCACGCGCAACCCGAAGAACGCGACCGCGATGCGCAGCAGCCTGCGTGCGGAGAAATCGACACCGGCCGCCCAGCTGGCCGGCATGCCGTCGCGCAGGCCGTTGCCGTACAACGCCCCGGCGACGATGCCGACGATCAGCGGCGACAGGCCGAGCCCCTCGATCGCGGGAAGCTGGGACAGGCTTGTGACGGCGGCGGCGAACAGCGCGACGAACAGCACGCCGTTCAACTGGCCGCGCATCGACGGCGCGGCATGGCTGAGAGGGGGAGTCGGGGCAGTGGACATGGAGGCACCGTGATGGAGCGTGTGGCGATGGTGTAATCCTAATTTCGTTATATCGATATGAAAAATTGTGATTTGTGACGTAAACTATCCGGAAAGCCGATAATTCATCCTCATGACCCCGGATCAACTGATAACGTTCGCCGCCGTCGCCGAGCATCTGAACATCAGCCGCGCCGCCGTGGCGCTGCATCTGTCGCAGCCGGCCGTGTCGGGCCAGTTGCGGCTGCTGCAGGACGAGTTCGGCGAGCCGCTGTACCAGCGCGACGGCCGCGGCATCCGCCTGACGCCGGTCGGCGAGCAACTCGCGCAATACGCGAGGGCGCAGCGCGACACGTTTGCGCAGGCGCGTGCGTTTCGAGACGCGATACGCGGGCTGGAGGCCGGCACGCTGCGTATCGGCGCGAGCACGACGCCCGCGAGCTACCTGCTGCCGTATTTGATCGCGGCGTTCCAGCCGCGCGCGCCGCGCGTGTCGATCCAGACGATGAGCGGCAATACGGCCGACGTGGTCGCGGCGCTGCCGTCGCTCGACATCGCGCTGATCGAAGGGCCGCCCGGCGAGGCGTTGCCGCCGGGCACGGCCGTGCACGCGTGGCACGAGGACGAGATCGTCGCGATCGTGCCGGCCGGCCATCCGCTCGCGGCGCCCGACTACGACGCCGGCGTGACGCTCGACGCGCTCGCCGCGCATCCGCTCGTGCTGCGCGAGGCGGGTTCCGCCGTGCGGCAGCTCGTCGAGCGCGCGTTCGCGCATGGCGGCGCGCCGATGCGCGTCGCGTTCGAGATCGCGGGGGTAGAGGCGGTGAAGGAGGCCGTGCGCGCAGGGATGGGCGTCGGGTTCGTGTCCGCGATGTCGCTGCGTCACGAAGACGCCGCGCTCGTGCCGCGCTCGCTGGCGCCCGCGCCGCTCACGCGGCATTTCTCCATCCTCGTGCCGCATGGCGGCGCACCGTCGCGGGTCGCCGCGCAATTCCTCGAAATGAGTCTCGCGCAGGACCTCGCGTAGGCGCTCGCAGTCGCGCCGGGAACACGCGTTGCATACGGTTGCGCGCGCATTCGCGCGACGAAACGGCCTTAGGGATTTCCTCTATGGCGTGGGTCCGACGCGAGGCGCACCATCCGTCTCAAGCAAATGGAACCGGTTCCATTCCGGTTGAAAAAGGGCAACATGGCAGACATCGTGATCGTGGCGAGCGCATTCGGGATGGACCGGGTGCGCCAGGAGGGCCACAGTGCATTCATCGCCACCGTGGCGGCATCCGGGGCGGCCGGTTTCGAGGTGCGGCGCGAGTTGTTCGCGTCGGACGACGACACGGCGCCCGGCGCGCTGGCCGTGCTCGGTGCGCAGATCGCCGGCCACGGGCTATGGTCGGTCTATTCGACCCCGGACTCGCTGTACACCGAAACGGGGGCGCTCGATGCCAACGCATTGCGCGACGCGCTCGCGCAAGCCGACGCGCTCGGCGCGCGCATCGTGAAATTCCAGCTCGGCGGCTTCGCCGGCGACGCGCATGCGGCCGAGATCGTCGCGCTGTCGCGCGGCGCGCGGGCCCGCGTGGTGGTCGAGAACGGCCAGCTCGAGGTCGGCGGCGCGTTCGCGCAGTTCCGCGGGCTGTTCGACGCGTTGTCCGACGCCGGCATGCCCGATGCGCTCGGCATGACGTTCGACATCGGCAACTGGCAGTGGCGCGGCGAAGCGCCGCTCGATTGCGCGCAGGTGCTCGCGCCGCATGTGGAATACATTCACTGCAAGACCATCGAAGGCGAGGGCGCTCGTCGGTTCGCCGCCGCGCCGGCGCCGAACGATCCGCTCGTGACCGGCGTACTCGCCGCGCTGCCGCAGCACGCACCGCGCGGCATCGAGTTCCCGCTCGACGCGGCCGACCTGGCCGGCGATGCCTGCCGGCGCGTCGCGTGGCTTGCGACCGCGTGACGGCGGAAGGATCCTGAGGAGTTCAGTCATGAAAGCAGCACTCGATGTCGTGACCTACGGCGAAGCGATGGCGATGTTCGTCGCGACGGAGCCGGGCCATCTCGCGCACGCCGGGCAATTCGCGAAGCGGATCGCGGGCGCCGATCTCAACGTCGCGATCGGCCTGTCGCGGCTCGGCTTCCGGGTTGGCTGGATGAGCCGGGTCGGCCGCGATTCGTTCGGCCGCTACGTGCTCGACACGCTGGCGCGCGAGGGAATCGACGCGTCGTGCGTGACCGTCGATCCGCGCTACCCGACCGGCTTCCAGCTGAAGTCGCGCAACGACGACGGCAGCGATCCGACGGTCGAATATTTCCGCAAGGGCTCGGCGGCGAGCCATCTGTCGTGCGACGACTACGTGGCCGACTACGTGCTCGGCGCGCGTCATCTGCACCTGACGGGCGTCGCGCCGGCGATTTCGGCGACGTCGTGCGAACTTGCGTTCCGGCTGGCGCGCGAGATGCGTGCGGCCGGCAAGACGATCTCGTTCGACCCGAACCTGCGCCCGACGCTGTGGCCGTCCGCCGACGTGATGGCGAAGACGCTGAATGCCCTCGCGACGCTCGCCGACTGGGTGCTGCCGGGCCTCGCCGAAGGTCGGCAATTGACCGGACACGACACGCCGGCCGACATCGCAGGCTTCTATCTCGCGCAGGGCGCGCGCGGCGTCGTGATCAAGCTGGGCGAGCAAGGCGCGTATTTCCGCACGGCCGACGGCCGCGAAGGCACCATCGCCGGCGAGCGCGTCGAGTGCGTCGTCGATACGGTCGGCGCCGGCGACGGCTTCGCGGTCGGCGTGGTCAGCGCGCTGCTCGAAGGCCGCAGCGTCGAGCAGGCGGTCGCGCGCGGCAACCGGATCGGTGCGCTCGCGATCCAGGTGATCGGCGATTCGGAAGGGTTGCCGACGCGCGACGCACTCGACCGTCTCGAAGGTGTCGACGATCGCGCCGATCGCTTAGAGGAAACCGTCACCGCGCAATGAGAGGCCGGACACGGCACAATCCGCGGATCCATTTCGTGCGCGACGCACGGTAGTTTTGTTCGAGGCCGGGCGGGCGCTGGCGCCCACTGCGGTCCATATACGGAGACACTCTCATGGCAGCCAATCTCGCAGCCCGTCGGTGGTGGACGATCATGCCGATCGTCTTCATCACGTACAGCCTCGCTTACCTCGATCGCGCGAACTACGGGTTCGCGGCGGCGGCCGGCATCAACCAGGATCTCGGGATCAGCAAGGGCCTGTCGTCGCTGATCGGTGCACTGTTCTTCCTCGGCTACTTCTTCTTCCAGATCCCCGGCGCGATCTACGCGGAACGCCGCAGCGTGAAGAAGCTCGTATTCGTCAGTCTCGTGCTGTGGGGCGGCTGCGCGGCCCTGACCGGCGTGGTCAGCAACATCCCGTCGCTGATGGCGATCCGCTTCGTGCTGGGCGTCGTCGAGGCGGCCGTGATGCCGGCGATGCTGATCTACATCAGCAACTGGTTCACGAAGAACGAGCGCTCGCGCGCGAATACGTTCCTGATCCTCGGCAATCCGGTCACCGTGCTGTGGATGTCGATCGTGTCCGGTTATCTCGTGCATGAATTCGGCTGGCGCCACATGTTCATCGCCGAAGGCGTTCCGGCCGTCATCTGGGCCGTGTGCTGGTGGCTCCTCGTGCAGGACAAGCCGGCCGATTCGCCGTGGCTCAGCGCGCAGGAAAAGCGCGACCTCGACGCCGCGCTCGCAGCCGAGCAGGCCGCGATCAAGCCGGTCCGCAACTATGGCGAGGCGTTCCGCTCGCCGGCCGTGATCAAGCTGTGCGCGCAGTATTTCTGCTGGAGCATCGGCGTGTACGGCTTCGTGCTGTGGCTGCCGTCGATCGTGAAGAACGGTTCCGATCTCGGGATGGTCGCGACCGGCTGGCTGTCCGCGCTGCCGTACCTGGCCGCGACGATCGCGATGCTCGCCGCGTCGTGGGCGTCCGACAAGGTCGGTTCGCGCCGCGGCTTCGTGTGGCCGTTCCTGCTGGTCGGCGCGGCCGCCTTCGCCGCGTCGTACGCGCTCGGTTCATCGCATTTCTGGATCTCGTATGCGCTGCTGGTCGTCGCGGGCGCCGCGATGTATGCGCCGTACGGCCCGTTCTTCGCGATCGTGCCGGAACTGCTGCCGAAGAACGTCGCCGGCGGCGCGATGGCGCTGATCAACAGCATGGGCGCGCTCGGCTCGTTCGTCGGCTCGTATTTCGTCGGCTACCTGAACGGTGCGACCGGGTCGCCCGTCGCGTCGTACGCGTTCATGAGCGCCGCGCTCGTCGCCGCGGTGATCCTCACGCTGTCCGTCAAACCCCAGGCGCGCGATGCGCATCCGCTCGCCGCGCCGCTGCAAGGAAAATGAAACGATGAAGCCCCGTATCGTCGCGTACAAGCCGCTGCCCGATGACGTTCTCGCGTACCTGCGCGAGCATGCGGAGGTCGTGCAGGCCGACGGCGCCGACGCGCTCGCCGCTGCGCTCGGCGACGCGGACGGCGCGATCGGCGCGAGCCTGAAGGTCACGCCGCAAATGCTCGACCGCGCGCCGCGGCTGAAGGCGTGGTCGACGATCTCGGTCGGCTACGACAACTTCGACGTCGCCGATCTCACGCGGCGAGGCATCGTGCTCGCGCATACGCCGGACGTCCTGACCGAGTCGACGGCCGATACGGTGTTTTCGCTGATCCTGGCCTCCGCACGGCGCGTGGTCGAACTGGCCGAATGGGTGAAGGCCGGCCACTGGCATCGCAGCATCGGCCCGGACCTGTACGGCACCGACGTGCAAGGCAAGACGCTCGGCATCGTCGGGCTCGGGCGGATCGGCGGTGCGGTCGCGCGGCGCGCGGCGCTCGGCTTCCGGATGCAGGTGCTGTACGCGAACCGGTCCGCGCATGCCGAGGCCGAGACGCAGTACGGCGCCCGGCGCGTGACGCTCGACGCGCTGCTCGCGCAGTCGGATTTCGTGTGTCTGCAGGTGCCGCTGTCGCCCGACACGCGCCACCTGATCGGCGCGCCCGAATTCGCGAAGATGAAGCGCAGTGCGATCCTGATCAACGCGTCGCGCGGGCCCGTCGTCGACGAAGCCGCGCTGATCGACGCGCTGCGCGCGGGGACGATCCGCGGCGCGGGGCTCGACGTGTTCGAGAAGGAGCCGCTGCCGGCGGATTCGCCGCTGCTGCAGATGAAGAACGTCGTCGCGCTGCCGCATATCGGCTCGGCGACGCACGAGACGCGCCATGCGATGGCGCGCTGCGCCGCGGAAAACCTGGTCGGCGCGCTGGCCGGCACGCTGCGCACGAATCTCGTCAATCCGGATGCGCTGGCGCACGCCTGAACCGCCTCCGGCAACCGGCTGGCGCGGCGCCGGCGCCGTTAGAGTCGATGATCTTGGTGCCAGCGGGCCGGCTGCGTTATGATCGCCCGCTCTCGTCGCATCGACGGCCGGCCGTGCGGCCGGCGGCGTCGGGCGACGGGCATCCGCGCCGGCTCCGGTGCGGCCGACTGCCGTAGCACGCGACTGGCGGGCGCTGCGCGAGCGCGAAGCACCGGGCCGGCGCAGGCGCCGATGCGCCAGGACAGGGGAGGCCGCCGGTTGGCTTACGTTTCCAACAACAATGGTCCGTCTGCTCACGAAGCGGCGCGGATCGTACGTCGCGAGGCACGACAGTGACCGATTCGCAACCTTCCACGACGCGTCCGGCGACGATCAGCGACGTCGCGCGCGAGGCCGGCACGGGCAAGACCAGCGTTTCGCGCTACCTGAACGGCGAGACGCATGTGCTGTCCGTCGATCTGCGCCAGCGGATCGAAGCGGCCATCGCGCGGCTCAACTACCGGCCGAACCAGATGGCGCGCGGGCTCAAGCGCGGCCGCAACCGGCTGCTCGGCATGCTCGCGGCCGACCTGACCAATCCTTACACCGTCGAAGTGCTGCAGGGCGTCGAGGCCGCGTGCCATGCGCTCGGCTACATGCCGCTCATCTGTCACGCGGCGAACGAAGTCGAGATGGAGCGCCGCTTCCTGCAACTGCTCACGACCTACCGCGTCGAAGGGCTGATCGTCAACGCGCTCGGCGCCGACGAAGACGTGCTGCGCCCGTTGCGCGGCGCGGGCATTCCGGCCGTGCTCGTCGATCGCACGGTCGAGGGCTTCGAGGCCGACCTGATCGGCCTCGACAACGACGACGCGATCGAGACGGCGCTCGCGCATCTGGTTGAACGCGGTTTCGACGCGATCCATTTCGTCGTGCAGCCGTTCGAGCGCGTCAGCTCGCGGCGCGTGCGCGAGGCCGCGTTCCGCGCGGCGCTGGCGGCGCGCGGGCTGGCGGTGCCGTCGACGGTCGTGCTCGACCTGAACGCCCCCGACGCGGCTGCGGCGGCGCTCGCCGACGTCGATGCCCGCATCGATCACGCGGCCCGGCGCGGCGTGCGCGCGGCGCTGTTCGCCGCGAATGCGCCGGTCGCGCTGGCGATCGCGCGCCACCTGCGCGCGCGCTTCGGCGCCGCGTGGCAGCAGCAGGCGGCACTGCTGTCGATCGACGATCCGGAGTGGGCCGAGCTGATCGGCATCACGACGATCCGCCAGCCCACCTACGAAATCGGCTACAAGGCCGTCGAATTCGTGCACGAGCGGATCGACGGCGCGGCGGGCGACGTGCGCGTCGCGATGCTGCCCGGCGAGCTGATTGCGCGCGCGTCGACCGCAAGCTGAGTATCATTCGGGGCACGCGGCGCATCGGGTGCGCTGCCTCGAACCAAGGAAATACATGACTGTCGCTCCCGTCACGCTGGCGGCGCTGATCGCCGCCACGCTGATCATCGCGCTGCTGCCGCTCGTCCTCTACCGCATCCTGCGCAAACCGCTTGCGCTCAATCGCCGCGACACGATCGTCGGCGTCGCCGTCTTCACGCTGTTTGCCATGATCCTCGAGCGCGCGTTCCATGGGCTCGTGCTGAGCCACACGCCCGAGGACGGCTGGCTCACGCAGCCGCTCGCGTTCGTCGCGTACAGCGTGTTCGCGACCGCCGTGTTCGAGGAAGTCGGCCGCTATCTCGGGATGCGTGTCCTGAACCGCCGCTATGGCGCATCGGACGGCGATGGGCGCGGCATCGGCTACGGGATCGGCCACGGCGGCGCCGAAGCGTGGTTCGTCGGCGTGCTCGTGTGGGGCCAGTGGTCGTATCTCGGGTGGCTCGCGAGCCGCGGCCAGCTCGAGGCGCAATTGTCCGACCTGCCGGTCGACACCGTCGTGCGGCTGCACATGATGCTCGCGACGCTGTCGGTCCAGTCGATCCTGCTGTTGCTGCTCGAACGCTGCGCGGCGTTCGCGGTGCAACTGGCGCTGTCGGTGCTGGTATGGCGCGGCGTGCGGGCAGGCCGAATGGCCGTGTTGCCGCTCGCGATCGTGCTGCATGCGCTCGCGGCGACGCCGGCGCTGCTGTACCAAGTGCGCGTGCTACCGGCCGCGTGGGTCGAGGCCGCGTATGTCGTGCTGGCCGCGATCCTGGCGATCGTGCTGGTGAAGGCGTGCCGGCCGTCGCGTGCGGCGGCCTGACGGGAGAGACGGAGTGGACGACTATCTGATCGAATGCCGGAGCGCGGAATTCGACGCACTCGCGCGTGTGATCTGCGATCTGTTTCCGGAGCAGACGCGCTTCGCCGAAAGCAGCGACGCGCGCGGGCGCTTCCTGTCCGTGCACTGGCTGGCGATGCGTTTCGGCGCGACGCCGAAGCGGATGACGCTCGACATCCGGATCGTGCCGGCCGCGCTCGCGCGCTACCTGGCGCTCAAGCCGATGCAGCGCGCGCGCAGCCATGCGGTGCTGCATGCATATACGGAAGCGATGCTCGGATCGCTCGAAGAGCGGCACGCGGCCGGCGAGGCCGTCGAACGCGAGGCGGAACTCGAACTCGACGAAGACTTTGCGTGAGCAGCGGCGCCGGCCTCGGGCCGGTGCGGTGCATTACGCGGGTGCATTACGCGTCGCGATAGACCTGAGCGAAGCGCTGCGCCTGCACGACGCCGTAGTCGCCGGGCGCGTATTGCATCACCCAGTCGCCGGCGACGCCGCGCAGCGTGTCGCCGTTCTCCGAGCGGGCGATCGTAAACGGTTCGTCCATCCGGCGTGCGAGCACGACGGCCGGCCGATTGCGGTAAGCGCCCGGCGCGCCGTGCGCGAGCGCGGGATCGGCGGGCAGGTATTTGGCGTCGAAGCGCGCGCGCGACACGACCCAGCGGTCGCCGGTCGAGCCGGTGATCAGCGCGTCGCCCACACCATAACGGTTCGGGCCTTCGAGGCTCATCAGTTCGCCGTCGGCCTCCGCGAAGGACACGGCGACGGTTTCGTCCTTGACGACGCGACGGGCCTGCGGATCGGTACGCAGATCGAGTTGCTTGAGTTCGAGCATGGCGGGGAAGGGCGGGAAAGCGGGAAAAGCCGGGAGCTTATCCCGAATTCGGCGCGCCGTGTGACGCGCCGATGCCGCCGGCGGCGCGGCGCCGTTCGGCCCGGACGAGCCGGCACGGCGCCGACAGGGAGGGCGTCAGGGCTGCGCGGGTGCGCTCGCGGCCGGCGCGGCGGCTGCGCTGCCTTCCTTGCCCTTCGTCTTGCCCTTGCCGCGGTGCTCGCCGCCGTGGTGCAGCCAGTTGCGGAAGGTCGTGTCGGCCAGCGCCTTCTGCTCGGCCGGGAAGCTCTCGTAGAGCGGCGCGAAGGCGTCGGCGAGCTTCTTTGCACCGTCGGCGTTCGCCTGCGACAGTTCCGCGTACTGCTTCATGTCGTCGAGCGCGGACACGTCGTGCTTGGCCATCCGTTCGCCGTAGAGGCGGCCCATCGTTGCGCCGTTGTCGCGCATCGTATCGGCGAACGTCTTCCATTGCGGCTCCTGCGCCGACGTGATCTTCAACTGGTCGTGCAGGTACTTGATGCGCTGCTCGATGCGCGCTTCGTGGCGTGCCGCGCGCTGTTCGGCGCTCGGGGCCGACGCGGCGGCCGTCGTGGCCGGCACCTGGGCGGGCGCTTGCGGCTGCGCCGGGGTTTGCGCGAACGCGCTGGCTGCAACGACGAGCGTAGCGAGGGTGAGCGAGATTTTCTTCATGGTTGGCTCTCCGGGGTGGTGTCTTGCGAGCGGGCGCGGCGGCCATCGCCGCCGGCGCGCATCTCGCGTCGCCCGCTATTAGTAGCACGTTGCATGCAGTGCGGCAGCGAATGCGACACTTGCTTACATCCGATACGAATCGAAATCGAAAGGTTCGAATCCGGGCCATGCCGGTTGGGCGCGCCGGCGTTCGGCGCTATCATCCCGTCACTTTCCACTCTGCCGGCACATGCGTACCGGCCCAGCGTCATGCGTCCACCCCGCCTCGACCAACTCGACGATCTCGACCGGCAACTCGTCGCGCTGCTGCAAGCCGATGCGCGCGCCAGCGTCGCGGATCTCGCGCGCCAGCTCGACGTGGCGCGCACGACGGTCGTAGCACGGATTGCACGTCTCGAACGCACCAACGTGATCGCCGGGTACAGCGTGCGACTGGGGCAGGACGTGCTCGACGCCAGCATCTATGCGTACGTCGGCATCATCCTCACGCCGAAGTTCGGCAACGACGTATTGCGCAAGCTCGACCGGATGCCGGAAGTCCAACTGCTGTGCGCGGTGAGCGGCGAGTACGACTATGTCGCGTGGCTGCGCGCCGATTCGCCCGAACGGCTCAACGATCTGCTCGACCAGATCGGCACGCTCGAAGGCGTCGAGCGCACGACGACGTCGATCATCCTGTCGCGCAAGATCGATCGCGGGACGATCGGCGGCTGACCGGTCGCATGCCGCGCCGCGCACGATCGCGCGAGCGTGGTGCGGATTGGGTGGCGTCGCGGCGGGCGCCCGGCCTGGCGTCGGGTGCATGCCCGCACGCATTCGTCTTGACCTTCGCTGTACGTCGTGATCGGCACGGGTTTCCGCCATCATCCTTTCGCGCACTTCGCGCATCTCTCCCGAATCTCCTTTCGCATTCCGCATCGACCGGCGCGCCGCATCCGACGCATGGGCTGTTCGTGTGTCCAGTGCCACGCCGTGCGTCCTCGTCTTCGTCGTTGCAACGTGCAACCGCTAACGACCGGTTTGCGACAGCACCGCTACCCCTTTTTTAGGCGCTTCTTGAGCGGGTGTGTCATTTCGGCGAAATACATCGTCATAACGTCGAAATTATCGGTCGTTTCGCATCATTCTTCGTCTTGGAACTGATTTTGAGCGTCCCTACACTGTGTGCATGGCTCGACGCCGTCCACAACACCAAACCCATCATCAGGAGATAAGCGCATGAAAATCGCCATCGTCGGCGCAGGTCTGATCGGCCACACCATTGCTCACATGCTGCGTGAAACGGGCGACTACGAAGTCGTCGCGTTCGACCGCGACGCGGATGCGCTCGCGAAGCTGTCGCGCGAAGGCATCGCGACGCAGCGGGTCGATTCGGCCGACGCGAATGCGATTCGCGAAGCAGTGAAGGGTTTCGATGCACTCGTCAACGCGCTGCCGTACTATCTCGCGGTCAACGTGGCCGCCGCCGCGAAGGCTGCCGGCGTTCACTACTTCGACCTGACCGAGGACGTGCGCGCCACGCACGCGATCCGCGAACTGGCCGACGGCTCCGATCGCGCGTTCATGCCGCAGTGCGGCCTTGCGCCGGGCTTCATCGGCATCGCCGCGCACGAGCTCGTGAACGGCTTCAGTGAAGTGCGCGACGTGAAGATGCGCGTCGGCGCGCTGCCCGAATATCCGACCAACGCGCTGAAGTACAACCTCACGTGGAGCGTCGACGGCCTGATCAACGAATACTGCCAGCCGTGCGAAGCGATCCGCGACGGCCGCAAGCAATGGGTGCAGCCGCTCGAAGGCCTCGAACACTTCTCGCTCGACGGCACCGAATACGAAGCATTCAACACGTCGGGCGGCCTCGGCACGCTGTGCGAAACGCTGTCGGGCAAGGTCGAGACGCTCGACTACAAGTCGGTGCGCTATCCGGGCCACCGCGAGCTCGTCCAGTTCCTGCTGGAAGACCTGCGCCTGTCGACCGACCGCGACACGCTGAAGTCGATCATGCGCCGCGCGGTACCGTCGACGAAGCAGGACGTCGTGCTCGTATTCGTCACGGTGACGGGCGTGAAGGACGGCCAGCTGGTGCAGGACGTGTTCACGCGCAAGATCTTCGCGAAGGACGTGTGCGGGATGCACATGAGCGCGATCCAGATCACGACGGCCGGCGCGATGTGCGCGGTGCTGGATCTGTTCCGCGAAAAGAAGCTGCCGCAGAGCGGTTTCATCCCGCAGGAAAAGGTGTCGCTGAAGGCATTCCTGTCGAACCGCTTCGGCAAGCTGTACGACGGCGGCACGATGGAGCGCGTGCACGCGGTCGCCTGACCGCGGTTGCGGGACCATTCGCCAGTCTCTGGCACGAGGGCCGTACGACGCCGGAAGCGCAGCAACGCTTCCGGCGTTGTTTTTCGAGGAATCGGGAAGGGCTCTGACGGCGCGATCAGGCCGGCAGCGGCGGCACGATCGTTGCCGGTTGCGGCGGCGGCACGATGCGGTACAGCAGCGCGTCGATGTCCGCATCGGACGGCGCGGTGTTGTCGAACATCACGATGCCGTCGCATTCGCGGCCGGTCGGCACGAAGCGGCGCTGCCGGTATTCGTCCCAGTGCGCGAGCTTGTACGCATCGTTCGGGTTGCCGCGCGCGACGATCCGCTGGTGCGCGACGTCTTCCGACGTGTGAACCCAGACGACCGTCAGCGCGACGTCGGGCGCGATGCCGAGCCACGCGCGATCGAGGATGCGCCGGTCGCGCACTTCACGCGACAGCGGGCCGACGACGAGCACGCCGATACCGAGTGCGAGATTTTCACGGGCCGTATCGAGCAGGCCCTGGTATTCGGGATCGCGAAGATGTTTGAGGTAGAGCGGGCTGTCGCGGTCGTTCGGATCGTCCGTGAGCGCGCCCATCGCGGCCGCGCTGTAGCGGCCGTACAGCGTGTCCTTGTCGAGCAGGCAGAACGCCTCGCCGGTCGCGCGCATCAGCGGCCCGATGAGCCGCTTCGCGAGCGTGGTCTTGCCGGTGCCGGCGTGACCGCAGAAGAACACGAGATGCGTCACGAATACCGGCCCCCCGCTTTCCGGCGCGACGTGTCGCCGCGCGCGTCGCCGCGCGAGAACACTTCCGCTTCCAGCCACATCGCGTTGATGATGCCGAAGCCGAGTGCCACGCCGATGCCGAGTATCCACGAGAAATACCACATAGGTCTGTCTCCTTGACGGTGCGGCCGCACGGCCGTTGTGCATCGCGCAACGCAGGCCCGGCGGGCCTGCCGACGTGCCTCGACGCGCGTGCTGCGGTGCACGCAGCACGATCATGACCAATATCGGCGTGCCGCGCAAGCCGGGCCGTCCGTGCGGCAAACCGGTAAACTGATGGGCAAACTGCAACATCGTGGGACAACATGCTGATCAACTGTGCTGCTTACCAGGACGGCCGCAAGCTGGCCGATATCGACATCGCCGCCATCAGCGATTACGTGTCGAAGCCCGAATGCTTCGTGTGGGTCGCGCTGAAGGATCCGACGCCCGAGGAAATCGATCTGATGGGCGAGGAGTTCGGCTTGCACGAGCTGGCGCTGGAGGATGCCCGCAAGGGTCATCAGCGGCCGAAGATCGAGGAATACGGCGATTCGCTGTTCGCGGTGCTGCATACGGTCGAACTCGACGAGGACGACGAATTCAAGGTCGGCGAACTGAACGTGTTCGTCGGCCCGAATTACGTGCTGTCGATCCGCAACCATACCGAGCAGGATTTTCGCGACGTGCGCAAGCGCTGCGAGCGCGAACCGCATCTGCTGCGCGAGGGGTCGGCGTTCGTGTTCTACGCGTTGATGGACCAGGTCGTCGACCGGTATTTCCCGATCCTCGAAACGCTCGGCACCGAGCTCGAGGAACTCGAGGATCGCATCTTCGCGAAGGCGACGCCCGCGTCCTCGCGCGCGATCATCGAGGATCTTTATTCGCTGAAACGCCGGCTCGTGCTGCTGTACCAGCACACGGCGCCGCTGATGGAGCCGCTCGCGAAGCTCACAGGCGGGCGCATTCCGGAGGTCTGCAGTGGGATGGCGGCCTACTTCCGCGACGTGTACGACCATCTGCAGCGGATCGTGAAGACGATCGAAGGGCGCCGCGAGATGGTCGTGACCGCGATCCAGGTCAACCTCGGAATGATTTCGCTCGCGGAGAACGAGGTGACCAAGCGGCTCGGCTCGTTCGCCGCGCTGTTCGCGATACCGACGATGATCGCCGGCATCTACGGGATGAACTTTGCGAACATGCCCGAGCTGCACCTGAAATACGGGTTCTACGGCTGTATCGCGGTGATGGCCGTCGCCGACCTCGCGCTGTGGTGGCGCTTCAAGCGGGCAGGGTGGCTGTAGCCCGATTTCACGCCGGACGCGGCGCGTGCTTGCCGACCACGACGCGCCACGGCCGCACGCGCCACGATTTCACGAGGCCATTCTGCACGTACGGATCGGCGCGCGCGAACGATTCGGCCGCTTCCGGCGAATCGCCTTCGAACACGAGCACGGCCTGGTCGGCAGGGTCCGCCAGCGCGCCTGCGAGCACGAGTTCGCCGCGCTCGGTCGCGGCCTGCGCGAGTGCGAGATGCTGCGCACGGAACGCGTCGCGCCGCGACAGGTAATCGTCGACGAGTTCGTAGATCAACTGGTAATGCATGATGGCTCCAGGAGTCGGTTTCCGCCGGGAGATTGGGGGCGGCCGGCTCAGTATAGGGCACCGCGAAAGCTGTTGGCGGCATGGCGTGCCGGCGTGACGGCGGGCATTCGCGGGTTCGCTTTTTGAACGGCGCATTCCCGGCGGTATCCCGTTGTTTTTCGGAAAAATGCAACTAACGGTCCGGTTTCCCGACATCGGCAAATTGCCGACTCGTTCGCGTGTACGTAGCACTACCTAAAATTCGTCTACAGAGACGAGGGGGCTTTCCGGGCCCGTTCCGAGTCTCGATCTCGCATGCCGGCGAGGGCGGGCGCACAGATGAAAAATGACGGGAATGGGCTGCCGGGGCATCGGGACCGGCGTCGCGCGAGGGCGTTTCCATTGAGCCCGAATGCGACCTATGCTGAACGAATCCGGAGCGAACGCCGTTCGCCCGATTCACCCAGACGAGGTGTGCCATGCCGGTCTCAGCCACCCTGCAGGATTGCCTGCGCCAGAAGTCATCGCGGTACGAAATCGTGTACCACCCCTATAGTCATACGAGCATGGAGACGGCCGCCGCCGCGCATATTCCCGGCGACCGGCTCGCGAAAACGGTGCTCCTCGAGGACGCCGAGGGCTACGTCGCCGCCGTATTGCCGACGACGCACGCCGTGCGCCTGTCGGATCTCTGGGTGAAGACGGGACGCCATCTCGTGCTCGCCCGGGAGGTCGAATTGCGCGAGTTGTTCAAGGATTGCGACATGGGCGCGCTGCCGCCGGTCTGCATGGCGTACGGGATGAAGACGTTCCTCGAGGAACGCCTCGCGCAGCAGCCGGAAGTCTATTTCGAGGCCGGCGATCACGAAGCGCTGATTCACATGACGCAGGACGAATTCCTGATGCTGATGGAGACCGCCGAGCGGGCGCATTTCTCGCACCGGATGCAGGGGATGATGCTGTCCTGAGCGATGCCGGTCGTGCATCGACGAAGCATGCACGCGCATTGTCTCACCGGGCTCGGTGAAGTGGATGTGCCAGTGCGCGCAAAGTGGCGGGCAACGCATTCACGCTGATGCAGCGGTTTCCGGCATCGGAAAGCAGATTCGGTGTGCAGATCATCGTGTAGATCAGATCGGTGGAAAAGCATCCCTCTTTTTATTTGGAATCCTTATAAATAAGCGGAGGGTGTCCCGTCAGATCATCGCGTGAACAAGCCCGGCCCGCATGACGACGGCCAATCGGCTTCCATCCGTGCATGTGACATGCGAAACGCATCCGGCGAGCTCATTACAGACGCGCCGATTCGGTGCTTCGCACTAAATTGGTGATTATTTTTTAGAAGCACTTGATTGGTGCGATAACCATACAAAGTAATTACCAAATCGATGAAAAATGTTTACTAAATCGTTATTCGAGCAAGGCCTCCAAACTTTGTATTCGAGTATCAAATAAAGTTTGACGCCCAAATTTTTTCCTTGCTATCTTCTGCACCCAAGACGAACGGCCCGGCTGACATCAGTGTGTAACGAAGATCCAGTCGTCACGCGAGAAAAGTGCCGGTGTCGACGCAGCAGCTGACAATTGCCTGAATACGCTGGTTAGGAATAGACGCCGGATAGGGCGGCTATCCCGTTGCGGTTGAAACGATTCCTTGAAATTGAGTAAATCGGGATCCGAAATCGATTCTTTCGATTTGGATCGCTAATTGCATTGAAAGTGAAATTTCGGGGTGAGGCGGAGACGGAACCGACCCGGTTCCGGGGCCAGCCATCGTCGCGAAACTGGGCGATTCGCTTGGGGGATGGATAGTGGGCATGAAAGTCGAAGAGCATCTGGTTGCTTCGAACAGCGGACTGGCCACGCTAGGGCGTCCGCGGGAATTCGGCAAGAAGCAGCAGAATCCGGTGCGCCGTTTCGGCGGCATCGCAGTCGTCCTCCTGTTGCATGCAGTGCTGATCTACGCATTGCTCAACGGCCTCGCGACGAAAGTCGTGCAGGTGATCCAGCATCCGATCGAAACCCGCATCATCGAGCCGGTGAAGCCCCCGCCACCCCCGCCGATGCCGGTCGTCAAGCTTCCGCCGCCCAAGTTCGCGCCCCCGCCGCCGCCGTTCGTGCCGCCGCCGGAAGTGCCGGTGCAGGCGCCGCCGCAGGCGACGATCACGCACCAGTCTGCACCGGTGCCGTCCGCGCCGGCCGTGCAGGCGCCCGTCATCGCACCGCCCGCGCCCGCGCCCGCGAAGCCGGTCAGCCACGAAGTGGGTGTCGTCTGCCCGAATTCGGACACGATTCGCGCGTCGATGCAGTATCCGAAGGAAGCGCAGGAAAACAACATCACGGGTGACGTGACGATCGAGTTCGTCGTGGATGCGGACGGGAACATCACGAACGAACGCGTGGCCCAGTCGGCCGACCCCGTGCTCGATCGTGCGGCCTACAACACCGTGAAGCGGTTCAAATGCGTGGCGCAAGGCCAGGCGGTAAGGGTGCAGGTGCCGTTCTCGTTCAACCTGAATTGATGCAGTGGGCGGCCCGGCGAGAGCCGGGCCGGGGAAAACCGGCTTGAACCTTAATCGTAAGTTCAACGAAAGAATTGGAGTGGGGTATGACCAAGCGTTCTCTGGCCGCACTGGCGGCAAGCCTGTTGATGTCCGTCGCTGCAATCGACGGGCTCGTAGCACCGCAATTCGCTTACGCGCAGGCGAGCGGATCCACGGCGGCGCCCGACGCGTCGACACAAGCCGCGGCGCCCGCGCCGTCCGCCGCCGAGCCGGCCCCGCCGCCGGCGCCGGCCGCGACCGAAGCAGTCGAGAATCCGTACGGGCTGGGAGCACTCTGGAAGAACGGCGACTTCGTCGCGCGCTTCGTGCTGATCCTGCTCGTGATTATGTCGATGGGCAGCTGGTACATCATGGTCACGAAGTTCGTCGAGCAGTTGCGGGCGAACCGCCGCGCGAAGCTTGCGGACGCGCAACTCTGGAGCGCGCCGTCGCTGGCCGAGGGCGCGAAGCTGCTCGACGAGGCATCGCCGTTCCGCTTCATCGCCGAAACGGCGATCGAGGCGGGCGAGCATCACGACGAGGCATTGCTCGAAGCCGTGGACCGCAACACGTGGATCGACGTGTCCGTCGAGCGCTCGATCACGAACGTGTCGAACCGCATGCAGGACGGACTCGCGTTCCTGGCGACGGTCGGTTCGACCGCGCCGTTCGTCGGGCTGTTCGGCACGGTGTGGGGGATCTATCACGCGCTGACGGCGATCGGGATCGCGGGCCAGGCGTCGATCGACAAGGTTGCGGGCCCGGTGGGCGAGGCACTGATCATGACGGCGATCGGTCTGGCGGTCGCGGTGCCTGCCGTACTCGGCTACAACTTCCTCGTCCGGCGCAACAAGTCGGTGATGGAGCGGGTCCGCAACTTCGGCGCCCAGCTGCATACCGTGCTGCTGGCCGGCAGCAAGCGTGCCGCTCGCGCGCCGTCGCCTGCCGCGTCGCTCGTGAACTGACCGGCTGACGGAGGCGCGCGATGGGCATGAACGTCGGGCAGGACGAAAGCGACGAGGTGATCGCGAACATCAACACGACGCCGCTCGTCGACGTGATGTTGGTGCTGCTGATCATCTTCCTGATCACGATTCCGGTCGTCACGCACACGATCCAGCTGCAGCTGCCGAAGGAGGTCGTGCAGCCGCTGCAGACCACGCCGAAGAGCGTCGAGATCGCGGTGAATCGCGACGGCGATTTCTTCTGGGGTGAACAACGGGTGGATGCGTCGACGTTGCTCGCGAAGCTGAAGGGCGTGTCGCAGCAGCAGCCGCAGCCGAGCGTGCACGTGCGCGGTGACCAGAACACGCGCTACGAGTTCATCGGCCGGGTCGTCACGATGTGCGAGCGGGCAGGCATCGCGAAGGTGTCGTTCATTACGGAACCGCCGGCGCGGGGTGGTTAGCCTTGCACGGGGACGGCACGCGCGTCGATTCCGATTGACGGCGACGCATGGGATCAGAGCAAGCATCGACAGGAGCAGACGATGGGAATGAACGTGCCTTCGGGCGGAGGCGGCGCCGAGCCGGACGTGATGGTCGACATCAACACCACGCCGCTGATCGACGTGATGCTGGTGCTGTTGATCATGCTGATCATCACGATCCCGATCCAGATGCATTCGGTGAAGATGGACCTGCCGGTGGGCAACCCACCGCCGCCCGCCACACCGCCGGAGGTCGTGCAGATCGATATCGACTTCGACGGTACGACGACGTGGAACGGCGCGCGGGTGCCGGATCGCGCGGCACTCGAGGCGAAACTGACGGCGATCGCGCACGAGCCCGTGCAGGCGGAGATCCATCTGCGGGCGAACAAGCTGGCGCCGTACAAGGACGTGGCGGCCGTACTGGCGTCCGCGCAGCGTGTGGGCGCGACGAAGATCGGCCTGATCGGCAACGAGCAGTTCATGCAATGACGGGACAGGCCAACCGATGAGCCAGCGACGATGGAAATGGATGATGGCGCTGACGGCGCTCGGTGCGGCCTGCGTGCTCGGCGGGCCGGCGTGGACGGCCGACGCGTTGCGGCCCGATGTGGCGAAGCCGCTGGCGGCCGCGCAGGACCTGTATCGCGCGCACAGGTATCGCGACGCGCTCGGCAAGATCGCGCAGGCGGCCGCCGTGCCCAACCGCACGCCGTATGAAACCTACATGGTGGAAGCGACGCGCGGCGCGGCGGCGATGGCGGCCGGCGATACCGGTGTGGCCGCGCAGGCCTACGAAACCGTCCTGAACTCGGGGCGCCTGTCGGGCGAGGACGAGCAGAGGACGACGGCGGCGCTCGCGGGGATCTACTTCCAGCAGAAGAACTATCCGCAGGCGATCCGCATCGCGCAGCGCTACTTGAAGGCGGGGGGCACGGATCCCGAAATGCGCACGCTGCTCACGCAGTCGTATTACCTGTCGAACGATTGCGGCCAGGTCGTGAGCCAGCTGAAGGCAAGCGCGGACGCACAGGTGAAGGCCGGCCACGCGCCGGACGAAGGGCAGTTGCAGATGCTGGCGGACTGTGCGCAAAAGAGCAAGGATGCCGGTGCGTATCGCAGCGCGCTCGGCATGCTGGTGGCTTATCATCCGAGCCCCGCGTACTGGGAGGAAATGATCTCGGCGATTCGCGGCAGCCCCGGTTACCTGTCGTCGCTCGACCTCGACATATACCGGCTGCGCAGAGCGACGGGCTCGCTGACGACGGCCGGCGCCTATATGGAGATGACGCAGCTCGCGCTGGTGGCGGGCACGCCGGCCGAAGGCCGGCAGGTGATCGACCAGGGCTTCGCGTCCGGCGTGCTCGGCAAGGATGCGCAGGCGGACCGCGAGAAACGGCTGCAGGCGCTGGCCGCAAGGCGCGCGCAGTCGGGCGCGGACACTGCCGATCCGGTGGCGCCGATCGACGCAGGCATGAATCTGGTGTTCGCGGGCCATGCGGCGCAAGGGCTGTCGATGATGGAGCAGGTCATCGCGAAGGGCGGGCTCGAGCATCCCGATGCGGCGCGGCTGCGGCTCGGCGAGGCGTACTACGTTGCGGGCCAGAAGGCGCATGCGGTCCAGGTGCTGCGCACGGTGAAGGGTAACGACGGATCGGGGGATCTGGCGAAGCTGTGGACGGTCGTCGCGTCGCGGTAAGGCGACGCTGGGGGATGCAGCGGCCGAATGCGGGATGGGCACCGTACCGCATGCATGTGCCATTGCGGCCACCTGAAGGTGGAGAAGTCTGACTGGGCGAGGAAAAAAGGGGGCAGCCGTGTTAATTAGTAAACCGAATGAAATGAGCGCGAATCGCGCGATGGCGAAGCGGGACTCCCGTTTCGCTTCGCGCGAGACGTGCGCGCGGCGGCGACGGGCAGCGGAGCCTCGCACCGTGGCGGCAGCTTCATGGCATCGGGCAAGGCCTGCCGACATCAAATCGATTGCGATTGAGAGGGTCCGTTCTTCCATGGTCTTGCCTCCCGATGAATCGGTGCTCGTCGCGGTTTCGCTCGGCAACAAGATCCGCGCGCTTCGGCAGCGGCTGAAACTCACGCTCGACGAAGCGGCCACGACGGCAGGGATCTCGAAGCCATTCCTGTCGCAGGTCGAGCGTGGGCGCGCGACGCCGTCGATCACGTCGCTGGTCCGGATTGCGAAGGCGCTCGGCGTGACGATGCAGTACTTCATCGACACGCCGACCGAGGCGCGCTCGGTGTGCCGCGGCGACGCACTGCAGTATTTCCAGTTCACGAACTCGGCGAGTTCATTTGCCAGGCTGACGAATCTCGTGGACGGTCGCAAGCTCGACGCGATCCTCGTCAGGATACCGGCGGGCCAGTCGCCGTCGGAAGTGACGACGCATGCAGGGGAGGAGTTCCTCTACGTGATGCGCGGAAGGGTCGCGCTCACGCTGGAGGATTGCACGTTCGTGTTGAGCCCTGGCGACACCGCGCACTACGAGTCGACGATGCCGCATGCGTGGCACAACACGGCCGACGAAGAGGCGGTGATCGTCTGGGTCGGTACGCCGCGGCTGTTCTAGCCCGTCGGACCAGCATTATCTAAACGGAAAGCAAGCAGTGCGCTCAGTGCAAGTAATCAGTTTCGGCGTGCCCGGCACGCTGAGCCAGAGCGGGTACGACACGTCGGTGTATTCGTACATCGGCCGCTTCGCGCAAGTCGGCGTGACGTACAAGTTCTGACGGCGACACGCGCAAGACTGGCCAGCTTGGACGGGCCGCTCCACGTCCACTACCCCAAATTAGGAGCGGCCTTTTTTTTAACCAGGCGCGATGACGGTACAGCCGGATCCGACCGGCATCGACGACGTATGAATCGACAGACATTGATCGCGTGCGGGCATCGGGCCGGCACGCAACCGGGTTGACTGAACATGAGACTGTTGAAATGGCGGCGGATGCCCGCGCTGATCGCGTGCGTGGCGCTGATCGCATACGCCACGGCCATGCCGCTGGTCGCGCGTGCGGTGCCGGCCATCGCGCAATACGACCAGCCGAAATATCCGCCGGGCTTCACGCATTTCGACTATGCGGATCCGCAGGCGCCGGACACCGGCGCGCTCAATTTCGAAAACTATGACGAAGCGCAGAGCTACGACTCGCTGAACCCGTTTCTCGTGCGTGGCTCGCCCGCGCCGGACATCAAGAACCTGATGTTCGACACGCTGATGCAGCGCAGTTGGGACGAGCTCGCGTCCGAATACGCGTTGATCGCCGACGACGTCGAGGTGGCGCCCGACGGGCTGTCGGCGACGTTCCACATCAACGCGGCCGCGCGCTTCTCGAACGGCGACGCGATCACCGCGGCCGACGTCAAGTATTCGTTCGATACGCTGACGAGCCCGCAGGCGTCGCCGCTGTACAACGCGCAGTTCTCGATCATCCGGCGCGCGGTGGTCGTCGACAGTCACACGATCCGCTTCGAATTCAAGCATGCGGAGCGCGACGCCCCGCTGATCGCAGGCGACCTGCCGGTGTTCTCGCCGAAGTGGGGGCAGCGCGCGGACGGTACGCGACCGCCGTTCGACCAGATCGCGAACGTGCCGCCGATCGCGAGCGGCGCGTACCTGATCGAGCAGCGCAGGAACGACAAGCAGATCACGTACGTGCGCAACCCGCGCTACTGGGCCGCGAACCTGCCGTCGCGGCGCGGGATGTTCCGTTTCGCACGCGTGTCGTTCAAGCTGTACCTCGACCAGTACACGGCGCTCGAGGCCCTCAAGGCCGGCGACGTGGACGCGCGGATGGAATACAGCTCGACGCAGTGGGCGCGCAAGTACGTCGGCAAGAACTTTCGCAACGGACTGCTGAAGAAAGGCGAATTCCCGGACGGCCCCGCGCAGATGCAGGGTTTCCTGATGAACCTGCGCAAGCCGATGTTCCAGGACGTACGCGTGCGGCATGCGCTCGCGCTGGCATTCGACTTCGACTGGATGAGCCGGATGATGTTCTACGGGCAGTACCGCCGCACCAACAGCTTCTGGGACGCGAGCCCGTTCGCCGCGTCCGGCATGCCGAGCGCGAAGGAGCTCGCGCTGCTCGAACCGTACCGGTCGACGCTGCCGCCGGAGGTGTTCGGCCCGATGAGCAAGCAGCCGTCGACGCTGCCGCCGGGCTCGCTGCGCGCGAACCTCAAGCAAGCGCGCGACCTGCTCGCGCAGGCCGGCTGGCACTACCGCGACGGCGCGTTGCGCGACGCGAACGGCACGCCGATGACGATCGAGATCATCGACGACCAGCCCGGCATGGATCGGCTGATCCTGCCGTACACGCAGGCGCTCGCGACGCTTGGCATCCATGCGTACCTGCACGAGATCGATAGCGCGCTCTACCAGAAGCGGCTCGACAATTTCGAGTACGACATGACGACGTATATCTACTCGCCCGTGACGATCCCCGGCGCGGAGCTGACACGCCGTTTCGGCAGCGCGGCCGCGTCGCAGCCCGGCTCGGAGAACTATCCGGGCGTGAAGTCGAAGGCCGTCGACGCACTGATTCGCGCGGCGCTCGCGGCCAATACGCTCGAGGATCTCGAGACGGCCACGCACGCCCTCGACCGCGTGCTGATCAACCTGTACGTGCTGGTCCCGCAGTACTACATGCCGAACGCGCGGATCGCGTACAAGACGACGCTCGGCCATCCGGCGGTCGTGCCGGCTTCCTATCAGTACGAGGACTGGATCATCGACTACTGGTACGAGAAGAAGCCGGCCGCACGGCCACAACCCGCTCCGGCGGCCTGACGGGGAGCAACGATGCTGGCATACATATTGAGGCGGCTGCTGCTGATGATTCCGACGCTGATCGGGGTGGTGACGATCACGTTCGCGGTCACGCAGTTCGTGCCGGGTGGTCCGGTGGAGCAGGTGCTCGCGCAGTTGCGCCACGGCAGCACGCGGGGAGGCGAGGCGGGCGGAGGCGGGGGCGGCTACCACGGCAGCCAGGGCGTCGATCCGCAGCAGATCGAGCAGATCCGCAAGCAGTTCGGTTTCGACAAGCCGCCACTGGAGCGCTATCTGCTGATGCTGAAAAGTTATGCGACGTTCGACCTCGGCCAGTCCTACTTCGCGCACCGCAGCGTGTGGACGGTCATCCGCTCCAAGCTGCCGGTGTCGATCACGCTCGGGCTGTGGACGGTGATCCTCACGTATCTGGTGTCGGTGCCGCTCGGCATCGCGAAGGCGGTGCGCAACGGCTCGCGGTTCGACACCGTGACGAGCGTGCTGGTGCTGACCGGCTACGCGGTGCCGGGCTTCGTGCTCGGCGTGCTGCTGCTGATGCTGTTCGGCGGCGGCACGTTCTGGCAGGTCTTTCCGATGCGCGGGCTCACGTCGGACAACTTCGACGACCTGACGCTGATCGGCAAGACCCTCGACTATCTGTGGCATGTCGCGTTGCCGGTGACGGCCTCGGTGGTCGGCAATTTCGCGATCGTCACGATCCTCACGAAGAACACGTTTCTCGACGAAATCGGCCGGCAATACGTGCTGACCGCGCGCGCGAAGGGCGCGCCGGAACGCGACGTGCTGTGGAAGCACGTGCTGCGCAACGCGGCGATTCCGCTGCTCACCGGGTTGCCGGCCGCGTTCGTCGGCGCGTTCCTGAACGGCAACCTGTTGATCGAGACGCTGTTCTCGCTCGACGGGATGGGGCAACTGTCGTACGACTCGGTGATCCGCCGCGACTATCCGGTCGTGCTCGGCTCGCTGTTCCTGTTCACCCTGATCGGTCTGCTGACCAAGCTTATCGCGGATATCTGCTATGTCCTCGTCGACCCCCGTATCCAGTTCAGCCGCCTGGACCACTGATCCGGCCGCCGTCGCGTGCGCGGCGTCGCCGTCGCCGTGGCGACGCACGTGGCTGCGGTTTCGCGCGCAGCGACTTGGCTACTGGAGCCTCGTGATCTTTGCCACGCTGTTCGCGCTCAGCCTGCTGGCCGACGGATTGTCGAACGACCGGCCGCTGCTCGTGCGCTACGACGGACACTATTATTTCCCGATCCTGAAGGATTATCCGGAGACGCAGTTCGGCGGCGATTTTCCGGCGAAGACCAACTATCTCGATCCGTACATCCGCGCGAAACTCGAGTCGCACGGCAACTTCGCGATCTATCCGCCGAACCGCTACCGTTACGACACGATCGACTACTTCGCGTCGCGGCCGTATCCGGCGCCGCCGTCCGCGAGCAACTGGCTCGGCACCGACCAGTTCGGCCGCGACGTGCTCGCGCGATTGCTGTACGGGTTTCGGCTGTCGGTGCTGATGGCGTTGGCGCTGACGGTGTCGGGTGTCGCGCTCGGCGTGCTGACGGGGGCGCTGCAGGGCTTCTACGGCGGGCGCACCGATCTCGTCGGGCAGCGCCTGATCGAGGTCTGGAGCGCGCTGCCCGACCTGTACCTGCTGATCATCTTCGCGTCGATCTTCGAGCCGTCGCTGTGGCTGCTGTTCGTGCTGCTGTCGATGTTCGGCTGGATCGTGCTGTCCGACTACGTGCGCGCGGAGTTCCTGCGCAACCGTGCGCTCGACTACGTGAAGGCCGCGCGCACGATGGGGCTGTCGAACCGGCAGATCATGTGGCGACATGTGCTGCCGAACAGCCTGACGCCGGTGATCACGTTCCTGCCGTTCCGGATGAGCGCGGCGATCCTGTCGCTGACGAGCCTCGACTTCCTCGGCCTCGGCGTGCAGCCACCGACGCCGAGCCTCGGCGAACTGCTGCAGGAAGGCAAGAACTACCTCGACGCGTGGTGGATCTCGATCTCCGCGTTCTCGGCGCTGGTCGTCACGCTGCTGCTGCTCACGTTCATGGGCGACGCGCTGCGCAACGCACTCGACATGCGCGCGCGCGGCTCGGCCTTCGGCGGGGAGCAACGATGACGACGCCCTTGCTGGACATCCGGCGGTTCTCCGCGCACTTCGGCGCGAAAGCCGCCGTGCAGGATCTGAGCCTCTCGGTCGGACGCGGCGAGCGCGTCGCACTCGTCGGCGAATCGGGCTCGGGCAAGAGCGTGACGGCACTGTCGATCCTGCGGCTCGCACAGCAGGCGACGCTGTCGGGACAGATGCTGTTCGACGGCGAGGATCTGCTCGCGAAGACCGAGCAACAGATGCGCGGCATCCGCGGCGCCGATATCGCGATGGTGTTCCAGGAGCCGATGACGGCGCTCAATCCGCTGTATACGATCGGCAAGCAGATCGCCGAGAGTCTGCGGTTGCACGAGGGCCTGCGAGCGGGCGAGGCGCGCGAGCGCGGCATCGCGCTGCTGCGGCGCACCGGGATTCCCGAGCCGGAACGGCGCATCGACAGTTTCCCGCACCAGTTGTCGGGCGGGCAGCGGCAACGCGCGATGATCGCGATGGCACTCGCGTGCCGGCCGCGGCTGTTGCTCGCCGACGAGCCGACGACGGCGCTCGACGTGACGGTGCGCCAGCAGATCGTCGACCTGCTGATCGAACTGCAGGAGCAGGAGGCGGCCGCGCGCGGCATGGCCGTGCTGCTGATCACGCACGACCTGAATCTCGTGCGGCGCTTCGCGCAGCGCGTGGCCGTGATGGAGCAGGGTGTGCTCGTCGAGACGAACGCGACCGCCGCGCTGTTCGCCGCGCCGCAGCACGCGTACACGCGCCGGCTGCTGGACAGCGCGCCGCGACGCGCCGTCCGGCCGGTCGCGACTGGCGCGCAGACGATCCTCGACGTGCAGCAGCTCGCCGTCGATTACCGCATCGCTGCGAAGGGCTGGCGCGCGGTGTTCGGCAAGACGGCGTTCCGGGCCGTGCACGACGTGAAGCTGAGCCTGCGGCGCGGCGAGACGCTCGGCATCGTCGGCGAATCGGGGTCGGGAAAATCGACGCTGGCGGCGGCCGTGCTCGGCCTGCAGCGGCCGGCGTCGGGCGGCATCGAGATCGACGGCATGCCGCTGGCGTTGCTGCGCACGACCCGCGGCCGGCGCGCACTGTACGGCCGCATGCAGGTCGTGTTCCAGGATCCGTTCGGCTCGCTGTCGCCGCGCATGACGGTCGAGCAGATCGTCGGCGAGGGGCTCGCCGTGCACCGGCCGCAGGTGGCCGGCGCTGCGCGGCGCGCTCGGATTGCAGCCCTGCTGCAGGAGGTCGGCCTGCCGGCCGAAGCGATGATGCGCTATCCGCATGAATTTTCCGGCGGCCAGCGCCAGCGCATCGCGATCGCGCGCGCGCTGGCGGTCGAGCCGGAACTGCTGGTGCTGGACGAGCCGACGAGTGCGCTCGACGTGTCGATCCAGAAGCAGGTCCTGAATCTGCTGACGAATCTGCAAAAGAAGTACGCACTGAGCTACCTGTTCATCACGCACGATCTCGCGGTGATGCGCGCGATGGCTCACCGGGTCATCGTGATGAAGGCGGGGCGCGTGGTCGAGGAGGGCGATACGCTCGACGTGTTGCACGCGCCGTCCCACCCGTATACGCAGGCGTTGCTCGCGTCGTCGATGCTCGCGCCGGAACCGGGCCCGCTGCGGAAGGAAGGGGGCACGGATGATTGACGTGAACCGGGCGCGGTGCGCCCGTGCCGTTCGCTGACGCATCGCGATGCCGTCGTTCTTCATCGACCGCCCGGTGTTTGCGTGGATCGTCGCGCTCGCGATCGTCGTCGCGGGTGTGCTCGCCATTCCGCAATTGCCGATCGCGCAGTATCCGCGCCTTGCGCCGCCGCGCGTCGTGATCACCGCGACCTATCCGGGCGCGTCGACCGAGACGGTCGACGGCGACGTCGGCAGCATCATCGAGGAGAGCCTCGACGGCGCCGACGGGCTGCAGTACTACGAGACGAGCAGCGACGGTCACGGCAACCTCGAGATCGACGTGACGTTCGCGCCCGGCACCAATCCGGACATCGCGCTCGTCGACGTCAACAACCGGCTGAAGCAGGTCGCGCCGCGGCTGCCGCAGCAGGTCGTGCAGCAGGGCATCGGCGTGTTCAAGGCCGCCAACACGTTCCTGATGCTCGTCACGCTGACGTCGACCGACGGCACGCGCGACTCCGCGCAGCTCGGCGACTATCTGAACCGCTACGTGCTGCGCGAACTGAAACGTGCGCCGGGCGTCGGCGCGGCCGAGCTGTGGGACGCCGACGAGGCGCTGCGGGTCTGGCTCGATCCGAACAAGTTGCGCGAATACGACCTCGGCGCCGACGACGTGATCGCGGCGATCGGCGTGCAGAACGCGACGGTGACGGCCGGCGCGATCGGCGATGCGCCGTTCGTGCACGGCCAGCAGCTCACCGCGACGATCGTCGTCAAGGGGCAGTTGACGTCGCCGGAGGAGTTCGGCCGGATCGTGCTGAAGTCGAAGCTGGACGGTTCGGTGGTGCGCGTCGCCGACGTCGCCCGCGTCGAAATCGGCCGCGACGACTATTCGTTCTATTCGCGGCTGAACGGCCGTCCGGCGGCCACCGTCGGCATCCAGCTCGGCCCGCGCGGCAACGCGCTCGAAACGTCCGACGCGATTCGCGCGCGGCTTGCCGAGCTGTCGAAGACGCTGCCGCCGGGCGTCGCGGTCGAGATTCCGTTCGACGGCGCGCATTTCGTGAAGATCGCCATCCGCGAAGTCGTGCTGACGCTCGCCGAGGCCGTCGTGCTGGTGTTCTGCGTGATGTGGCTGTTCCTGCGCGAGCTGCGCTACACGCTCGTGCCGACGGTGGTGATTCCCGTCACGCTGATGGGCGCGTTCGTCGCGATGTGGGCGTTCGGGCTGTCGATCAACGTGTTCACGATGTTCGGCCTCGTGCTGGCGATCGGCATCCTCGTCGACGATGCGATCGTCGTGGTCGAGAGCGTGCATCGCGTGATGGAGGAGGGCGTGTCGCCGCGCGATGCGACGCGCCGCGCGATGAAGCGGATCGGCGGGGCGATCGTCGGCGTGACGGCGGTGCTGACCGCCGTGTTCGTGCCGATGGCGTTCTTCCCGGGCAGCGTCGGCGGCATCTACCGGCAGTTCGCGGTGTCGATGATCGCGTCGATGCTCGTGTCGTCGTTCATGGCACTGTCGCTCACGCCGGCGTTGTGCGCGAACCTGCTGAAACCGGTCGGCCGTCACGAAGGCGGTGGCGGACGCGTGCCGCGACGCAGCCTCGGCGCGCGCCTGGCCGACCGCTTCGGCGTTGCATTCTCGCGCGCGGAGGCCGGCTATCGGCGCATGACCGTGACGGCGGTACGCCGCACGGGCGCGGTCGCGGGCATCTACGTCGCACTCGTGGCCGTGTGCGGGCTGCTGTCCTGGATGATGCCGGGCGGTTTTCTGCCGACCGAGGACCAGGGGCAACTGCAGGTGATGATCCAGTTGCCGGCTGGCGCCACACAGGCGCGCACGGCCGCGGTCGTCCAGCGTGTCGAGGCGATCCTGCAGGCGGAGCCGGCCGTCGCGAACGTGACGAGCGTGATCGGCTGGAGTTTCGCGGGCAGCGGGCAGAACGTCGGGATGGCATTCGTCGAGCTGAAGGACTGGTCGCAGCGCGACGTCGATGCGATGACGTTGCGCGATCGGCTCAACCGGCGTTTCGATGCGATTCTCGACGGCGACGTACAGGCAACGCTGCCGCCATCGGTGCCCGGCCTCGGTCACGCGGACGGCTTCACGTTCCGTCTCGAGGATCGTGGCGGGGTCGGGCTCGACGTGCTGAAGGCCGCTCGCGAGCAACTGGCCGTGCGCGCGAAGGCGGACCCGGCGCTCGCGTCCGTGCATTTCGAGGACTTGCCGGATGCGCCGCGCATCGAGCTCGACGTCGATCGCGCGAAGGCGTATGCGCTTGGCGTGCCGTTCGAGCGCATCGCGGGGCTGCTCGGCGGCACGTTCGGTTCGAATTACATCAACGATTTTCCGGCGTCGGGCCGGATGCGCCGCGTGATCATCGAGGCCGATCCGGGCGCGCGTGCGACCGACGCGCAACTGATGGCGCTGTCGGTGCCGAACCGGACGGGGGACATGGTGCCGCTGTCGGCTATTGCCGCGCCGCACTGGACGGTCGGACCCGTGATGCTGAATCGCTACGACGGCTACCCGTCGCTCGACGTCAGCGGCCGGGCGGCGACCCACACCAGTTCGGGCGCGGCGATGGCGGAGATGGAGCGGCTGGCCGCCATGCTGCCGGCCGGGATCGGTTACGACTGGGTCAACGCGGCGCGTGAGGAGCGGATCGCCGAGCGGCAGACGCCGCTGCTGGTCGGGTTGTCGGTGCTCGCGGTATTCATGGCGCTCGCCGCGCTGTATGAGAGCTGGACGATTCCGCTGTCGGTGCTGACGATCGTGCCGCTCGGCATCGTGGGCGCGTTGGCGGCGGCGCTCGCGCGCGGGATGCCGAACGACGTGTACTTCAAGGTCGGGATGATTACGGTGATCGGGTTGTCGGCGAAGAATGCGATTCTGATCGTGCAGTTCGCGCGCGAACTCGTCGCACGCGGCGTGCCGCTGCGGCAGGCGGTGGTGGAGGCGGCGGCCGCACGGTTTCGGCCGATCGTGATGACGTCGATGGCGTTTCTGCTCGGCGTCGTGCCATTGGTGCTGGCGACCGGCGCGGGCGCGGAAAGCCGGCGTTCGATCGGGACCGGCGCGTTCGGGGGCGTGCTGGCGGCGACGATGTTCGGGCTGGTGTTCGCGCCGGTGGCGTTTCGGGTAGTCGTGTCCATAGGCCGACGCGGGCGGCATGCGGCGGTGACGAAGCGCATGGAAACGGCCGGGAATCTGGAGATCGATTGATGTGCGCGACGAGGTGTTGCGGTGGGATCAAGGGGCGACGACGTGTAAATATCACACGAAAGCCGTCAATTCGGCGGTGCACGACGCCACGCACATGCTCGAGGGGCTGCTCTATCAGGAATCCTATCCGATATTCGAGGAACACCATCCGAACCCGACCGAAAAATCCCGTTCCAGGGGGTGCCCGTGTCGGCTAAACAAAACAGTTCGGACCGGCGAATGCCTGCCGTGTGCTCCATTGCGGCGCATCCACGAGCGGGGAAAAAAAGCAGCCGAACAAGGAAGAAAGGCAACGGTGGCGATTGATGAACCATATCGATTTTCATTCGGCACCAACCGAGTGCATTCAATGCACCTAAACAAAGTTATGTGCTATCAAATATTTTTTGACGCGTCGATTCTGTCCTGATATGTTCGCGTCCAGCGTAAAGCCTGGTAGTGAACGGTAATGAAGATTCCGTGCATTAAGATTTTCAAAGTGAATACGTAAAGCAGCTCTTCAACGGGTGACTGCCTTTCCTGGTAGCGCGTACGTTGTGGTTGACGAGGCGCCATGGCGAGAATGTGCCAAGTGCCATTGGTAGTACGGCTTGCACATGGCCGTTCGATACATGGATAGATCGATCCATGTAATTAGAGCTACTAATTTTGTGGATATTTTATTTCTTGAATTTCAGCTTGGTTATTCCTGTAAGCAGAATAAATAAAGTTGAAAGAAATAAGCGGTCGGACGGAATGGTTGTGAGCACCAGATGGCGAATCAGGAATGCGGGGCAACGCTATTTAAAGGCCGGCGAATCTCCGTGCATACAAAAAGGTCAGGCCTTGCGACGACAAAGGGGTGTTATGAAACCAACGGCTTTGGGATCGGCAATACGCAGCATCGCATGGGCTGAAGTCGCGTTGACGGCGGCTTTGGGTACCTCCGCTTACGCGCAGACAACGCCTGTCGACGGGGGCGTCGCCACCGAGCAAACCGGCAGCACCGCCGCCGCCGCGCCCGCGCCGGCGTCGGGCACTGCCGCGGGCGGGCAGACCGTGAAAAAGCTCGACAAGTTCGAGGTGACGGGTTCGCTGATCCGCACATCCGACAAGGTCGGCCACACCGAAGTGCAGGTCATCACCGCGAAGGAAATCCAGCAAAGCGGATACACGACGGTCGCCGATTTCCTGCGTTCGACCTCGGCCAATTCCGCCAGCAGCTGGGGCCAGACGACAATGAACAGCTCCGCCCCCGGCGGCGCCGGCATGGCGTTGCGAGGGCTCAGCGAGAAATACACGCTCGTGCTCGTCGATGGCCAGCGCGTCGCGAACTATGCGCAGTCGGTGAACTTCACCGACACGTTCTTCGATGTCAACGCAATTCCGCTGAACATGGTGGAGCGCGTCGAGATCGTCAAGACCGGCGCGGTGTCCGTCTACGGGTCGGACGCGATCGCGGGCGTCGTCAACATCATTACGAAGAAGAACTTTCAGGGCCTGCAGATCGACGGCCAACTCGGCAAGGCGCAGCATCCGGGCGACGGGCAAGGCAACTTCAGCGTACTGGCCGGCTTCGGCGATCTGAATTCGGATCGCTTCAACGTCACCGCGGCCGCCAGCTATTACCGCGATTCGGGCTCGACGCTCGGCGATCGCGACATGACGTCGGCGCAAGACTTCACGCAATATCCCGGCGGGCTGGCCGCGCCGCTCGGGCCGAACCAGCAGTCGTACTGGTCGCTGGCGGACGGCTCGAAGGTGCCGCTTTCGCCGTGCCCGCCGGGCAGCAAGACGAGCGCGACCAATTGCACGTACAACCCGGCCGCCTCGACATCGCTCGTTCCGTCCACGACGCGCCTGAACGCGAAGGTGCGGGCCACGTTCAAGATCGACGACAACACGCAGGCCTATGCGGGCTTCTGGGTGAGCCGCGATGAAACCGTCCAGTCGCAGGGGCCGGCCTCGATCTCGAGCACGACGAACATCTACAACCCTTCGACCGGATCCGTTTCGCCGTTGCCGCGCACGGTACCGGTGAGCAACCCCTATAACCCGTTCGGCGTGCCGACGGCGATCAACCTGACCTTCCCGGGCAACGTCGTGGGGGCGGATACGGTATCGACGTTCTGGATGGCGAGTACGGGCGTCAAAGGCGCGTTCGACGCGGGCAGGTTCGGCGCGTGGGACTGGTCGGCCGATTACGGCCACTCGCAGAGCACCGTCGATACGACGTATAGCAACCGGATCAACGTCGCGGGCCTCGAGAACATGCTCGCCAACGGCACCTACAACTTCTCGAACCCGGCCTCCACGCCGAACGGCCTGAAGGGTGTTTTCACGGACGACGATCAGCAGGCCATCTCGAAGGTCGACAGCGTGACGGCCAAGGCCTCGACGTCGAATCTGTTCACGCTGCCCGGGGGACCCGTCGGCCTGGGCCTGGGCACCGAGTTCCGCCACGAATCGTCGACGATCAACCCGCAGACGCTCGCGTCGCAAGGCGTATCAGCGCCCGCGAACGTGCAGACGGTGGAGGGTTCGCGCAACGTCGCCGCCGCGTTCTACCAGGTCGACATTCCGATCCTGCGCAACCTGACGTTCACGCAGGCGGGCCGCTACGATCACTACAGCGACTTCGGCGGGGCATTTTCGCCGAGCTTTGCGCTGCGTTTCCAGCCCGTGCAAATGCTGACGACGTATGCATCGTATAGTCGCGGCTTCCGCGCGCCGACCCTCGTCGAAAACTCGCAGGCCGTCTATCTCTCTCACCAGAACCTCGTCGATCCGAACGATCCGAGCGGTGTGCCGACGAAGCACTTCACGACGGAGCAAGTCGCTGGCAATCCGAATCTTCAGCCCGAGCACACGAAGAACTACAACATCGGCTTCCAGCTTTCGCCCGACGCGATGACCGATATCGGCGCGGCGTTCTACAAGGTCCGCATCGACGGAGTCATCGGCACCGACGATCCGAACGCGGTGCTCGTCGCCAACGATCCTTCCCGCGTCGTGCGCAACGCCGACGGGTCGGTGCGTTACCTTGTTCAGCATTTCGTGAACCTCGGCGCGCTCGACACCGACGGTTTCGATCTCAACTTCCGCAAGGCGCTACGCACCAAGTACGGCACGTTCACGCTCTCGGGCGACTGGGCTTATGTGTGGCACTTCAAGCTGCACAGCCCCGGAACCGCGCCGCAGGACTTCGCCGGCAACAACCTTGCGCTGCTGCAGCCGTTCGGCGCGAGCAACCCGCGCTGGAAGGGCAATACGAGCCTGAGCTGGGACTACCGGCAACTGACCACCACGCTGACCTGGCAATACACGGGGCCCTATACGAACGCCGTGGCCGCGGAATTCGGCGACGGCGGCACGGGCTCGGTGGCGTCGTACAGCCAGTTCAACCTGATGTTCAACTACCGCGGCTTCAAGCACTGGACGATTTACGGCGGCATCACGAACCTCTTCGACAAGAAGCCGCCGTTCGACGTCGAGTGGCAAGCCGTGCCCGACATCACGGGCTATGACCAGTCGCTCTACACGGACCTCGGCCGCTTCTTCCAGGTCGGGGCGACGTATCGGTTCTGACGGCGATGAGGCCGCCAGGCGGCAACCGGTCCCGGCGCGCGGCGCGCGCCGGGACGATGAAGGATGCGCGCGGACCGGATCGGCTGCATCGAGCAGAAGTATGGTGGAGAGATACACGTTCGATCCGCTCTTGCGGCGCACCTTGCAGGCGCCTTCGTGAGATTCCTTCTGGATTGGCAACCAGCCTCACTCGAGGTCAAGTGCAGTGGTGTAAGGTCTGAACGCGAGGACGCGCGATCCCGGAATTGCGACTGAGAAGGGTAGCGAACGTGTGGCATTTCTAACGCAATTCGACGCACGTGTGACCGGACCATGCGGCGTTGGCCGACCGAGTGTCGGTCGCGCGGGCTTTACCTCCCGATGACGTCGATTCCAGACGCCCGCGTGCTGCCAATCGCGTAGCCTGTGCCAGCAGCCCATGCCTGGATCACAGTCGCATTTTGTGCGGAAGCACTTCCCAGGGAATACTGGATTGCCGCACGAAAGACCGGTGGCCAGCAGCATCTTCTCCCGCATCTTGAATTTGACATAATCAACATTATCGATAGTTTGTATTGTAGTAGCTAGATTGAAATGTCCGCTTTTGGCTACATAGAAATGTCCGCTTTCGGGCCGCGTAAGCTGTCCGGCT
>NZ_LPDI01000110.1:0-165655 GCF_001528895.1 Burkholderia sp. MSMB1078WGS | reverse complement strand
GGAATTCGGCACGCAGGAGCGCAAGCTGATGTTCGCGGATCACCTGCTGAAGCACGTGCCGCTTGCTGCCCGGATCAAGAAGGTGCTGAACGAGCGTCCGGGCCACCGCGCGCCGCGCGTGCGCTTCGAGCAGGAGCTCGAGGACTTCCTGTCGGACGGCGCGGCCGAGGAGACGCTCGACGCGGTGATCGACTGGGGCCGTTACGGCGAGATCTTCTCGTACAACGACCAGACCGAAATCTTCAGCCTCGAGGACGTCGAGTCCTGATCGCGCCGGGCCGGGCCGTGCGACCCGGCCCGGTATTCGCGTGCTTCGAGCATCACGCGCCGCGCACCACGCACCACGCATCGCCCCGTTACTGCAAATTCCCCCACCGATCGACGGCCGGTTCCGCCGACGCCCACTTCCAGTGCGTGCCTTGCTGGCACGCATTCGCGAAATACCAGTCGGCCTTGTCGCCGTCCTTCACCGAGAACGCGAATTCCTTGCACAGCGCGAGCGCCGACGAGTACGCGCGTGTGACCCGCACCTCGCCTTCGCCGTTTTCGAGCGGCAGCGTGTTCTTCACCTTCCACGGCTTCACTTCGCCGACGGCGAGACTGCCGGCCGTCTTCGCGATCGCGTCCTGCTGGTTCTGATGGAACTGCTTCATCGTGCGGTTGACGGCTTCGTCGGTCGCGGCCTGCACGGCGATCCCGACACCGACGCCGACCGCCGGGTTCGCGGTGACGAGGCCCGTCGCCGCACCGGCCAGCGCGCCGCTCGCCGCGCCGACCGACCCGCAGCCCGACAGCACAACCGTCGCCGCGCACAGCGCACCGATCGCCGCGATACGAATCGCGACGCTCATTGCAGCGCGCCCCAGCGTTCGGTCGCCGGTTCGGCCGACGCCCATTTCCACACGGGCCCGTCGCGGCAGATGGTGGCGACGTAGAACGCCGATTGCGCGGCCTTGTCGGCCTTCGCCGGTGTGTCGACCGCGAACACGATTTCCTTGCAGTCGAGCGGACCGACGCTGATCATGCGGCTGACCGTCACGCGGCCCTGCTCGTCGTCCTCGATCGGGAACGAATGGTGCGTCGACCACGGCGCGACGCCGCCGACGTCGAGCGGGCCGGCCGCCTTCGCGATCTGCTCCTGCGTGTAGCGGTGCGCGACGCGTTGCGTGTACTGGACGCCGGCCCGCGCGCCGGCGACGGCGCCGAGGCCGATGCCCGTCGCGACGGCGGCGTTGTTGGTGACCTTGGAGGCGATCGCGGCGCCCGCGATACCGGCGCCGGCCGTCGCGCCTTCGCTGTACAACGAATTGCAGCCGGACAGCAGTGCGGCCGTGGCGATCGCGGCCAGCACGACGCGCGCCGGCGTGGCCCGGCGCGGCGATTCGAAACGAATGTTCATCCCTGAGTGCAAGTCCTGTCTGGGTGAGCGGCGACGCGTGCACGCCTGATGCCGCGTCATTGTTTCGCAATTGTCATGGGAAAACTGCAAAGCTTTGACAAATCGCCGTGCGGCAGACCGCGTGCGCGCGGGCGGCGTTATTGTCGGATAGATGCTCGACGAAGGGTCGAAACGTTACAAATTGAAGGTAATTGTTACCATCGGCCGCGATGACGCGACCTAGACTGTTTTGTTATGGAATGTTTCTACGACGGCCTCGAGCCGCGCCGCATATGAGACACCCAGCCATGCGCCGTTCGAAACGGTTGTCACACCGGCCGCCTGACGCGGCGGCCGGCCATCCGGAAGACCGCCCGCGTCCGCAGACCGACGCGCCATCGGCACCGCCTGCGGGCGCGCCGGACGAGACGCCGTCGGACGGCGATCACAACCAGGGTGGTGCTCGCCCGGAAGGGCTCGACTATCAACGCGACCTCGGTCAGGAGCAGGACGCTTGATACGGTCGTCGCCGCATTCCACCGCCGTATTTCATTGCAATTCTCGGAACTGAGTCGCCGCGCGGCCGCCTTCGGGCCGCCGCGCCTGCTTCGGCGTGCGTTGCGCGCCAGCCAATCGAATCGAGGAGGGGAAGTCGCATGAGCAGATTGATCGTGGTATCGAATCGTGTCGCCGCCGGCGAGGATACGCGCCCGAGCGCGGGCGGTCTGGCCGTCGGCGTGATGGACGCGCTGAAGGAAACGGGCGGCGTCTGGTTCGGCTGGAACGGCGAGATCGTCGGTACGCCGGATGCCGAGCCCGCGATCCAGCGGGACGGCAACGTGACGTATGCGACGGTCGGCCTGACCCGGCGCGACTACGACCAGTACTACCGCGGCTTCTCGAACGCGACGCTGTGGCCGGTGTTCCATTACCGCGGCGATCTCGCGCGCTTCGATCGGCAGGAGTACGCCGGTTACCTGCGCGTGAACGCGATGCTCGCGAAGCAACTCGCCGCGCTGCTGCGGCCGGACGACCTGATCTGGGTGCACGACTACCACCTGCTGCCGTTCGCGAACTGCTTGCGCGAACTCGGCGTGAAGAACCCGATCGGCTTCTTCCTGCACATCCCGTTTCCGTCGCCCGACATGCTGCGCCTCGTGCCGCCGCACGAGGAGCTCGTTAAGTTCATGTGCGCGTACGACGTCGCGGGTTTCCAGACCGAGGCCGACAAGCAGGCCTTCACCGACTACATCGAGCGGCGCGGCATCGGCGCGGCGAGCGACGACGGGATGCTGCACGCGCATGGCCGCGTCGTGAAGGTCGCGGCCTATCCGATCGGCGTGCATCCCGACGCGATCGCGCAGGCGGCCGTCCAGTACGGCACGCGCAAGCCGGTGAAGATGCTGCGCGAGGCGCTGGGCGACCGCAAGCTGGTGATGAGCGTCGACCGTCTCGATTACTCGAAGGGGCTCGTCGAGCGCTTCCAGTCGTTCGAGCGGATGCTCGCGAATGCGCCGGGCTGGCAGGGGCGCGTGTCGCTTCTGCAGATCGCGCCGCCGACGCGTTCCGACGTGCAGACCTATCAGCACATCCGCGAAACGCTCGAAGGCGAGGCCGGCCGGATCAACGGCCGCTTCTCGCAGCTCGACTGGACGCCGATCCAGTACCTGAACCGCAAGTACGAGCGCAACCTGCTGATGGCGTTCTTCCGGATGTCGCAGGTCGGCTACGTGACGCCGCTGCGCGACGGGATGAATCTCGTCGCGAAGGAATACGTCGCTTCGCAGGATCCAGCCGATCCGGGCGTGCTCGTGCTGTCGGAGTTCGCGGGCGCGGCGGCCGAGCTGACCGGCGCGCTGCTCGTCAATCCGTACGACCTGTCGCAGATGGCCGAGGCGCTCGAACGCGCGCTGTCGATGCCGCTCGCGGAGCGGCAGGCGCGTCACGAGGAGAACCTCGCGCGGCTGCGCGAGAACGACCTGTCGGTCTGGCGCGACACCTTCGTCGCCGACTTGCGCAGCGTCGCGGCCGCGGCGTCGGTCACGCAGCGCGCGGGCCGGCGGGTCGCGCATGCGTGAGTTCGCGCCGGGCGCCGCCGCGCCGGGCGCCGCTGCGCCGCACGCCGCCGATCGCGACGACGAAGCGGTCGACGACACGACCGGCCGCTTCTTCGTCGTGACGGGCGGCCCGGGTTCGGGCAAGAGCACGTTGCTCGATGCGCTCGAGCGCGCCGGGTTTGCGCGCTCGCAGGAGGCCGGGCGCGGCGTGATCCGCGACCAGATGGCCGTCGACGGCCCGGCGCTGCCGTGGCGTGACCCGGCCGCGTTCGCCGAGCTGATGCTGAGCTGGGAGATGCGGTCCTACCATCTCGCGCGGCAGGCGCGCGGTCCGGTGTTCTTCGACCGCGGCGTGCCGGACGTGATCGGTTATCTGACGCTGACCGGGTTGGCGGTGCCCGCGCACGCGGAAGCCGCGGCGCGGCGTTTCCGCTATCACCGGCGCGTGTTCATCGCACCGCCGTGGCCCGACATCTATGCGCAGGACACCGAGCGGCGGCAGGATTTCGCGGAGGCGGTGCGGACCTACGACGCGATGGTCGATTGCTATACGTCGTACGGCTATCGGCTGATCGAGTTGCCGCGCGTGAGCGTGAAGGCGCGTGTGCGCTTCGTGATGGATACGCTCGACGCCGCATGACGCCCGCCGCCTGTGCGGCGCGCGACGGTGTCAGGCTGCCGTGTCCGGCCGCGGCGACGCGATGCGCAGCAGGCTGACGACCGCGGCCACCGCCGCGAACGCCGTGGCGACATAGAGTGCGATCGTCGGCCCGCGGTCCGGCGCGAGCCCGAAAATTAGCGCGACGAGCGCGGCGCCGAGCGTCTGGCCCGTCAGGCGTGCGGTGCTCAGCATGCCGCCGGCGCCGCCGCTGCGTGCGCGCGGTGCCGACGACAGCATCGCGCGATTGTTCGGCGACTGGAATAGCCCGAAGCCCGCGCCGCACAGCGCCATCCGCCACACGATGTCGACCGTGCCCGGGTGCACGCCGATCGTCGCGAGCGACAGCAGCCCGGCGGCGAACAGCGCGAGCCCGATCCCGCCGAGCATGCCGGCCGAATAGCGGTCCGACAGCACGCCCGCGAGCGGCGCGGCGAACACGATCACGAGCGGCCACGGCGTCATGTAGAGCCCCGTCTCGACCTGCGAGAACCCCAGCGAATTCTGCAGCCAGAACGGCAGCGCGACGAACGCGAGCATCTGCGACGTGAACGACGCCGTCGACGTGTAGACCGACAGCGCGAACATCGGGATGCGCATCAGGTCGACCGGCAAGAGCGGCGCCGGCTGCGACAACTGACGCTTCACGAAGAAGTAGCCGACCACGAACGCGACGGCCAGTTCGGCCGCGACGTACGCATGACCTTCACCGTGACCGAGCCCGTCGACGGCCGTGATCAGCAGCCCGAACACGCAAGCGTTCATCAGCGCGCTCGGGAAGTCGTACGGCGCATCGTGCAGCGGGTTGGCCGGCAGCGCGCGCAGGCTGCCGAGCACGGCCGCGATGCCGATCGGCACGTTGACCGCGAAGAGCCACGGCCACGACGCGAACGACAGGATCGCCGACGCGACCGTCGGCCCGATCGCCGACGACAGCGCGACCACCATCGCGTTGATCGACAGCCCGCGCCCGAGCATCGACGACGGGTAGATCATTCGCACGAGCGCCGCGTTGACGCTCATGATGCCGGCCGCGCCGAACCCCTGGATCACGCGCATCACGGCCAGCATCGGCAGCGAGCCGGCGAGCGCGCAGCCGAGCGACGCCGCGGTGAACAGCGCGAGCCCGGCGATGTAGATGCGGCGATAGCCGATACGTTCGCCGAGCGACGCGAGCGGCAGCAGCGTGATCGTGACCGCGAGCTGATACGCGTTGACGATCCAGATCGACGCGGCGTCGGACGCGCGCAGGTCGCGCGCGATGGTCGGCAGCGCGACGTTCGAGATGGCGCCGTCGAGCACGGCGAGCGTGATGCCCAGGGCGACGCAGACGATCGCCCAGTAGCGTTGCGGAAGCGGCAGGCCGGTATCGGCGTTCATGACAGGAGCGAGAGCATGGTTGTCCGCGCGCCCGCTTGCCGGTTGCGTGCGCAACCATGTGCAGGGGGGGAGGCGGCGATGAACGGCCCGGCCGGCGCGGCTGCACCGGGGCGGGGCCGGTCGAGTGTATCACCGGGCCGCCTCGCGCGACGTCGCGCCGCACGGCCGTCGGCGGGCGCGCGCATTCAGCCTTCGAAGTCGAGGCCGCCGAGCCGCACGAGCGGGTCGGCCTGCGTGCGCGATGCGAGATCGATGTCGCGCGCGCCCTGCCACGCGCCCAGCTTTCTCGGCAGCGCGGCGAGGTAGTGCTCGAAGCGCTGCGGGCCGTCGGGTTCCATCAGCCGCTCGATCTCGTCGGTGTCCCACGTCAGTTCGAGATTCAGCGGATGCACGAAGCCGCTCACGTGCTCGTGCGGCGCGCTGCGGATCTGCACGCGCGTCGGATGTCCGTGCCCGCCATAGGGGACGACGTCGGTCTGCACGTGATCGGCGAAGAACGCGGCGATGGCCTGCGCGATGCGCGGTGCGAATTCGGTATCGAAACGGCGGGCGGTTTCGGGCTGCATGACGGCGTCTCCTGTATGCCGAAAATCGTAGCACGGCGACGCCGCGTTTCGGCGGGTGCGATACCGGTAATCGCGCGTTACCACTTGCTGCATCTATTACGGTCGCGAACCGCCACAATGCATCGCATCCAGTACCACTTCGCGTGGGAGTCCATCATGAAAAAAATTGCCGCAGTATGTGTCCTTGCCGGTTCGCTCGCGGTCGCGGGCCCGGCGTCCGCGCATGGCCGCGACGGCGGCGCCGTCATCGGCGCATTGATCGGCGGCGCGGTGCTGGGTGCGATCGTGACGTCGGCGATGAATCCGCCCGTCGCATATCAGGCACCCGCGTACCAGGCGCCGGCCTATCAGCCGCCGACCTACTACCAGGCGCCCGCGTACCAGCAGCCTGCCTACCCGACCTATCAGCAGGCGCAGTACCAGGACGACGGCCCGAACTATTGCTACGACCGCTACCAGCGTGCGTATGTGTGTGGGGCGCCGGTGCAGGGTGGCTACGCGCAACCGGCGGGCTGGTAAGCGGCGGCGCGCGAGCGGGTTCGGTGCCCGGCGGCCACGCTCTCGCCGACGTTCGCTTCGCCCGGCCGGACGACGAAAGGCCCTCGCTCGATGCGAGGGCCTTTGTCTATTGCGTGGCTGTCCGTTCGCCGGTGTGATGCGCCGCCGGCCATCGGCGGGCCATGCATGGATACAAACGGTTGCAATTGCGCGTCAGTGGCGATGACCGCCGCCGTCGCCGCGACCGTGTCCGCCGCCACCGCCGCCTTCGTTCCAGTCGCCGCGGCGTCCGCCGCCGCGCCACCAGCCGTTGCCGCGGTTGCCGCGATCGCCGTCCCAGTGATGGTAGTCGCGCCGGCCGCGATCCCAGTCGCGTCCACCGCCTCCGCCCCAGATGTTGACCGTGCCGTACACGGGAGACGGGGCGTACGCATAGCCGGGATCGGAATAGTAGGGCTGCCCGTAGCCGTATCCGGCGTCCGGGGCGACCACGCAGCCGGCCAGCAGGGTGGCGACGCCGGCGGCGGCAATGAGCTTCAGCATGATGTTCTCCGTTGGTTCCGCTATAAGTACCGCGCCCGGGGATTGCCGGCTGTTTGCAATTGTGTCGCCAAATTACAGCCTCGTAAGGTCTTGCGACGAAAGTGTTAGCATCCGGCGCTCATTTGTTTTTCAGGAGCACATCGATGAAATTCGCGATCCGGGCCGCGCTGGCCGCCTTCTGCGTGATGACGGCCGCTGCATGCGTGGCCGCGCCGGCATCCGCACCCGCCGTGCCGGCCGAGTCGATCAAGATGTTTCCGCAGGCAGCCGCCGGCCAGCAGCGCGCCGTGATCGCGCTGCCCGCGCTCGAGAACGAGGGCGATGCGCGCGTCGAGCTGATGATCGGCAAGACGCTGCAGACCGACTGCAACCAGCAGTGGTTCGGCGGCGAACTGACCGCCGAGGACGTGAAGGGCTGGGGCTACACGTATTACCGGCTCACCGACGTGAAGGGCCCGGCATCGACGCTGATGGCGTGCCCGGGCCAGGCGCCGCAGCAACGGTTCGTGCAGGAGCGCGGCGACGGTCAGCTGCTGCGCTACAACAGCCGTCTGCCGCTCGTCGTGTATGTACCGGATGGCTTCGACGTCCGCTATCGCGTGTGGCATGCGTCGAAGGACGTGCAGCAAGCCGCGAAACAGTAATCTCCCGGCGGCGTCCTGCCGCTATCCGCCAGTCGCGCCGGCCGCGCCGCGCGCGCCGACGAGCGCCGGCCATGCGGCCAGCGCGGCCTGCGCGACGGCCTCCAGATCGCGGCGGCTCGCGCCGTCGCGCGCCTGGATCGACATCCCCTGCTGAACCGTCACGTAGTAGCGCGCGATCGCATCGACGTTCGCGTGCGCCGATATTTCGCCGGTCGCGACGCCTTGCGCGAGGCGTTCCCGCAGCGCGTCGACCGTGCCCTCGCGCATCGCGATCAACGTCTGCCGGACCATGTCGGAACGTTCGGCCGGATGCAGCGCAGACAACACGATCAGGCAGCCGGCCGGCTTCGAACGCCGCGTGAACACGCGTGCGGTATCCATCAGGTAGTTCTGCACGGCGTCGTACGCGCTGGCCGCCTGTTCGACGCCCCCCCAGATTTCCCGCCCCTCGGTTGCGCGGTAATGCTCGAGGGCTTGCCGGAACAACGCTTCCTTGCTGCCGAAGGCCGCATACAGGCTCGGCGACGCGATGCCCATCGCGGCCGTCAAGTCCGTCATCGACGCCCCTTCGTAGCCGAGACGCCAGAACACCTCCATCGCGCGATCCAGCGCCGCTTCCTTGTCGAAGCTTCTCGGTCGGCCTCGTTCAGCCATTGCGTCCGTTCCTTCGTCGATATCTGTATCGATCGATAAAATAAATCAATTGACTGTGCGACGCAACTTGCCACATTCTGTGTTGGTCGTTACATAAATGAGGAAAGGAACCAACATGAACCGACTTCAGGGCAAGCGTGCACTCATCACCGGCGGCAGCCGCGGCATCGGCGCGGCGATCGCCAAACGGCTGGCAGCCGACGGCGCCGACGTGGCGATCACGTATGAAAAATCGGCCGAGCGGGCGCAGGCCGTCGTCGCCGGCATCGAAGCGCTGGGCCGTCGCGCCGTGGCGATCCAGGCCGACAGCGCCGATCCGCTTGCCGTGCGCAACGCGGTCGATCGTGCCGCGCAGGCGTTCGGCGGCCTCGACATCCTCGTCAACAACGCGGGGATTTTCCGGGCCGGCGCGCTGAACGAACTCACGCTCGACGATATCGATGCGACGCTGAACGTGAACGTGCGTGCGGTGATCGTCGCGTCGCAGGCGGCGGCGCGTCATCTCGGGGAGGGCGGGCGCATCGTGTCGACCGGCAGTTGCCTCGCGACGCGTGTGCCCGATGCGGGGATGAGCCTCTATGCGGCGAGCAAGGCCGCATTGATCGGCTGGACGCAAGGGCTCGCGCGCGATCTCGGCTCGCGCGGCATCACCGTGAACATCGTGCATCCGGGCTCCACCGATACCGATATGAATCCGGCCGATGGCGAGCACGCCGATGCGCAGCGTTCGCGGATGGCGATTCAGCAGTACGGCAAGGCCGACGACGTAGCCGCGCTCGTGGCGTTCATCGTCGGGCCGGAAGGGCGATCGATCACCGGGACCGGGTTGACGATCGACGGCGGGGCGAATGCCTAAACGCCGATGCGCGGCGTGAGCGGGCCGGGTGACGGCGGGTGCGTCGTCGCTCTCTATCGGCAGCCGGCGCGCTGGTGCTCGGCTTCCAGATCGGCCCGTTTGTCGTAGGCCCGCAGTTCGTTGCGCGGCTTGCCGTCCGGGCTCATCCCGCGCACGACCTTCTGGCCGCGGTCGGGCGAGTGCATGACCGCGTCGATGCCGGCGGCCAGTTCCCGGCAGCGGGTGTCGGGGGACGTGTTGTCCGGACGCGGGGCTGCCAACGCAGTGACGTTGGCGATGCCCGGGCTGACGTAGCGCTGTTTGGCGGAGGCCGTGTCGGTGTCGGCGGCGTTGGCCGTGCCGGTCATCGCTGAAAGCGCGGCGAACGCCGCGATCGTCCGAAGCATGGGCGAAGTCCGTGTGCTGAACTGAAGAAAGTTCGGAATTCTACGCAACGTTCAGTGCATATCAGCGGCGAACGGGCGAGGTGCGCGCGTGTGTCGCATATCGTAGCGAATGCTCGATTGCACACATCATTCGTGTGCCGCCTGCGCGCGCCAGCAATATCCCGGACCGTCGAATGGAAAAAAACCCGCTTGCTTTCGCAAAGCGGGCTTTTTTCGGTATTTGGTTGCGGGGGTAGGATTTGAACCTACGACCTTCGGGTTATGAGCCCGACGAGCTGCCAGACTGCTCCACCCCGCGGCGCGAAGTGTACTTGGGTCGGTGCGCAGAGTCAAACGATTCGTGCGAAGACGGCCCGACTCATATCGGGCCTGTTCCTTGAAACGACTGCAACGCAGGGAAGCCGACGCGTACGACCGGAAATTTTTCACCTTCGCCACAATATTCGCGCGCCTGAAACGTCTTCAGACGCATGGAACCGCCACCCACTTCGCACACGATGACCGACCCAGACCGCGACATCACTGCGACGGTGATGCGTGAACGAACGAGGCTAGGGAACTTCATTCGGCGCCGGATACGCGACCCGGACGATGCCGAGGACGTTCTGCAGGATGTGCTTCACGAATTCGTCCAGGCTTATCGGCTTCCTGCGCCGATCGAACAGGCGAGTGCGTGGCTGTTCCGTGCCGCGCGCAACCGCATCATCGATCGTTTTCGCAAAAAGAAGGAGCAGCCGCTGACCGATCTGCTCGATGCCGACGACGAAGCGGACAGCGAGTATCGCCTGGATCTCGCGTTACCGGCGCACGATGCCGGCCCTGAAGCGCTCTACGCACGCACGCTGTTGCTGAAGGCGTTGCAGGATGCGCTCGACGAGTTGCCGGCGAATCAGCGCGAGGTTTTCATCGCACACGAACTGGAGGGGCTGTCCTTCAAGGAGATGGCCACGCAAAGCGGCGTCACGCTTAATACGCTGCTGGCGCGCAAACGCTACGCGGTCCTGCATCTGCGTGCTCGACTGCAACCCATTTACGACGAACTGGATATCTAGAGGAGTCGACGGATGAATTTTCGAATCAGATGTGCGGGCAAGGCGCTGCTCGTGGTGGTCGCCATAGGCGTGCTCGGATGGATCGTCATGATGTTGTGGAACTGGGTGATGCCGGCGCTGTTCGTCGGCGCCCGGACGATCGACTTCGCGCATGCGCTGGGGCTGCTCGTGTTGAGCCGTATCCTGTTCGGCGGATTTCGCGGACACCGCGGCTGGCACGGCCGGCGCCACTGGCGCAAGTGGGAAGCCATGACGCCCGAAGAGCGTGAGCATTTCCGGGCCGCATGGCGATCGCGCGGCAGCCGGCGCACGGAGGAGTGAACATGCGCGAAAAATCAACGGCCGACTGCAAGCAGAAGGCGGGCGTGATCGCGCCGGTCGTCGACCTGAAACGTTGCGAAGGCAAGGGGGATTGCGTCACCGTTTGCCCGGAAAACGTGTTCGAGGTGCGGCGCGTCGATCAGGCCGATTACCTCGACCTCGGGCTGATGCATCGCTTGAAACTGCGCGTGCATGGAATGAAAGTCGCCTACACGCCGAATGCGCAAGCCTGCCGGTCATGCGGGCTTTGCGTGACTGCGTGTCCCGAACGGGCGATCACGCTTGCCAGAAGGGCATAGCGCCGGCCGTGCTCGCCGATGACGGCACGGTGTCGCAGGCAGTCTGACGGATGGCAGTCGCTGGATACGCCGTTCACATGATCAATCTCGTCAAGGAATGCACTTGGCTTCAACTACCGACGTTCTTTTGCAACGGCTTCATGAAGAAAGCCGGAGCGAAATCATCGCCCGGGCCCGCGCGCAGTTCCAGGGGCCGAATGCGGCGTTTCCGACGCTCGTCGACGAATACGAAACGCTCGCGCCCCGGCTGCGAGGGCGCTTTCTCGAAACGTTCGGCCTGTTCAGCGACGATTTCGAATCGTCGGAAAGCAGTGCGCTGTCGTTGGCCGTGTCGGCGGAGACGGGGCGATTCCTGCGCAACCTCGTGCTGTCGCAACGGTCGGCCAGAATCCTAGAGCTCGGTAGTTCCTGCGGTGTGTCGACCCTGTATCTTGCCGACGCGCTGCGCACGTTGGGCCGTGGCGCGGTCATCGCGACCGAACGTGATGCGCTCAAGTGCGCGCGCTTGCGGACTCACGTCGAAACAGCGGGGCTGGATGCGTATGTCGACTTGCGGGAGGGCGATGTATTCGAGACGGTTGCCGAACTGGACGGGACTGTCGACATGGTGTTTATCGACGTATGGGCTGACGCCTATCTGAAGCTGTTCAGGCAGATCGAGCGCCTACTGCGGCCGGGGTCGATCGTGCTTGCCGACAATATGTACACGGCCGAGGACGCCGTTCGACCGTACAAGGATTACCTCGACGAGGATCCGCGTTTTTCGACCACGACGCTGGATTTCGAGTCGGGGGTCGAGTTTACGGTGGTCGTTGCTTGAGCGGGGGGCGGTGAGTCTTGGGGGGTAGAGCTTGGCTGGTCCCCCCGACAGGAATCGAACCTGTATCTAGCGCTTAGGAGGCGCTTGTTCTATCCATTGAACTACGGGGAGAGCCATGTCCGGCTAATCGCGCGCAAAAAACGCGAACCGGACGGCGGTGTGGACAGCGCGCAGAGTATAGCAAACGCGCGGCGCGTCGGCGGCTCGGAATGCACACCGACGCGCGCATCGTGTAATCAACCGCGATCGGAGCGGAAAATCAGAAATCGACGACGACGAAATCTTCCTTGCCCACGTCGCACAGCGGGCAGCGCCAGTCGGCGGGAATGTCGGCGAAACGGGTGCCGGCCGCGATGCCTTCGTCGGGCAGCCCTTCCGCTTCGTTGTAGACCCACCCGCAAATCAGGCAGACCCAGCTCTGGTATTCGGTTACTTCGCTCATGTTGCGCTCGGGACAATGAAAATTCGGCGATGCCGTCCGCAGCCTCGCCGGCGGACGAAAGGCGCAATGGTACCGGAATTTCGCCGAACACCTGCGCAACGTCGTTTTAAACGTACGCATCGCGAACAACCGACGCCGACGCGTCGGCCGGGCACGCGGTGTATGCTTCGTGGGCCTGTCAATCAGAAGGAGGTAACGATGCTCAACAGAAAGTGGATCGCGGGTGCAGTCTGTGTCGCGGCGCTGGCCGTGTCGACGCTCGCGTGCGCCGAAGCGCGTGTGTTCTTCGTCGAGCCGCAGGACGGCGCGACGGTGTCGAGCCCCGTGCACGTGAAGTTCGGTCTCGAAGGCATGGCGCTCAAGCCGGCCGGCGACATGACGCCGGATACCGGTCACCATCACCTGTTGATCGACGGCAAGCCGGTGCCGAAGGGCGACGTGATCCCGGCGACCGACCATTCGCTGCATTTCGGCAAGGCCCAGACCGAAACCGACGTGAAGCTGCCGCCCGGCCAGCACACGTTGACGCTGCAGCTCGGCGACGGCGCGCACCGTTCGTACGGCCCCGAAATGAGCTCGACGATCACGGTCAACGTGAAATAACGAAATAACCGCGCATCCCGCGCAGGCGCCCGATGCGCCGCGCGCGGGATCTGCCGATCGGCCGGCCGCGCGGGCATCCGGCCGGCATTCGGTCGTTTTCGCGGGAACGCAAACCGCGGCCGGCATCCGCACCGGAATCCGGCCGCAACCCGCTCACGGCACCGCGCCGGCGCGCTTCGAGCGCGACCCGCGGCCTTCGTCCGTCCGGCCGAGCCGATACCGGCCTCCGCGACCGGTACAATGGGCGCTTCCGATTTCTCTCATCGCCGTCTCCCCATGTCGCTCTATTCCATTACCGGCGCGCAGCTCGCGTTCGGTCACGTCGCGTTGCTCGATCACGCGGATTTCTCGCTGGAGGCCGGCGAGCGCGTCGGCCTGATCGGCCGCAACGGCGCGGGCAAGTCGTCGCTGCTGAAGATCGTCGCCGGTCTTGCGAAGGCCGACGACGGGCTGGTCACGCGCCAGCAGGAACTCGTGACCGTCTACGTGCCGCAAGAGCCCGAATTCGAGCCGGGTGCGACGGTGTTCGACGCGGTCGCGTCGGGGCTGGCGCACACGCGCGAACTGCTCGAAGAATACGATTCGATCGCGCACCGCCTCGCGGAGATACCGGAAGGCGCCGAGCACGATGCGCTGCTCGCGCGGATGAACGCACTGCAGTCGTCGCTGGACGCGCACGACGCATGGAACTGGCGCACGCGCGTATCGATGACGCTCGCGCAGATCGGCCTGCAGGACGGCGACGCCCGCGTCGACGCGCTGTCGGGCGGGATGCAGAAGCGCGTCGCGCTGGCGCGCGCGCTGGTGCTGCAGCCCGACGTGCTGCTGCTGGACGAACCGACCAACCACCTCGATTTCGACGGTATCCGCTGGCTCGAAGAGCTGCTCGTCGCGCAGCGCGCGGGGCTGCTGTTCATCACCCACGATCGCGCGTTTCTCGACCGGGTCGCGACGCGCATCGTCGAGCTCGATCGCGGCCGGCTGCTGTCGTATCCGGGCAATTTCTCCGCGTACCAGACGCGCAAGGCGCAGCAGCTCGAAGTCGAGCGCGTGGAGAACGAGAAATTCGACAAGCTGCTCGCGCAGGAAGAAGTGTGGATCCGCAAGGGCGTCGAAGCGCGCCGTACGCGCAGCGTCGGCCGCATCGCGCGGCTCGTGCAGATGCGCAACGAGCGCGCCGAGCGCCGTAATGCGCAGGGCAACGTGAAGCTCGACGTCGCGCAGGGCGAGAAGTCCGGCAAGATCGTCGCGGAGCTGACCGACGTGACGAAGCGTTACGGCGGCCGCACGGTGGTCGACCGTTTCTCGACGACGGTCATGCGCGGCGACAAGATCGGCTTCGTCGGCCCGAACGGCGCCGGCAAGACGACGTTGCTGAAGCTGATCCTCGGCGACCTGAAGCCGGACGAAGGCACGGTGCGCACCGGCACGAACCTGCAGGTCGCGTATTTCGACCAGATGCGCGCGCAGCTCGACCAGGAGAAGAGCCTCGCGGATACGATCAGCCCCGGCAGCGAATGGGTCGAGATCGGCGGCGTGCGCAAGCACGTGATGAGCTATCTCGGCGATTTCCTGTTCGCGCCGGAACGCGCGCGTTCGCCGGTGAAGTCGCTGTCGGGCGGCGAGCGCAACCGGCTGCTGCTCGCGCGCCTGTTCGCACGCCCGGCCAACGTGCTGGTGCTCGACGAACCGACCAACGACCTCGACATCCCGACGCTCGAACTGCTCGAAGAGCTGCTCGCCGACTACGACGGCACGGTGCTGCTCGTCAGTCACGATCGCGCGTTTCTCGACAACGTCGTGACGTCGGTGATCGCGGCCGAGGGCGACGGCAAGTGGCGCGAATACGTCGGCGGCTTCACCGACTGGCAGATTCAGAGCGCACGTTCGGAGCAGCTCGCGCAGCAGGAGGCGGCGAAGCGCGCGGTCAAGGAAGCGGCGCCCGCGAAGGACGAGCCGGCGAAGAGCGCGGCGGGCCGCAACGCGCAGCGTACGGTGAAGCTGTCGTTCAACGAGCAGCGCGAACTCGATTCGCTGCCGGAGAAGATCGCCGCGCTCGAAGCGGAGCAGAAGACGATCAATGCGCAGCTCGAGGACGGCTCGATTTTCGCGAAGGATCCGCAGGAGGGCACGCGCCTGACCGAGCGGTTCGCGGCGATCGACGACGAACTGCTCGCCGCGCTCGAACGGTGGGAAACGCTCGAGGCGAAGCGCAAGCCGGCGTGACGCGTGCGGCGCGCGCCGATCCCGCGATTGGCGCGCCACGCGGAACCAGTAAAATACCGCGCGTTCAGGAGCGCGCCGCGCACGCCGCGCGCCCGCTTTCGGAGCAGTCCAAGCACACCGTTGTTTCGATTCGCTTTTTTACGGAACTCAACGTTTTGTCCACGACGTTATCCACACGAGGTGTGGACAACGTCCCGATGAATGACGAAATTCAGCGCCTATGTCAACGAAGAAACCCAGCGCGGCCTATAGCGAAGCATCGATCAAGGTGCTCAAGGGTCTCGAGCCGGTCAAGCAGCGGCCCGGCATGTACACCCGTACCGAAAATCCGCTGCACATCATCCAGGAAGTCATCGACAACGCGTCCGACGAGGCGCTCGGCGGCTACGGCAAGCAGATCACGGTCACGCTGCACACCGACCAGTCGGTGTCGGTCGAAGACGACGGCCGCGGCATCCCGTTCGGCATGCACCCGGAAGAAGGCGTGCCGGTGGTCGAGATCGTGTTCACGCGCCTGCATGCGGGCGGCAAGTTCGACAAGGCCGCCGGCGGCGCGTATACGTTCTCGGGCGGCCTGCACGGCGTGGGCGTGTCGGTGACGAACGCACTCGCGACGCGTCTCGACGTGACGGTCTGGCGCGACGGCAAGATCGCCGAGCTCGGCTTCGCCGACGGCGACGTCGTGAAGCCGCTCGCGACGCAAGCCGCGGGCCGCAGCGAGAAGAAATCCGGCACGCGCGTGCAGGTGTGGCCGAATCCGAAGTACTTCGATTCGCCGAACCTGCCGCTCGGCGAGCTGCAGCGCCTGCTGCGCTCGAAGGCCGTGCTGCTGCCGGGCGTCGAGGTCGTGCTCGTCAACGAAAAGACCGGCGAGCGCCAGACATGGAAGTATGAAGACGGCCTGCGCGGCTACTTGCTCGACGAAATGAACGGCAGCGAGCTCTTGATCCCGCTGTTCGAAGGCGAGCGTTTCGCCGATTCGCGTTCGACCGACGAAACCTTCGCCGAGGGCGAGGGCGCGTCGTGGGTCGTCGCATGGAGCGAGGAAGGCTCGCTCGTGCGCGAGTCGTACGTGAACCTGATCCCGACGCCGGCAGGCGGCACGCACGAGTCGGGCCTGCGCGACGGTCTCTATCAGGCGGTGAAGAGCTTCGTCGAGCTGCACAACCTGCAGCCGAAGGGCGTGAAGCTGCTCGCGGAAGACGTGTTCGCGCGCGTGTCGTTCGTGCTGTCCGCGAAGGTGCTCGATCCGCAGTTCCAGGGGCAGATCAAGGAGCGGCTGAACAGCCGCGACGCGGTGAAGCTCGTGTCGTCGTTCTCGCGTCCGGCGCTCGAACTGTGGCTGAACCAGCACGTCGAGCACGGCAAGAAGCTCGCGGAACTCGTGATCAAGCAGGCGCAGGCGCGTACGCGCGCGGGCCAGAAGGTCGAGAAGCGCAAGAGCTCGGGCGTCGCGGTGCTGCCGGGCAAGCTGACCGATTGCGAGACGGAAGATATCGCGCGCAACGAACTGTTCCTCGTCGAAGGCGACTCGGCGGGCGGCTCCGCGAAGATGGGGCGCGACAAGGAGTACCAGGCGATCCTGCCGCTGCGCGGCAAGGTGCTGAACACGTGGGAAACCGAGCGCGACCGCCTGTTCGCGAACAACGAGGTGCACGACATCTCGGTCGCGATCGGCGTCGATCCGCACAGCCCGGACGACTCCGTCGACCTGTCGAACCTGCGCTACGGCAAGATCTGCATCCTGTCGGACGCGGACGTCGACGGGTCGCACATCCAGGTGCTGCTGCTCACGCTGTTCTTCAAGCATTTCCCGCAATTGATCGAGCGCGGCCATGTCTATGTGGCGCGCCCGCCGCTGTTCCGCGTCGACGCGCCCGCGCGCGGCAAGAAGCCCGCGCAGAAGCTCTATGCGCTCGACGACGGCGAGCTCGAAGCGATCCTCGACAAGCTGCGCAAGGACGGCGTGCGCGACACGCAGTGGAGCATCAGCCGCTTCAAGGGTCTCGGCGAAATGAGCGCGGAGCAGCTGTGGGACACGACGATGAACCCCGATACGCGCCGCCTGATGCCCGTGAAGCTCGGCGAGCTCGACTACGAGGCGACCGTCGCGCGGATGACGATGCTGATGGGCAAGGGCGAGGCAGCCGCGCGGCGCGGCTGGCTCGAGGAAAAGGGCAACGACGTCGAAGCGGACATTTAAGCGGACCTGCCGCGCGGCCGGGCATGACGCCCGGCCCGGCCTCACGCCACTTACGAATACGGAATTCAGATGGACGACAATACTTCCGATCTCTTTGCCAGCCCCGACGCGCCGGAGAGCGACGCGCTGACGCTCGGCAACTACGCGGAGCAGGCGTATCTCAGCTACGCGGTCAGCGTCGTGAAGAGCCGCGCGCTGCCCGACGTGTGCGACGGCCAGAAGCCGGTGCAGCGCCGGATTCTCTACGCCATGAACGAAATGGGCCTTGGGCCCGACGCGAAGCCGGTGAAGTCGGCGCGCGTGGTCGGCGACGTGCTCGGTAAATACCATCCGCACGGCGACCAGTCGGCGTACGACGCGCTCGTGCGTCTCGCGCAGGATTTCTCGCTGCGCTATCCGCTGATCGACGGGCAGGGCAACTTCGGCTCGCGCGACGGCGACGGCGCGGCGGCGATGCGTTACACGGAAGCGCGCCTCACGCCGATCGCGAAGCTGCTGCTCGACGAGATCGACCAGGGCACGGTCGACTTCATGCCGAACTACGACGGCTCGTTCGAGGAGCCGAAGACGCTGCCGAGCCGCATGCCGTTCGTGCTGCTGAACGGCGCGTCGGGCATCGCGGTCGGCCTCGCCACCGAAATCCCGTCGCACAACCTGCGCGAAGTGGCGGCCGCGGCGGTCGCGCTGATCCGCAATCCGAAGCTCACGCACGCGGAGCTGATGAACCTGATTCCCGGGCCGGATTTCCCCGGCGGCGGCCAGATCATCTCGAGCGACACCGAAATCTCGGCGGCGTACGAAACGGGCCGCGGCAGCCTGAAGGTGCGGGCGAAGTGGAAGATCGAGGATCTCGCGCGCGGCCAGTGGCAGCTCGTCGTGACCGAGCTGCCGCCGAACACGTCGGGCCAGAAGGTGCTCGAGGAAATCGAGGAGCTGACCAACCCGAAACTCAAGCTCGGCAAGAAGACGCTGACGCCCGAGCAACTCAACACGAAGAAGGCGATGCTCGACCTGCTCGACGCGGTGCGCGACGAGTCGGGCAAAGAAGCGGCGGTGCGGCTCGTGTTCGAGCCGAAGTCGCGCACGATCGACCAGACGGAATTCGTGAACACGCTGCTCGCGTACACGAGCCTCGAATCGAACGCGACGCTGAACCTCGTGATGATCGGCGCCGATGGCCGGCCGGGCCAGAAGGGCCTGCTGACGATCCTCGACGAATGGGTGAAGTTCCGCCAGTTGACGATGACGCGTCGTTGCCGCCATCGTCTCGCGAAGGTCGACGACCGCATCCACATCCTCGAAGGGCGGATGATCGTCTTCCTGAACATCGACGAGGTGATCCGCATCATCCGCGAGTCGGACGAGCCGAAGGTCGCGTTGATGAGCGCGTTCGGGCTCAGCGAGCGGCAGGCCGAGGACATCCTCGAAATCCGCCTGCGCCAGCTCGCGCGGCTCGAGAAGATCAAGATCGAGAAGGAACTCGAAGCGCTGCGCGACGAGAAGGCGAAGCTCGAGGAACTGCTCGCGAACGAAAGCGCGATGAAGCGGCTGATGATCAAGGAGATCGAGGCCGATGCGAAGCAGTACGGCGACGATCGCCGCACGCTGATCCAGCAGGAAAAGCGCGCGACGTTCGAGGCGAAGGTGGTCGACGAGCCGGTGACGGTGGTCGTATCGCAGAAGGGTTGGGTGCGCGCGCTGAAGGGCCACGGGCTCGACCCGGCCGGCTTCACGTTCAAGGCGGGCGACCACCTGTACGCGGCCTTCCAGTGCCGCACGCCGGATCGCCTGATCGCGTGGGGCAGCAGCGGCCGCGTGTATTCGGTCGACGTGTCGGTGCTGCCGGGCGGGCGCGGCGACGGCGTGCCGGTCACGTCGCTGATCGAGCTCGAGTCGGGCTCGCACCTGATGCACTACTACGCGGCGCCGGCCGACCAGCAACTGCTGCTCGCGTCGAGCAACGGCTTCGGCTTCCTCGCGAAGGTCGGCGACATGGTGAGCCGCGTGAAGGCCGGCAAGTCGTTCATGACCATCGATGCGGGCGCGGTGCCGCTCGCGCCGATGCCGGTGCTGCCGAACGCGACGCAGGTCGCGTGCCTGTCGAGCGGCGGTCGCTTGCTCGTGTTCGGGATGGACGAGATGAAGACGTTGTCCGGCGGCGGGCGCGGCGTGATCCTGATGGCGCTCGACGACAAGGAAACGCTCGTGCAGGCGCTGGCGATCGATCCGGCGGGCGTCGTGCTGATCGGCACCGGCCGCGGCGGCAAGGCGCAGGACGACACGCTGTCGTACGCCGGGCTCGCGCCGCACATCGGCAAGCGCGCACGCAAAGGCCGCGCGCCGGAGACGAAGCTCAAGGTCGTCAACGAGCTGCGTCCGCTGCTCGGCTGACGCCGCGCGCGATCGCCCGGTTCAGCCGCGATCGAAGGCCGCACGTCCGCTTCGGCGGGCGTGCGGCCTTTTCTTTTCGGCGCGGGGATGCGGGTAAGCAAGCGTGGCGTTGTCACGCGAAACTTGCAAAATAATGTGAAATCGCGCCGAGGGCCTGAACCGCGACGCGGCTGGCGGGTCGAACGTCGCTTGATGCCGCGTGCGACGCGGCTGTTCGTTGCACCTCACTCATCACAGGATCGTCTCCATGTCCCACGCCGTTGCCGTCGCGCTGTTTCTTCACCTGCTGGCCGTCGCCGTGTGGGTGGGCGGGATGGTCTTCGCCAACTTCTGCCTGCGCCCGGCGCTGTCCGACCTGTCGCCGCAGCTTCGGTTGCCGCTGATCGAAGGCGTGTTCGGCCGCTTCTTCAACTGGGTGTCGGGGGCCGTGATCGTGATCCTGCTGTCCGGCGGGTTCCTGTTGACGAGCTTCGGCGGGGCGCATGCGACGTGGTCGCTGCATGCGATGGCCGGGCTCGGCGTCGTGATGATGCTGATCTTCGGGCACATCCGCTTCGCGCTGTTCCCGCGCATTCGCCGTGCGGTGCAGGCGCAGAACTGGCCCGACGGCGCCCGCGCGGTGAATGCGGTGCGCCTGCTCGTCGTCGTGAATCTCGTGCTCGGCGTCGTCACGATCGGCGCGGCCGTGCTGTCGCGCGGTTTCTGAGCGGCCGGCGCCCGCCGCGGCCGCAGGCCGCTGGCCTGGCTGCATGCGCCGCTACGCGGCCAGCATCGCGTCGAGCAGCCATGAGCCGGCCGGCCCGAGCGGCCGGTTGCGCGACCAGACCGCGTCCACCCGCACGCGGCGCGGCCAGCCGCGCGAGCGTAGCTCGCACAGGCGGTCGCGCGCGAAGTGCTCGACCATCCAGCGCGGCAGCTCCGCCCAACCGAACCCCAGTACGGCCATCTCCAGCAGCATCAGGTAGCTCGGCGCCAGCCAGTGCTGCGTGCCGACGACGATCCGGTCGTCGGTGCCGCGGCCTTCCGTTTTCACGTACGTATTGAGGCGCAGTTCGCGCACGTCGCGCAGCGCCGCGTGCGGCACTTCGGCGTCGCCGTATTCGGCGAGCGCGTGCGTGCGGCCCACGAACAGCCCGATCTCCGATTCCTCCGCCACCGTCGCCGCGCCGATATCGGCCGGGTAGGCGGCGCGCGCGGCCATCAGCCCGAGTTGCGCGCGGCCTTGCTGGATCAGGTCGAGCACGTCGTCGTGCTCGGCGATCTGGCATTCGAGCTCGAGCGCCGGAAAGCGCCGTTCGAGCGCCATCAACGTCTCTTCGTAGCGCTTCGACTGGTACGTATCGGACACGACGAGCGTGAGCCGCGCTTCCTCGCCGTGCGCGAGCCGCGCGGCCGTGCGGTCGATCGCCGCGCTGGCTTCGAGCGCGCGCTGCACCTGCGGCAGCAGTGCGCGCCCGGCGTCGGTGAGCGTCGGCGTGCGCGTCGAGCGATCGAACAACTGCACGCCGAGATCGATTTCGAGGTTCGCGATCGCCTCCGACACGGTCGACTGACGCTTGCCGAGCTTGCGTGCGGCGGCCGTAAACGAGCCGAGCAGCGCCGCTTCGGCGAATGCGAGCAGGGCTTCCGGGGCGTGGTGCATGCAGTGCTCCTGGCGGCTTCATATCGGTGAAACCGATGATATCAAACTGGATTCATCCGGTATCGCCGATCAAAATGGCCGCCATGAATCAGGTCATGCCTTGGAGGACATCATGAAACAGACGAATAAAACGGTGACGGAACGCCTGCTGCACGCGCTGACGTTCGAACTGGTGGCGATCGCCCTGTGCGCGCCGATCGGCGCGTGGCTGCTCGACATGCCTGTGTCGCACGTCGGTGTGCTGACGGTGATGGTGTCGCTGATCGCGATGGCGTGGAACATGACCTTCAACGCGCTGTTCGACCGCTTCGAGCGGCGAGCCGGGTTGTCGCGCACGCTCGGCATGCGGATCGCGCACGCGGTGACGTTCGAGCTCGGCCTCGTCGCGATGGTGGTGCCGGTTGCCGCGTGGTGGCTGAACGTGAGCCTCGTCGAGGCGCTGCTGCTCGACCTCGGCATCGTGCTGTTCTTCCTGCCTTACACGTTCTGCTTCAACCTCGCATACGACGCGCTGCGCGTGCGCTGGATGGCACGCCGGGTCGCGACGCAGGCCGGTTGACGGAGCCGGGCACGCAGGGCGTTGGCGGGTTGGAGGCGGCCGCCCGTCAGTGCGCGGCGGCCCACAGCCACACGCTGCACGCGACAGCGACCGCGCCGTACACGGCATAGACGGGCACCTTGAAGCGCGTGAAGCACAGCGTCGCGAAGGCGCCCGTCAGCCAGTAGACCGGGTCGGCGGGCTCGCGATGCAGGATCTTCACGACGGCGACCACGAGAAAGCCCGTCGTCGCCGCGCGCAGCAGGCGCATCCCGTGCTCGAAGCGCGAATGGCGCTTGAGCCGGAACAGGTGGTTGTGCGCGAACACGACGAGGCATCCCGACGGGATGAACAGCGCGGCGGTGGCGAGCAGCGCGCCGACCCAGCCGTCGGTCAGGTAGCCGAGAAACGGCACCACGTTCAGCAACGGCCCCGGCGCGACCGGCGACAGCGCGAATGCCAGCGTGAAGTCGTGATCGGAGATGCCTGTTGCCGGCGAGACGAACAGCGTCTTGAGCACCGGCAGCGCGGAGAAGCCGCCGCCGAACAGCGTCATGCCGGCGCCCGCGAGGCGCGGCCACAGCAGTTCCGCCTGGTAATTGCCGGGCAGCGGCACCGCGAACAGCAGGACGAGCACGCCGAGCAGAACGAGCAGGCCGCGGTCGCGCTTGGACAGCGTGAAATCGACCGCGTCGCGTTGCGACGGCCCCGTCAGCCAGCCCGCTGCAAACGCGGCGAACAGAATCCCGACGAAAGCGGCCGGACTATGCGCGAAAGCGAGCAGAATCGTCGATAGCGCGGCGATCGACTGTTCGAGCCGCGTGCGCGCGAGCGAGCGCAACTGCTTGACCCACGTCACGCCGATCAACGCCGCGAGCACCATTCCGAAGTGATTGATCAGCATTGGCGCCGCGAGCGAGCGCACGAGCGGCGTCCGATAGAAGATCGCGAACAGCGTCATCAGGATCGAGAACGGCAGCACGCTCGCAATACCGGCGACCCATGCGCCGGCACGGCCGTGCAGCGTTTGGCCGACCTGCACGGCGACGTTGCAGCCGACGGGGCCCGGGACGAGCCACGCGAGCGCGACGAGATCGCCGAAGACGTGCGGCTCGATCCGCTGCAGCCGCTCGACGTAATGGCGTTCGAGTTGCGCCATCATCGAAAGCCCGCCCCACGAGACGGCCGAAATGCTGGCGACGACCTTGAACAAGGCCCAGAGGGATGCCGGTGCCTCTTCGACACGAGCAGGCGCTTCGACTTCGACGGTTGTCATGATTGTGTAGTTGGCGCAGGGCCGGATCTCTCGCGTATGGCCATGCCGGCGGCCGACCGACACGTAGGCCCTCCCAATTGTCCGCCGCGCATCATGACACTGCCATGCGCGAAAACGCTAGTTAATGAACTCGACGATCGGATCGGAAAACGCAACAATTGCGACGGCGCGCCACGCGCGCCATGGCGGCAGCGGCGCGGCGCTCAGGCGCCCGTGCTGCCGGTCGCGCGATGCGCGACGACGTTCGGATGATCGCCACGCACGCCGAAGCGTGCGATCAGCGCGGGAATCGCATCGGCCGGCACCGGGCGCGAGAACAGGAAGCCCTGCGCCTCGATTTCGCCGAGCGTGGACAGCCACGTGATCTGCTCCTCGGTCTCCGTGCCCTCGACGACGACGGTCAGCCCGAGCGAGCGCGCGAGATGTACGATCGACGACACCATCACGCACACGCTGCGATCGGTCGGAATCGCCTGCACGAACGAGCGGTCGACCTTCAGCGTGTCGACGGAGAAGCGGTGCAGGTACGACAGCGACGAATAGCCGGTGCCGAAATCGTCGAGCGCGATCCGGATGCCGAGTTTCTTCAGCGCGACGATCTTCTCGGATACGAGTTCCGGATATTCCATCATCGCGGTTTCGGTGATCTCGATCTCGAGCCGGTTCGCGTCGATGCCGGTGTCCTGCAGCGCTTGCGAGATCGTTTCTATCAGGTCGCCGCGCCAGAACTGCACGGGCGAGATGTTGACCGCGAGCGTCAGCGTGTCGTGGCCCTCGTCGCGCCAGCGCGCGATCTGCTCGCACGCGGTGCGGATCACGAAGTCGCCGATCGGCACGATCAGGCCGGTCGATTCGGCGATCGAGATGAACTCGTTCGCGGAGATGACGCCGTGTTCCGGATGATCCCAGCGCGCGAGCGCCTCGAAGCCGGTGATATAGCGGTGCGTGAGATCGATCTTCGGCTGGTACGCGAGGAACAATTGCCCTTCGGCGAGCGCGACGCGTAATTGCTGTTCCCAGCGCATCAGGTGGTCGGCGCGGTGCGACAGATGCGGCGCATAGAACTGGTAGCAGTTCTTGCCGGCATCCTTCGCGCTGTACATCGCGAGATCGGCCTTCTTCAGCAGGTCGATCTCGCTCTCGTTCGCGACGGTGTGCAGCGCGATGCCGATGCTCGCATGCAGCACGAACGAACTGCCGCGTACGTCGAACGGCTCGCTGAACATCCGGATGATCGCTTCCGCGAGCCGCACCGCACGTCGCTCGACGTCGTCGCCCTTCATCACGACGACGAACTCGTCGCCGCCGATGCGTGCGAGCGAGCCTTCGTCGTCGACCGCATCGGCCAGGCGCGACGCGGTCATCTGCAGCACGATGTCGCCGGCGTTGTGGCCGAGCGTGTCGTTGACGGTCTTGAAGTTGTCGAGATCGATGAACAGCAGGCCGAGCCGCGACAGGCTCGCGGGCATCGACACGTCGTTGCGCAGCCCGCGCAGCGTCGCATAGCGGTTCGCGAGGCCGGTGAGCAGATCGTATTCGGCGAGCTGTGTCATTTCGCGCTCGCGGCCGAGCAGCTTGCCGATCAGGCCCGTCGCGACGCCGAAGAACGCGAGCATCGCGAGCGTGATGAAGCTCGTCATCAGCAGGTAGACGTTGCGCGTGTGGTAGTAGTCCGCGAACTCTTCCGTCTGCGACAGCCCGACCATCACCGCGAGCGGGTAGCCGTCGAGGTGGCGGTACGACACGATGCGCGTCACGCCGTCGATCGGATCGATGATCGTGCCCGTCACGCGCTCCGCGATCGGGTAGACGCCCGAGGCCGAAAACGCGCCCGGCGCGTTGCTCACCGAACCCGTGCGCCGTGCGAGCACCGCGCCCGTGTCGGATACGACCGCGATCACGCCTTCCTTGCCGATCGCCGCGTTGTTGTAGAAATCGTTCGTGAAGTAGCTCGGGTCTTCCGACACCACGACGATGCCCGCGAAGCTGCCGTCCGGGTTGTTCAGGCGCCGCGTCATCTGCAGCGTCCAGTGGCTCGACACGCGGCCGAGCACGGGCTTGCTGATGAAGAGGCGGTCGTCGTTGTGCGCGAGATGGACCTTGAAGTGCTCGCGATCGGACAGGTTGATCGGTTGCGGATGGAGTTCGGCGGTGTTCGCGAACAGGATGCCCTTCGCGTTGACGAGCGACACCTGGATCAGCGTGTCGCTCGGCACGACGCCTTTTTCGACGGCGCTCGCGAGATTGAAGCGCGCCGGCGATTTCTCGAATTCGAACTTGACGAAGCGGGTGATCTGGTCGACCTGGTGGATCGCCTTGACCGTATGCTGCTCGAGCGCGGACGACAGGATCGCCGCGGAGGCCGCCGCTTCCTTGTAGGCGCTGTCCTTTTCGACGGACAGACGCGCGATGATCACGGCCCACAGTAGCGCGAGCGCCAGCATCCCGAGCAGCGGGATGGCAAACAACGCACGCCGGCGCGATTTGCGCGGCGCGCGCAGCGGCCGGTTCGGCGGCGTGTGGTTGGACCGGGCGGAGCTCATCGAAGAGGGCGGCGTCCTGCTCGCGTGCGCCATCCGTCTGGATGGCCGGCTATGGTTCGGATTGTCCCGACGTCTGTTCGTTCGCGGGACGCGCAACCATGGACAGACCTCCGAAACAACGGATTAGGCCCGATATTACTGGCTGGAACGTTTTTGCGATAGTTGGGCAAAGCGTAGGGCGCCGGACGAGCCGGCGCCATCGCACATCGCGAAATGTCAGGCGGGCGACCGGAACGTGCCGTCGACGACCGTGACGACGTGGCCGCCGATCCAGGTCGTGCCGTCTTCGTCGTAGCTGACGAAGATGCGGCCGTCGCGACCGATCGCCGTGCCCTGGCGGGCCGTGTACGACTGGCCGGGGCGGCGTTCCTGCCGCGTCAGCAGCCCGGCCAGCGCGGCGTTCGCGCTGCCGGTGACGGGATCCTCGCCGGGGGTGCCGAACTGGCCGCCCGTCATCAGGCAGCGGATCTCGAACGTCGCGGGGCCGCCTTCCGCGTGCGGCGCGTAGGCCGCCACGCCGTGTACGCCGTAGCGGTGCGTAAGCGCCGCGAGCGCGGCCGGATCGGGCGACAGGCCGATGCACGCGTCGGCCGACTTCAGCCGCACGACCAGCCACGGCGCGCCGTTGTCCACCGCGCACGGCTCGGCGTCCAGGTCGAGCGCGTCGCTGTGCAGCGCGGCGGCCAGTGCCGGGTAGTCCGAACGGTCGAGCGGCGTGACGCGCGCCGGCGGCGCGGCGAATGCCCAGCCGCCGGCCTGCTCGCGCAGCGCGACCCGGCCGACCCCGCATTGCTGGATCAGCCGGCCCGGCGTGCGCGGCCGCGCACCGCTTTCCAGGAACGCATGCGCGGTGCCGAGCGTCGGGTGGCCGGCGAACGGCAGTTCGCCGCCCGTCGTGAAGATCCGCACGCGATAGTCGGCTTGCGGATCGGTCGGCGTGCAGAGGAACGTCGTTTCCGACAGGTTCGTCCAGCGGGCGATCTCGAGCATCGCGTCGTCGCCGAGCGCATCGGCGTCGAACACCACGGCAAGCGGATTGCCCTTGAACGGCACCGACGTGAACACGTCGACCTGCTTGAAGCGAACGAGACGGCCAGGCATCGCGGTGCGTCCGTTACGCGACTTCGGCGATCAGTTCGATCTCGACGCACGCGCCGAGCGGGATCTGCGCGACGCCGAACGCCGAGCGCGCATGCTTGCCCGCATCGCCGAACACTTCGGCGATCAGCTCCGATGCGCCATTCGTCACGACGTGCTGTTCGGTGAAGTCGAGCGTCGAGTTGACGAGGCTCATCAGCTTGACGATGCGCGTGACCTTGTTCAGGTCGCCGGTGTGCGCGTGCAGCGTCGCGAGCAGATCGATCGCGATCGAGCGGGCGGCCGCCTTGCCGTCTTCCGTTTGCAGATCCGCACCGAGCTTGCCGGCCCAGACCTTGCCGTCCTTCTTCGCGATATGGCCCGACAGGTAGACGGTGTTGCCGCTTTGCGCGCTCATCACGTAGGCGGCGGCCGGTGCGCCGGCGGTCGGGAGCTCGATGCCGAGCGACTTCAGTTTGTCGTAGACGTTAGCCATGCGTTCGATTCCTCGTAGAGAGTCGTGACAGGGAAAAAGGGGATCAGAGGCGCTCGCGCAGCAGCTTGCCGAGGCGCGCGACGCCTTCCTCGATCTTCTCGGGCGGCACCGTCACGAACGACAGACGCAGCGTGTTCTGCTGCGCATTCTCCGCGAAGAACGGCGCGCCCGGCACGAAGGCGACGTGGTTGTCGACGGCCGCGGCGAGCAGCTTCATGCTGTCGATCTGCGCGGGCAGGTTCACCCAGATGAACATCCCGCCTTCCGGACGGTTCCACGTGACGCCTTCCGGCATGTGGCGCGCGAGCGCGCCGAGCATCGCGTCGCACTGCGCGCTGTACAGCGCGCGGATCGTCGGGATGTGCTCGTCGAGGAAGCCGTCCTTGATCACTTCGTGCGCGATGCGCTGCGTGAGCGTCGGCGTGTGCAGGTCGGTGGCCTGCTTGGCCTGCACGAGCTTGAAGTGGAGTTCTTCGGGCGCAATGATGTAGCCGATCCGCAGGCCCGGCGCGAGCACCTTCGAGAACGTGCCGAGGTGCACGACGTGATCGGGCGCCATCGACAGCATCGTCGGCAGCGGCTCGCCCCGGTAGTTCAGCGCGCCGTACGGATCGTCCTCCAGCACCGGGAACGGGCTCGACTGCGCGAACGCGGCGAGCGCGCGGCGGCGCTCGACGGGCAGGCGGCGGCCGGTCGGGTTCTGGAAGTTCGGCTGCGCGTACAGCAGGCGCGCGCCTTGCGTGAGTTCGGGCGTGAGGCCTTCCGGCAGCAGGCCCTGCTCGTCGGTGGGCACCTGCACGTAGCGCGGCTCGTACAGCGAGAACGACTGCAGCGCGCCGAGGTAGGTCGGCGTTTCGACGAGGATCGGGCTGCCCGGGTCGACCAGCGCCTTGCCGAGCAGGTCGAGCGCCTGCTGCGAGCCGGTCGTGATCAGCACCTGCGACACGCGCACGCTGTAGCGTTCGGCGATCCACTCGCGCAGCGGCAGGTAGCCTTCGGTCGCGCTGTACTGGAGCGCGGCGGCCGGCGCGTCGCGCAGCACGCGATCGGCGGCGGCGCGCATGCGTTCCGCCGGGAACGTCGCGGGGGCGGGCAGGCCGCCGGCGAACGAGATGACCTCGGGGCGCTCCGTGACCTTCAGGATCTCGCGGATCGCAGAGCTCGTCAGCTTGCGGGCGCGTTCGGAAAGCTGCCAGTGCGGCGGATGCAGGTCGCTCGGATTCATAGTCTCCTCGTTCGGGTATCGTGGTCAGTCAAGAAAGGTCGCTCGGGCGGATCGTTTCGACGCCGCCGGGTGGGCGAACGCGAGCGCGATCGAGCCTTCGCGGCTGGGTGGGCACGGCCAGTCTGGCAAACCGATCAGGCAAAGCAGCCATTATGGCGTACCTGTTCAGCCGGCGCGAGCGGGATGCGGCGCCGTGGCGACCGCCGAGCGGCGCCCGAGCACCACGGTCGCGATCACGGCGGCGGCGAACAGCCACGTCGACGACGTGACCGTTTCGCCGAACAGCAGTGCGGAAAACGCGATCGTGAAGAAAATCTGCAGCAGTTGCACCTGGCCCACGCGCGCGGTGCCGCCCATCGCGAGCCCCGCGTACCACGCGAAAAAGCCGATGAACTGCGAAAAAAGGGTCACGTAGCCGAACGCGAGCCACGTGCGCAGCGCGAGCGGGCCCGGATGCGCGGCGTGCTGCAGCCACGCGAGCCAGCCGACCGGCAGCACGAGGAACGGCGCCGATACGACGAGCGCCCAGCAGATCACCTGCCAGCCGCCGATCTGGCGCGCGAGCCGCGCGCCTTCCGCATAGCCGAGCGCGCCGATGCCGACCGCGACGAGCATCAGCGCGTCGCCGGCCTGCACGGCGCCGCCGCCGTCGCGCAGCGCGAACGCGATCACGAGCGCGCTGCCGGCCACCGCGCTGGCCCAGAACGCCTTCGACGGCCGTTCGTGCGACAGCCATGCCGCGTACAGCGCGACGAACAACGGCTGCAACCCGTTGACCACCGCGCCGTGCGATGCCGGCACCGATTTCATCGCCCACGCCGAGAACACCGGATACGCGATGATCACGCCGGCCGACGTGATCGCGAGGCTTTTCAGTTGCGCGCGCGTCGGCAGCGGCTCACGGCGCCACCACAGCAGCAGGCCGGCCGGCACGGCGGCGGCGAGCGCGCGGCCGAGCCCGTTGAGCAGCGGGTTGAGTTCGGATACGACGATCCGCGTCATCGGCAGCGTCAGGCTGAAAATCATCACGCCGATGAGGCCGAGCAGCATGCCCCGGGTTTCGCGCGAATTCATGTCGAGGGTGTCTCCGTCTTGCAGGGTGGTTACGATCGGGCGGGCGTTCAGCGCAGCGTGCGCGGGCCCTGCGGCGTGTCGAATTCGGCGACAAGCGCCGGCGGAGCGTCGGTCGATTCGACGTCGATCAGGTGAGCGGCGCCGAGCCAGTCGAGCTGTTCGCGAATCGCATCCGCGCGCGGGTGGGCGCCCTTGAGTGCCTTCAGCGCGATGCCGTCGCCGGGCAGCGAATCGGCCGGATGGCGCGGGCTGTCCCACTGGATCAGCGACGGCACGAGGCCGTCGCCTGCGCCTTGCCAGGCGGGGAAGCTGCCGTCGTCGGGCACCGTGAGGCCCCAGCTCAGGTCGCCGCGTCGCATCGCGACGACGGGCGCGATACGGGCCGGATACTGGCGCTGCCACAGCGCAAGCTGGCGCGGGCGGTCGACGCGCGCGACCCAGTGCGCGAGAAACGGGCCCTGCGCGAGCCGCGCGTGGAGCGCCGGATCGTCGAGGCCGAACAGCCGCGCGCGCGGCGGCTTTGCGTCGTCGTCCGGCGCGGGCGCGTCGGGGTCGATCGCGATCACTTCGAGGTAAAGCCCGCCCCACGCGCCGAACAATGCATTGTGGGTCCGCATCAGCGGGTGGCGGCCGCCGCCGGCCGGTTCGATGCCGAGCGCATCGGCGACATGGCGCACGCCTTCGTCGAGGGTGCGCGCGGCAATCACGAGATGGTCGAGTGTCAGGGAGCGAGCTGGCATGAGCGTCGGGCGGGAAGCGAAAGTGTCATGGTAAGCGGGCGAGGCGCCGGGCGGGGGCCGGACCGGCCGGCGCCCGGCCGCGATGCGGGCCGGCAGGCGCGGCACCACGTGCGGCGGGGCCGAACCGGCGGCCGCACGATCGCCATTCCGGTCAACTGTAATCGTCGCTACCGGCACAGTAACGGTACAATCGGCGCGATAGCCTTCGGTACAGTTGGAGCCGCCGCCCATGTCCACCGTCCCACTCGCCCAGATTCCCGCGCCGCACGACACGGCCACGCTCACGCTCGTCGACCAGTTGGTCCAGTGGGCGCGGCGGCGTATCGACGAACGCGTGTTCCGTCCCGGCATGCGCATGCCGTCGATCCGCAAGCTCGCGCTCGACAAGAGCGTGTCGCGCTTCACCGTCGTCGAGGCCTACGAGCGCCTCGTCGCGCAGGGCTACCTCGACTCGCGGCGCGGCTCCGGCTTCTACGTGCGCGAGCGCACGGGCGCCGGCCCGCAGCCGGCCGACGGCGCCGCGCGCGTAGCCGAGGCCGCGCCCGTGCACAACACGATCGACGTCGTCTGGCTGCTGCGCAACATGCTGCACACCGTCAGCCCGGAGAAGGGCCCGGGCCTCGGCTATCTGCCGGGCCGCTGGCTCGACGGCGAGCTGATCACCGGCGCGCTGCGCGCGCTCGGGCGCCAGTCGGGCGCACAGATGCTCGGCTTCGGCACCGCGCAGGGCTTCCTGCCGCTGCGCCAGCAACTGCAGACGCGCCTCGCCGAAGTCGAGATCGGCGCGAAGCCCGAACAGATCGTGCTGGTTTCCGGCATCACGCAGGCAATCGACCTGATCTCGCGGATCTACATGCGGCCGGGCGATGCGGTGATCGTCGGCGATCCCGCTTGGTTCCAGATGTTCGGCCGTTTCGCGGCGCAGGGCGCGCAACTCGTCGGGATGCCGTATACGCCCGACGGCCCCGACCTCGATGCGCTCGAAACCCTGGTGCAGATGTGGCGGCCGAAGATGCTCGTGATCAATTCGGTGCTGCAGAACCCGACCGGCACGTCGCTGTCGGCCGCGCAGGCGTTCCGGATCCTGAAGCTCGCGGAGGCCTACGATTTCCTCGTCGTCGAGGACGACGTGTACGGCGACCTGTGCCCGCCGAGCTATCCGGCCACGCGCCTCGCGAGCCTCGACCAGTTGAAGCGGGTGATCTACCTCGGCAGCTACTCGAAGACGCTCGCGGCGAACTTGCGGGTCGGGTACGTGGCCTGCGCGCCGGAGATCGCGAAGGCGGTCACCGACCAGAAGATGCTGGTCGGGATGACGACGCCCGAGCTCAACGAGCGCGTGCTGTACAAGATCCTGACCGAAGGGCATTACCGGCGCCATGTCGAGCGGCTGCGCGCGCGGCTCGACGGCGTGCGCGACAAGACCGCCCGGATGCTCGAGCGCACGGGGCTCGGGCTCTTCACGATGCCGGCGGCCGGGATGTTCCTGTGGGCCGACACGGGCGTCGATTCGGACGCGCTCGCGGCGGTCGCGCACGAGGCCGGCTTCCTGCTGACGCCGGGCAGCCTGTTTTCGCCGCAGCAGTCGCCGTCCACGTGGATGCGCTTCAACGTCGCGAACTGCGGCGATCCGGCGCTGCCGGGGCTGCTGGCGCGCTATATCGATTCGGCGGTGCGGCGCGCGTCGTGACGCGGCGCCGCGGGCCGGCTCTTGAAATGTCGCGCACCGTCCCCAGATACGCGCGCAAACCGCCGGCGCCCGGCGGTCGTCCTTCGTGGGGCCGCCGGCATCGCGCGCCGGGCGCCGGCGTCACCCCTTTTCAGTTCAAGTAAGAGGAAACAGTATCCATGGCACACGAAACGATGAGCTTTCAGGCAGAGGTCAAGCAACTCCTCCACCTGATGATCCATTCGCTCTACAGCAACAAGGAAATTTTCCTGCGCGAACTGGTGTCGAATGCGTCCGACGCAGCCGACAAGCTGCGTTTCGAAGGGCTCGCGGACAACGCGCTGTACGAGAACGATCCGAACCTGCGCATCCGCATCGGCTACGACAAGGCCGCGCGCACGATCACGATCGACGACAACGGCATCGGCATGAGCCGCGACGAGGCGATCGCGAACCTCGGCACGATCGCGCGTTCGGGCACCAAGGAGTTCTTCACGAAGCTGTCCGGCGACCAGCAGAAGGACGCGGCGCTGATCGGCCAGTTCGGCGTGGGCTTCTACTCGGGCTTCATCGTAGCCGACAAGATCACCGTCGAAACGCGCCGCGCGGGCCTGCCGGCGAATGAAGCCGTGCGCTGGGAAAGCGCCGGCGAGGGCGATTTCACGATCGACGCGATCGAGCGCGCGCAGCGCGGCACGACGATCACGCTGCACCTGCGCGAAGGCGAGGACGACCTGCTGTCGTCGCATCGCCTGAAATCGATCATCCAGAAGTACTCCGACCACATCGCGCTGCCGATCCTGATGCGCAAGGAAGAGTGGGATCAGGAGAAGGGCGAGATGGTCCTGAAGGACGAGGACGAGACCGTCAACCAGGCGAGCGCGCTGTGGACGCGTTCGAAGAGCGACGTCACCGACGAGCAGTACACGCAGTTCTACCAGCACATCGCGCACGATCACCAGGATCCGCTCACGTGGACGCACAACCGCGTCGAGGGCCGCAGCGAATACACGCAGCTGCTGTTCGTGCCGGCGCGCGCGCCGTTCGACCTGTGGAATCGCGACTACCGCGGCGGGCTGAAGCTGTACGTGAAGCGCGTGTTCATCATGGACGACGCCGAGCAGCTGCTGCCGCAGTATCTGCGTTTCGTGAAGGGCGTCGTCGATTCGGCCGACCTGCCGCTGAACGTCTCGCGTGAAATCCTGCAGGAAAGCCGCGACGTGAAGGCGATCCGCGAAGGCGTGACCAAGCGCGCGCTGTCGATGCTCGAAGAGCTCGCGAACGCGGAAGACGACGCCGGCAAGGAGAAGTACAAGACGTTCTGGAGCGCGTTCGGCCAGGTGCTGAAGGAAGGCGTCGGCGAGGATCACGCGAACCGCGAGCGCATCGCGAAGCTGCTGCGCTTCGCGTCGACGCACGGCGACACCGACGCGCAGGACGTGTCGCTCGCCGACTACGTGTCGCGCATGAAGCCGGAGCAGAGCAAGATCTACTACGTGACCGCCGACACGTGGCAGGCCGCGAAGAACAGCCCGCATCTGGAAGTGTTCCGCAAGAAGGGCGTCGAGGTGCTGCTGCTGACCGACCGCGTCGACGAATGGATGCTGTCGTTCCTGCACGAATTCGACGGCAAGCCGCTCGCGAGCGTGGCCCGCGGCGATCTCGACCTCGGCGAGCTGAACGACGAGGAGAAGAAGGCGCAGGAGCAGGCGGGCGAGGCAATCAAGCCGGTCGTCGAGAAGATGAAGGAAGCGCTCGGCGACAAGGTGAAGGAAGTGCGCGTCACGTTCCGCCTGACCGATTCGCCGTCGTGCCTCGTCGCGGACGACAACGACATGAGCGGCTACCTGCAGCGGATGCTGAAGGCCGCCGGCCAGAATGCGCCGGCGATGCAGCCGATCCTCGAGATCAATCCCGAGCACGCGCTCGTGAAGCAGCTGAAGGCCGACAGCGCCGATTTCGGCGACTGGTGCCATCTGCTGTTCGATCAGGCGCTGTTGGCCGAAGGCGGCATGCTCGACGATCCGGCGAGCTTCGTGAAGCGGACCAACGCGCTGCTGCTGTCGCGCGCCGCGTGAACGTGCGCATGCGATTCGACGGCGCCCGGGCCGGCTGGCGCGAGACGCCGCGTCCTGGCTGCACGCTCGACCAGCGCGACTGGCTGACGCGCGGCGGATCGCTGACCGCGCACCTCGCGCGGCTCGGCCGCGTGAACGTGCGCGTGACGCGCGAGGCCGTCGACTCGCCGTGGTTCGACGAGCCGGACGCGCTCGCCAGTTCGCCGCGCGCGCCGATGTGGGTGCGCGAGGTGATTTTGTCGGTCGACGGCACGCCGTACGTCGCCGCGCACAGCATTGCGCCGCTCGCCGCCAGCAAGGGCGTGTGGCAGGCGATGCGGCGGCTGCGCACGCGGCCGCTTGCGGAGCTGCTGTACAGCGATCCGCAGGTCGAGCGCTCGGCGCTCGTGAGCCGGCGCGTGATCGCCGGTCATCCGTTGTATGCGCTCGCGAGCCATGCATTGCAGGGCGCGCGCGCGCCGCATGCGTTTGCTGCGCGGCGCTCGGTGTTCCAGCGTCACGGCAAGCCGTTGATGGTCACCGAGTGCATGCTGCCGGCGCTGTGGCGCCATCTCGATGCGTACGGCGACGGGCCGCAATCGGGCGGGCCGCAATCGGCCGGGCCGCACGGAGGCGCGTGATGTTGCAGGGCTTTCCGCCCGTCGTCGCGGCGAATACGCACACGATGATTCTCGGCAGCTTTCCGGGCGAGGCGTCGCTCGACGCCGCGCAGTACTACGCGCATCCGCGCAACCAGTTCTGGCGGCTGCTCGGCGCGGTGCTCGGCGAGCCGATGCTGCACGAATTGCCGTACGACGCGCGGCTCGAGCGCGTGCTGTCGCACGGCATCGGCATCTGGGATGTGCTGGATGCGTGCCATCGCCAGGGCAGTCTCGATTCCGCGATCAGGAATGCGAAGCCGAACGACTTCGATTCGCTGCGCGCGCATGCGCCGTTGCTCAAGCGCGTGTGCTTCAACGGCAAGACGGCCGGGCGATTCGCCGACGTGATCGGCCAGGCCGGGTACGAGACGCTCGTGCTGCCTTCGTCGAGCCCGGCGAATGCAATGCTGTCGTTCGAGCAGAAGCTCGAGCACTGGCGTCGAATCGTGCCTTGATCGACCGGGCGCTGCCGGCGGCATGTGCGGCCAGCGCATCGGTGCGATCGAAACGACGCTGCCGTCAGGCGGCGAAAACGACTTCGATGTGTCCTGCGGCTTCCGACCGCCGGTCTGGCCCGACGACAATCTGCACGTCGCGTCCGAGCTTGGCGAGACATTCGAGCATCTTCGTCTCGCTCACGCCGCGAAACTGACCGCGCAACATGTTCGACAGCTTCGGCTGAGGGATGCCGAGCAATCGTGCCGCGTGCTGCTGCGTCCATTTGCGCGCCTTGATGATTTCCGCGATCTTCGCGGCGAGCTGGGCCTTCACCCGCATTTCGTCGGCATTGCGCATGCCCGGATCAGCGTAGACGTTCCCGCTGCCCTGTTCGATTTCGATCATCGCCTTTCTCCTGTTGCGTGTGCTTCGGCCGCTTTCAGACGTTCGCGGACGAGGTCGCTGTTCGGCCTGGGTGTCGCGACGCCGCTCGACGATTTCTTCTGGAAACAGTGCAGCACGTAGATGCTGCTGCCCAGCTTCACCGTGTAGACCGCGCGGTACGTGCCGTTGTCTTCCGATTCCACGATCTCCAGCACGCCTGCCGATCCGAATCCCCTCAAGGGCTTGGCCCGATCGTGCTTGCGTCCCGTCTGCGCCAGATACAGCGCATACCCGAACGTGTCCTGCACGGCTTCGGGCATCGCCATCAAATCCTTGCGCGCCGAGCCAGTACAGCGGATCAATTTATCCCTATTTGGGTATAGATGGAAGGGCCGCCGAGGCATTCGGCGTGGCCGTTCGAATGCGGTGCCAGGAGCGGGGCAGGCGCGCGGCGGCCACCGAGGGGGCAGGGCCGGTTCAACAGTCGAGTGCCGCCGACGGGAAACGCGATGTGAACTTCCGGCCAGGAGGCCGCTGCTTCACAGTGTTGCGTCGCGTGGAGAGTCGAGACAATTCAGCCGTTTGACAGAGTGCTGTCGCGACGTATCGATGACGAAAGGAGGGCGTTGCTGACGAACCGCGATCACATGGGCTGGCGTGTCGCGTCGAAGCTCAATCGTCGTTGCCCCATCGCCAGCGGGGCTTCTCGCCCTTGATCCAGCACACGGCCGTCAGCAGCGCGACCAGCACCACGATGCACGCGCCGTACGCCACCGGCGATCGTTGCGGCGGCACCAGCCACGCGCTCGCGACGATCCCGATCGCGAACAGCAGCAGCACGACCCAGCCCTGCCACGCTACCGGTAATCCCCATCCCCAGCCGTAGCGCTTCGCCGGGAACCAGATCTTCTTGTCGTTCGAAGTCATACGCGCTCCTGTGGATCCACGAACGCAGCGTAGCGCCGACGGGGTCCGGCGTCACGCGTGGCGGGATGCGCGTCGCGGCCTCCGTCTTCCGCCAATGCTATCCTCTCGTCCGCTCATCCAGCGTCACCCAGCGAGATTCAACCATCATGACCCGACTGATCAAGCGCGCGTCCGCCGAGGCACGCGCGTTCAAGCAACGCAAGCCGTCCGCCTACAACGGCTCCGAAAAGCTCCAGCCGCCGCGCGTGAAGCGCCGCCCGGACATCGACGAACACGACGACGTGCCGGTGCTCGAAGCGCCGCGCAAGCCGCGCTTCGCGCCCGTTACGTTCTCCGAAGAAGGCGGCGTGCGCTTCCTGCACTTCGGTACCGAGTGGGTGCAGGGCGCGATGCGGATTTCGAAGCCGCTGCATATCGAGCTCGAATACGCGCAGCAGATGATGGCGTGGCTGCTGTTCCTCGAAACGCCCGAGCGGATCGTCCAGCTCGGGCTCGGCACCGGCGCGCTGACCAAGTTCGCGCATCGTTTCCTGGCGCACGCGAAGGTCGAGGCCGTCGAGCTGAACCCGGCCGTGATCGTCGCCGCGCGCACGATGTTCGCGCTGCCGCCCGACGACGCGCGCCTCGTCGTGCACGAAGCCGACGCCTGGGACTTCGTCAACGATCCGGCCAACCGCGGCACGACCGGCGCGATTCAGATCGACCTGTACGACGCGACCGCGCGCGGCCCCGTGCTCGACAGCGTCGCGTTCTACCGCGCGGTGCGCGGCTGCCTCGCCGACGCCGGCATCGCGACGATCAACCTGTTCGGCGATCATCCGAGCTTCGTGCGCAACATGAAACACCTGAACGCGGCGTTCGATCACCGCGTGATCGCGCTGCCCGAGGTGCACGACGGCAACCGGATCGCGATTGCGTTCTCGGGCCCCGCGCTGGAGGTGTCGTTCGCTCAGCTCGACACCCGCGCGAAGCTGATCGAGGACACGCTGAAGCTGCCCGCGCGCAAGTGGGTGAAAGCTTTGAAAGAAACGACGGGCGCACGCGACGCCGCGTTCGCGATCTGACGCCGGATGCATCGGCGGCAGGCCGGTGCAACCGCGCGACAAGGGGCGGATCACCTCGGGTTCGCCCCTGCTTGACCGCGTGCTCGCGGCTCCTATACTGGCGCGAAGCTAGGGGAGCCGCAGCCTACCCGTTTTGCCGCTCCTCTCGGTGCCGTACCCGCTCAACAAGATCGATAACCGGGATAGAAGAGGAGACGTCATGGCTCACGATGCCGACGCCAACCGGGCCGCCAAGCGCTGGCTCTGGCTGCTGGTACTGCCGCTGATCGCGATGGTCTGGGTGCCGTCGTACAGCAAGATCGAACCGCAATGGTTCGGTTTTCCGTTTTTCTACTGGTACCAGTTGCTGTGGGTCTTCATCAGCGCGGTGATCACCGCGTTCGTGTATTTCAAGACCAAGAACGCATGGAAGGCGAGCGGCCCGCAAGGAGGTGCGCAATGAATCTCGGCGCGACCTTCGTCTTCGTCCTGCTGTTCATCGGCGTCACGATCATCGGCTTCCTGGCCGCGAACTGGCGGCGCGGCGATCTTGCCCATCTCGACGAATGGGGCCTCGGCGGCCGCCGCTTCGGCACGATCGTCACGTGGTTCCTGCTCGGCGGCGATCTCTACACGGCCTACACGTTCGTCGCGGTGCCCGCGCTCGTGTTCGGTGCCGGCGCGATGGGCTTCTTCGCGCTGCCGTACACGATCCTGATCTATCCGTTCGCGTTCGTCGTGTTCCCGAAGCTGTGGAGCATCGCGAAGCGGCACGGCTACGTGACGGCCGCCGATTTCGTCAACGCACGCTACGGCAGCCGCATGCTCGCACTGGCGATCGCGGTGACGGGCATCGTCGCGACGATGCCGTACATCGCGCTGCAACTCGTCGGCATCGAGGTGGTGATCGGCGCGCTCGGCTTCGACACGACCGGCTTCGTCGGCGATCTGCCGCTGATCATCGCGTTCGCGATCCTGGCCGCGTACACGTACACGTCGGGGCTGCGCGCGCCGGCGATGATCGCGATCGTGAAGGACGTGCTGATCTACGTCACGATCGCCGCCGCGATCATCGTGATCCCCGCGAAGCTCGGCGGCTTCGGGCACATCTTCTCCGCGGTGCCGCCCGCGAAGCTGCTGCTGAAGGCACCCGACGCGACGAGCCTGAACGGCTACAGCGCGTATGCGACGCTCGCGATCGGCTCGGCGCTCGCGCTGTTCCTGTATCCGCATTCGGTCACGGCGATCCTGTCGTCGTCGTCGGGCAATTCGATCCGCCGCAACATGGCGATGCTGCCCGCGTACTCGTTCGTGCTCGGTCTGCTGGCGCTGCTCGGCTACATGGCGCTCGCCTCCGGCGTGAAGGACATGCCGCAGTACGCGCCGTACTTCAAGGCGTTCGGCCCGAACTTCGCGGTGCCCGCGCTGTTCCTCGAGTATTTCCCGTCGTGGTTCGTCGGCGTCGCGTTCGCGGCGATCGGCATCGGCGCGCTGGTGCCGGCGGCGATCATGTCGATCGCGGCCGCGAACCTGTACACGCGCAACATCCATCGCGAGTTCGTCAACCGCAACATGTCGCATGACCAGGAGACGCACGTCGCGAAGCTCGTCTCGCTGATCGTGAAGGTCGGCGCGGTGGCGTTCATCCTCGGGTTGCCGCTGACCTACGCGATCCAGTTGCAGCTGCTCGGCGGAATCTGGATCATCCAGACGCAGCCGGCGATCGTGCTCGGCCTGTACACGCGCGTGCTCGACCATCGCGGCTTGCTGGCCGGCTGGGCGGCCGGCATCGTCTGCGGCACATGGATGGCGATCTCGCTGAAGCTGGCCAGTTCGATCTTCACGATCCACCTGTTCGGCCTCGCGATCCCCGGCTATGCGGCCGTGTGGTCGCTGGTCGTGAACCTGGTGGTGTCGGTGGCGGTGAGCGTGCTGGTGCGCGCGATGGGCATGGCGCATGCGGAGGATCGCACGCGGCCGGAGGATTATCTCGACGTCGTCGAGGGTTGAGACGGCGTCGTGCGCGGCCGTGTGCCGCGCACGACGCTTTGCTCAGGAGCGAAAACGCCCGCCACCGTGAGGTGGTGGGCGTTTCCTTTGCGTCAGCCCTGCGCGCGTTTCGCGAGATCCTCGCGCTGCGACGGATCCTCGACGTTGACCATCCAGTGCACGCCGAAACGATCCTTCGCCATCCCGAAGCCGAGCGCCCAGAACGTCTTGCCGAACGGCATCGTCACTTCGCCGCCGTCGGCGAGCGCATTGAACAGTTTCTGGCCTTCGTCGACCGTCGTCGGGTTCAGCGACAGCGAATAGCCGGCGTGCGCGGCGCCGGTCGGCTGGCTGCAATCGCCGTCCGAGCACATGATCATCGAGTCGCCGATCGTGAAGCTCGCATGCATCACCTTGTCGCTCATTTCCGGCGGCATCGGGTAATCGGAATTCGGCGGTGCGTCCTTGAAGTGCATCTTGAACACGGTCTTTGCGCCGAGTGCTTTTTCGTAGAACTGAAGGGCTTCGTCGGCACGGCCGTAGAACGTCAGGTACGGTTGAACTTGCATCGTTGTCTCCTGGGATGAGCCGTGCCGGCGCGTCGGCGCTGGCTTGGCGTCGTGCAAGATTGACTGGGGAAAGGGCGCATCGGGAGGCGGCCGTCGCACCCGTGACGTGGATTGTAGTGCGCGCGCTTGACGATGGAATGAAAAATAAAAACGGCCGCGAACATCGCGTTCGCGGCCGTTGCAGCGCACGTACTGACGGCTGTTGTCAGTCTTGCTGACAGCCGCTGACGCGCGGCGCGGCTCAGCGCAGCGCGTCGATCAGCTTCTCGAGCTTCACCGCGTCGGCGGCGAATACGCGGATGCCTTCGGCGAGCTTTTCGGTCGCCATCGCTTCGTCGTTCAGCTGGAAGCGGAACGATGCCTCGTCGATCGCGACGCGCTCGGCCGGCTTGTCCTGCAGCGTTTCCGGGGACAGCTTGCGTGCGACCGTCTCGTTGCTCTCGTGCAGCTTCTGCAGCAAGTCGGGACTGATCGTCAGCAGGTCGCAGCCGGCGAGCTCGATGATCTGGCTCGTCGTGCGGAAGCTCGCGCCCATCACTTCGGTCTTGTAGCCGAACGTCTTGTAGTACGTGTAGATGCGGCGCACCGATTGCACGCCCGGATCGTTCGCGCCGCCGTCGCGCGCTTCGTTCCATTCCGCGCCGGCCTGCTTCTTGTACCAGTCGTAGATGCGGCCGACGAACGGCGAGATCAGTTGCGCGCCGGCTTCCGCGCACGCGGCGGCCTGCACGAGCGAGAAAAGCAGGGTCATGTTGCACTTGATCCCTTCCTTCTGCAGCACCTCGGCTGCGCGGATGCCTTCCCACGTCGACGCGAGCTTGATCAGGATGCGCTCGCGGCCGACGCCGGCGGCTTCGTACAGCTTGACGAGTTCGCGGCCCTTGTCGATCGAGCGCTGCGTGTCGAACGACAGGCGCGCGTCGACCTCGGTCGACACGCGGCCGGGGATCAGTTTCAGGATTTCGGTGCCGAATGCGATCAGCAGGCGGTCGATGATGAAATCGGTGCTTTCGTTGCGATGATCGCGGACGGTTTTCTCGAGGATCGGCTTGTACGCGTCCTTCTGGACGGCCTTCAGGATCAGCGACGGGTTCGTGGTCGCGTCCTGCGGCTTGTATTGCGCAAGCTGCTGGAAGTCGCCCGTGTCGGCGACGACGGTCGTGTACTGCTTCAGCTGGTCGAGTGCGGTAGTCATGGCGATTCGGAAGAAGAGCGCGGGGCGCCGGGTTCTCACGGGCCGCGCGAGCGCGGCGGCGAAGCGAAGCGGCGCCGGGCGCCGCTTCCGATCCATCATTTTAGGCCCGATTCGTGTCGGGCACGTTTTGGCGTGCCGGGCGCGCGCCGCGGCGGGCGGCGAGCCGCGTCACGCGGGGCGCCGCGCGTTCAGGATCACCTGCGTGACGACGCCCGCGACGAGCCCCCAGAACGCCGAGCCGATCGACAGCAGCGTGAGGCCCGACGCGGTCACCATGAACGTGACGAGCGCCGCTTCGCGCTGCTTCACGTCCTGCATCGCGTTCGCGAGCCCGCTCATGATCGAGCCGAACAGCGCGAGCGCCGCGACCGACACGACGAGCGCCTTCGGCAGCGCCGCGAACAGCGCGGCGATCGTCGCGCCGAAGATGCCGGCGACCAGGTAGAACGTGCCGCACCACACGGCGGCCGTGTAGCGCTTCGCATGATCCTCGTGCGCTTCGGGGCCGGTACAGATCGCGGCCGTGATCGCCGCGAGATTCACGCCGTGCGAGCCGAACGGCGCGAGCAGCAGCGACGCGAGGCCGGTCGTCGCGATCAGCGGCGACGACGGCGTCGGATACCCGTCCGCGCGCAACACCGCGATGCCCGGCACGTTCTGCGACGCCATCGCGACGACGAACAGCGGAATGCCGATGCTGACGATCGACGCGATCGAGAACGCGGGCATCGTGAACACGGGCTGCGCGAGCGCGATGTGGAAGCGGCTGAAATCGAGCAGCCCGAGGCCGCCGGCCACCGCGGTGCCGACGAGCAGCGTCGTGACGATCGCATAGCGCGGCGCGAGCCGCTTGACGATCAGGTAGGTGAAGAACATCGCGAGCACGAGCGCGGTCTGGAACTGCGCGGCGCGGAAGATCTCGATGCCGATCTCGAACAGGATGCCCGCGAGCAGCGCGGCCGCGATGCCGGCCGGAATGCGCTTCATCAACGTGTCGAACAGCCCGCTCACGCCGACGGCCGTCAGCAGCAGCGCGCATACGACGAACGCGCCGATCGCCTCGGGGTACGGCACGCCGGGCAGCGACGCGATCAGCAGTGCGGCGCCGGGCGTCGACCATGCGACGACGACGGGCGCGCGAAAGCGCAGCGACAGGCCGATCGTCGTCACCGCCATGCCGATCGACAGCGCCCAGATCCACGACGAGATCTGCGCATCGGTGAGGTGGGCGGCGCGGCCGGCCTGGAACATCAGTACGAGTGAGCTCGTGTAGCCGGTCATCATCGCGACGAAGCCGGCGACGAGCGCGGATACGGACGTATCGGCGAAAAAGCGGCGGCCGCCGGCGCGGCCGGCGCTCGCGGTGGACGAAGGGTTCATGCTTTCTCCGGGGCGGCCGCTCGGACGCGGCCTGTGTATCTGCGGGTGGGTGTCGTTACTTGCTGAGTGCGCGCATCGCGGTTTCGAGGCCCGCGAGCGTGAGCGGATACATGCGCTGGCCGAGCACGTCGCGAATGATCGCGATCGACTGCCGGTACTCCCATAGCCGCTCCGGCTCGGGGTTCAGCCATGCGTGATGCGGAAATTGGTCGGCGAGGCGGCGCAGCCACACGGCGCCGGCTTCCGGGTTGTTGTATTCGACCGAGCCGCCGGGCTGCAGCACTTCGTACGGGCTCATCGTCGCGTCGCCGACGAAGATCAGCTTGTAGTCGGGCGTGAACTTGTGCAGCACGTCCCACGTCGCGGTGCGTTCCGAGTGGCGGCGGCGGTTGTTCTTCCACAGGTGGTCGTACACGCAGTTGTGGAAGTAGAAGAATTCGAGGTGCTTGAATTCGGCCTTCGCGGCCGAGAACAGCTCTTCGGTGCGCTTGATGTGGTCGTCCATCGAGCCGCCGACGTCGAGCAGCATCAGCACCTTCACGTTGTTGTGGCGCTCGGGCACCATCCGCAGGTCGAGCCAGCCCGCGTTCGCGGCCGTGCTGCGGATCGTGCCGGGCAGGTCGAGTTCCTCGGCCGCGCCTTCGCGCGCAAAGCGGCGCAGCCGCCGCAGCGCGACCTTGATGTTGCGCGTGCCAATCTCGACCGAATCGTCGTAGTCGCGATAGGCGCGCGCTTCCCACACCTTCACCGCCGTGCGGTTGCCGTTCGACGGGCCGCCGATGCGCACGCCTTCAGGGTTGTAGCCGCCGTGCCCGAACGGCGACGTGCCGCCGGTGCCGATCCATTTGTTGCCGCCTTCGTGGCGTTCCTTCTGCTCGTCGAGCAGCGCCTTCAAGCGCTCCATCAGCTTGTCGAGCCCGCCCATCGCTTCGATCTGGGCCTTTTCCTCCGGCGACAGCTCGCGCTCGAGGCGCTTCTCGAGCCAGTCGAGCGGGATGTCGAACGCCTCGGACGGCAGCGCGGACACGCCGTGGAAATACGCGCCGAACGCCTGGTCGAACTTGTCGAAGTACTGCTCGTCCTTGACGAGCGTCATCCGCGCGAGGAAGTAGAACGCGTCGATCGACGGTGAGATCAGCCCGGCCTTCAGCGATTCGAGCAGCGTCAGGTATTCCTTCACCGAGACGGGCAGCTTGGCTGCGCGCAGCGCGTAGAAGAAATTGAGCAGCATGGCCGGGCCTTCGCGGGTGAGGGAGGATTACCGGTTGTGCCGGTTCATGTAGACGAGCCGTTCGAGCAGGCTCAAATCCTGCTCGTTCTTCAGCAGCGCACCCGCGAGCGGCGGCACGATCTGTTTCGCGTCCGCGCCGCGCAGCGCGTCGGCCGGGATGTTCTCGGCGAGCAGCAGCTTCAGCCAGTCGAGCAGTTCGGACGTCGACGGCTTCTTCTTCAGGCCCGACACGCCGCGCAATTCGAAGAAACTCTCGAGCGCCGCGCGCAGCAGCTCCTCGCGGATGTCGGGGAAGTGCACCGCGACGATCTTCTGCATCGTCGACGGGTCCGGAAACTGGATGTAGTGGAAGAAGCAGCGGCGCAGGAACGCGTCGGGCAGCTCCTTCTCGTTGTTCGACGTGATGATGACGAGCGGGCGGTGCTTCGCGCGGACCGTCTCGCGCGTCTCGTACACGTGGAACTCCATCCGGTCGAGCTCGCGCAGCAGGTCGTTCGGGAATTCGATGTCGGCCTTGTCGATCTCGTCGATCAGCAGCACGCTCGGGCGCTCGGCGTCGAACGCCTGCCACAGCACGCCCTTGACGATGTAGTTCGCGATGTCCTTCACGCGCTCGTCGCCGAGCTGCGAGTCGCGCAGCCGCGACACCGCGTCGTATTCGTACAGGCCCTGCTGCGCCTTGGTGGTCGACTTGATGTGCCACTGCAGCAGCGGCATGTCGAGCGCGGCGGCCACTTCCTCGGCGAGCATGGTCTTGCCGGTGCCGGGCTCGCCCTTGATCAGCAGCGGGCGTTGCAGCGTCAGCGCGGCATTGACCGCGAGCTTCAGATCGTCGGTGGCGACGTAGTGCGAGGACCCTTCGAAACGCATGGCGGCGCTCTTCTTTCTCGGGAAAAAAACCCAGTATAAGTCAGAAGGGCTGTGCGGTTGAGCCGCGCCCGCGTATCGTAGCGGGGCTGTGGCGGGGCGGACCGGGGCGCCTTATGGACGCGTTCCCCGCCGACGCGGTACAATCTGGCCGTTTTTTTTGGCCTGCGTGGCGATCCGATAAGCAAAACGGCGCGGGCCGTTGCCGCTTAGGCGCCAGTTTCCCCTCAAGCTAGGTTACAAGAGCTATGAACAAATTCGTCGGCAAACACGTCGTTGTCGCAGCGCTCGTGGCGCTCGCGGGCAGCGCGCAGGCGGCCGGTGTGGTCGGCAACCCGAAGGACGGGGCGAGCAAGGCCGCCATGTGCATCGGTTGCCACGGCATCCAGGACTACCGCGCGGCGTATCCGGAGGTCTACCGGGTGCCTGTCCTCGGCGGCCAGAACCAGCAATACCTCGAGAACGCGCTGAAGGCCTACCGCAAGAAGGATCGTCACTTCCCGTCGATGAATGCGATCGCCGGTTCGCTGACCGACCAGGACATCGCGGATCTGTCGGCGTACTACGCCGCCCAGAAGGCCGACACGAAGGACAACCCCTACAAGTAAAGCGCGCGCCGCCGATCTCCCCGGCGGGACAGGAGCATTCATGAACAACGCATTCAAGACGGCGGCGGTGGCACTGGCGGCCGGCCTCGCGATCGGTACCGCGCACGCCGCGGACATCTCGAAGGGCAAGGAACTGGTCGAATCGCACAACTGCGCGGCCTGCCACGGCGCGCAACTGAACAAGCCGATCAACGCGGAGTACCCGCGCCTCGCCGGCCAGCACGCCGACTACCTCGTGTGGGCGATGCGCCAGTACCAGATGGGGCTGACGAACCCGCTGCTCGGCCGCAACAACGCGATCATGCAGGCGCAGGTGCAGAACCTGTCGGTCAGCGACATGAAGGACATCGCGTCCTACATCGAGTCGCTGAAGGAAACCGACCTCGTGTTCAAGAAGTAAGCGCGACGGGCCTCACGGGCTCGTGCAGCAAGAATGCCCCGCCTCGGCGGGGTATTTTTTTGTCCGCGGCCCGGCGCAGGTCGACGTGCCGGGCCGCGCGCTCAGTCGCGCGACGCGCGGCGCAGGATGCGCTGCAGGTACGCGTCGGTATCGGGCGGCGTGTTCGTGCGCTGCGCTTCCCAGATCGTCTCGCCGAGGCATTCCATGATCGCGTGCTGCGCGTCGTGGGTCGAGTCGAGCTTCGCGGCCAGCTTGTCGTGCGCGGCGCGGATGCCGGGCGGCTGGTCGATCGACAACTGCTCGCTGATCGCGAGGTGCATCGACAGGTGCAGGAACGGGTTCGTGCGGCCTTCCTCGGGCGTGTAGTCGCGCGCGGTCGCGCCGTCGGCGTCGGCCAGCTCGTCGTGGTATTCGGGATGCTCGACGATCCAGTCGGCTGCGATCGCTTCCAGCGGCGTCAGGATTTCGCCCGCGCGCTGCTTGCGCCAGGTCTCGGTGAAAAAGCGACGCACGTCGTCGCGGCTTGGATTGAACATGGTGGGGAAACGTCGTGATTCGGGCGGCGTCATGCCGCGTCGCGCATTGTACGCCGGAGCGGCGGACGGCGCTGGCGGCCGCGGGGCGGCTGGACGCAGGCGACGCGGGGCGTTGCGGCCGCCCGCTGCGCAACGGGCAAGCGCGGGCCAGGCTCGTCGTTGCGCCGCTACACGCCGATGGTTCCGCCACGGCGCCTGGTTTGCCCGTTTCATCATGACCGACGTCGTTCGCCTTTCGCCCTCCGTCCTCCGTTCGCCGCCCTGCAGGGCGCGCTCAACGTCGCATTGTCCGCCGCCGCGTTCGGTGCGATGGCGATCGTCGGCCGTTACGCGTATGCGGCCGGCGTCGACGCGACGGCGACCTCCACCGCGTGACCGGGAAGGGGAGGAGCGGGCGTCGCGACGGCGCGTGCGGCGCTCGCCCATGCGGCGCGGCGCTTATTCGTCGGGCGGCGGCGTCTTCGGCCGGAACTCGCACAGCGGTTCGATCGCGCAGTGCCAGCATTCGGGCCGCCGCGCCTTGCACACGTAGCGCCCGTGCAGGATCAGCCAGTGATGCGCGTCCTGCAGGAATTCCTTCGGCGTGAACTTTTCGAGCGCGGCCTCGACGGCCCGCACGTCCTTGCCCGGCGCGAGCCCGGTGCGATTCGCGACGCGGAAGATATGCGTGTCGACCGCGATCGTCGGCTGGCCGAACGCGGTGTTCAGCACGACGTTCGCGGTCTTGCGGCCGACGCCCGGCAGGCCTTCGAGCGCTTCGCGATCGGCCGGCACTTCGCCGCCGTAGCGCTCGAGCAGGATCCGGCACGTCGCGACCACGTTCTTCGCCTTGGTGCGATAGAGGCCGATCGTCTTGATGTACTCGGTGACGCCTTCCTCGCCAAGCGCGACGATTTGTCGCGGGGTATTCGCGACCGGAAACATTTTCCGCATCGCCTTGTTGACCGACACGTCGGTCGCCTGCGCGGACAGCATCACGGCGATCAGCAGTTCGAACGGCGTCGAGTATTCGAGTTCGGTGGTCGGATGCGGATTGAGGCTCTGCAGCGTTTCGTAGATCGCGCGTCGTTTGCTGGCGTTCATGGAGCGTTCTGGTCGGGCGGCGCGGACGGGCCGTCCGGATCGTCGCCATCTGTGTCGTTGTCGTGGTCGTGGCCGCCCGATGCCGCTTCGGCGTCGCGCTGCGCCTGCTGCTCGGCGAGTCGCTTGCGGCGGGCCTCGGCCGCGTCGATCTGCGCCTGGACGGCCGCGCTCACGCCTTCGGTGTTCTTCGGCCCGGCGCCTTGCCCGGACAGTTCTTCCTTCTTCTTGCGTGCGCGTTCGAGCGCGGCGGCGATGATCGCGCGTTTCTTCGCTTCGGCGTCGTCGGCGGCCGGCGCATCCGGCTGCGCCGCGGCGGGGCCTGCGGCCGGCTTTGCCGCACTGGCCGCGCGGCGGGCGGCGGCGCGCGCTTCGGCAGCCTCGCGCTCGCGGCGCTGACGCGCGAGCCGCAGGTCGTGGCGTTCGCGTGCGGCGTCGGCCTGTTCCTGCGACCACGCATCCCAGCCCGTGCGATCGCCGGTCACCGGCAGCATCGCGATGCAGTCGACCGGGCACGGCGGCACGCACAGGTCGCAGCCCGTGCACAGCGACGCGACGATCGTGTGCATCTGCTTCGGTGCGCCGACGATCGCATCGACCGGACACGCCTGCATGCACAGCGTGCAGCCGATGCACAGGTTTTCGTCGATGAACGCGATCGCGCGAGGATGTTCGCTGCCGTTGAGGGGATTCAGCGGAATCACCGGCTTGCCGAGCAGGTTCGCGAGACGCGCGATGCCTTCGGCGCCGCCGGGTGGGCACTGGTTGTAGTTCGCGTCGCCGGCGGCGATCGCCTCGGCGTACGGACGGCAGCCGTTATAGCCGCACTTCGTGCATTGCGTCTGGGGAAGCAGATCTTCGATGCGATCCGCGAGTGTTTTGGAGTCGGTCACGGTGACAACGGGCGCAACGGCGCCGAATGGCTCTCGGCCGCGTCGGGCGCGGCCGGAAAGGTTTGCCAAAGCTCGATTATCGCCGATTTCCCGCATTGCGCTGGACGCCGTCTATGCGCATAATCGAACCGCTTTTTTGCAGGGGCTCAGCAGGAGGGCGGCCGCCCGCGGGGCGCCCGTTCCAGGGCGGCCGGCGCCGAGGCGGTGGGGGTGCCGGTCCGGATCAAGCGGCTCACGTAGCAAAACGCCACCATGAATCAGCCAAAAATCAAAAGAGATCCTGAAGGTACGCGCCGCCGCATCCTGATGGCGGCAGCCGAAGAGTTCGCGAATGGAGGGCTGTTCGGCGCGCGCGTCGATCAGATCGCGCGCCGGGCCGAAACGAACGAGCGCATGCTCTATTACTACTTCGGCAGCAAGGAACAGCTCTTCACGGCGGTGCTCGAACACGCGTTCTCCGCGCTGACCGAAGCCGAGCGCGTGCTGGATCTCGACGGCGTCGCGCCGGTCGAGGCCGTCACGCGGCTCGCGCATTTCGTTTGGGACTACTACCGCGACCATCCGGAACTGCTCAGGCTCATCAACAACGAGAACCTGCACGAAGCGCGCTATCTGCACAAGTCGACGCGGATCCGCGAGATGATGTCGCCGATCGTCGCGAAGCTCGGCAACGTGCTGATGCGCGGCCAGAAGGCCGGGCTGTTCCGCGGCGACGTCGATCCGCTGCGCTTCTACGTGACGCTGTCGGGGCTCGGCTATTACATCGTCTCGAACCGCTTCACGCTCGCGGCGACGCTCGGCCGCGACTTCACCGACACCGACGAGCGCGCGGAGATGGTCCGGATGAGCACCGAGGTGCTGCTCGCGTATCTGCTGCGGCGCTGACGCGACGAACGGACGAGCCGATGAGCCGCCCGCTCGCGGCCGCCGCATAAAAAACGCCGCCGTGTTGCAACGGCGGCGTTTTTGCATCGGAGCGCGGCGCGTCAGGCCGCCTTGCGGGCACGCACGGTTTTTGCGCGCGGGCTGCTCGCCGCGCGTTTGGCGGCGGGCGCGGCCTTCGCGGCGGGCGTCTTGGCGGGCGCGACCGTCACGGCCGGCGTCTTCGCGCGCGAGCGTTTCGCGGCGGTGACGCGCGCGGTCGTTTCCGGCTGCGGCTTGGCGGCCGGCACGACGCCGATCGCGGTCGCGTCCTGCGCATCGGCGGGCAGCTTCGTCGCGCCGTGCTTCGGTTCCGGCGCATGCTCGCGGATGAAGTCGCGCAGTTGCGGGTAGATGATCGTGCGCCAGCGGCGGCCCGAGAAGATCCCGTAGTGGCCGCACTTCTCGGCGGTCAGGCTGCGGCGATCGTCTTGCGGGATGCCGGTGCACAGCTCGTGCGCGACGTGCGTCTGGCCGCTGCCCGAGATGTCGTCGAGTTCGCCCTCGATCGTCATCAGCGCGGTGTGCTTGATGTCCTGCGGCCGCACGCGCTCGCCTTCGACGTCCCACGTGCCTTCCGCGAGCCGGAATTCCTGGAACACGACGCGGATCGTCTCGAGGTAATACTCGGCGGCCATGTCGAGCACCGCGTTGTACTCGTCGTAGAAGCGGCGGTGCGCTTCGGCGTCGTCCTCGTCGCCGCGCAGCAGGCTCTGGTAGAAATCCCAGTGCGATTGCGCGTGCCGCTCCGGGTTCATCGCGACGAAGCCCGTATGCTGCAGGAAGCCCGGATACACTTGGCGGCCTTCGCCCGGATAGTTCGCCGGCACCGTGTGGATCACGTTGTTCTCGAACCACGCGGTCGAGTGCTGCGTCGCGAGCGAATTCACGGAAGTCGGGCTGCGGCGCGCGTCGATCGGGCCGCCCATCATCGTCATCGTGAGCGGCGTGTCCTCGCCGCGGCTCGCCATCAGCGAAATCGCCGCGAGCACCGGCACCGTCGGCTGGCATACCGAGATCACGTGCAGGTTGCGCGCGCCGATGTGACGGATGAATTCCTGGATGTACGCGATGTAGTCGTGCAGGTGGAACGGCCCGGTCTCGACCGGCACCATCCGCGCGTCGATCCAGTCGGTGATGTAGACCTTGTGATCCTGCAGCAGCGTGCGCACCGTGTCGCGCAGCAGCGTCGAGTGGTGGCCCGACAGCGGCGCGCAGACGAGCACGACCGGCTCGTCCTTCAGTTGCGTGACGGCGTCGGCGTCGTCCGAATAGCGCTTGAAGCGCAGCAGCCGGCAGAACGGCTTCTCGATGATCGTCTGCTCGACGATCGGAATGTTGTGGCCGTCCTTGACGATCTGATGGATGTTGAATTCCGGCTTTTCGTAATCCTTGCCGAGCCGATACATCAACTCATAGGCGGCCGCCATCCGCGGCGCGCCGGGGATCAGCGAGAACGGGCTGGACGGATTCGCGAACGACTTCGAGGCGGCCTGGGCCCAGGCCGTGAGCGGGCTCAGCATTGCCCGCTGGAATTCGTGCAGTTGGTAAAGCATGCAGGCTACTCCCGCGTGGGGGGACGGTGCGCAAGGGCGGCGTGGGGCGTCGCGGCGTGCCGTGTGGGTCAGCGGCCGGCCATGTTGCATTGCAGCCGGACAATCTCGTCGATCATATCGGACAACGATCGGTTGTGCAATGCAACATTTCCCGGTTTTTTCATCAAATTTTTGCGATTTGACGATCCATGAACAAGGGCGCGCGCCGCGCCGCTCAGCGGCCGGTCGCGACGGCCGGCGCGGGCTGGCCGGCCGCGCGCGCCATCGCGTCTTCATGGTGCATCAGGTTCATCGCGGTATGCACGAGCGCCACGTGCGAGAACGCCTGCGGGAAGTTGCCGACGAGCCGCCCGGCCACCGGGTCGTACTCCTCCGCGAGCAGCCCCAGGTCGTTCGACAGCGCGAGCAGGCGGCTGAAGAGCCGATGCGCGTCGTCGATCCGGCCGAGCAGCGCATAGCTGTCGACCAGCCAGAAGCTGCACGCGAGAAACGTGCCTTCGCCCGGCGGCAGGCCGTCGTCGTATTCGGTCGTGCGGTAGCGCATCACGAGCCCGTCGTGCAGCAATTCCCGCTCGATCGCGTCGACCGTGCCGACGATGCGCGGATCTTCCGGCGGCAGGAAGCCGAGCTGCGGCAGCAGCAGCACGCTCGCGTCGAGCTCGTCGCTGCCGTAGCTCTGCGCGAACGCCTGCTTGCCTTCGTGCCACGCGTTGGCGCAGACGTCCGCATGGATCCGCTCGCGCAGCGCGCGCCAGCGGTCGAGCGAGCCGGGCAGCCGGAACATTTCCGCCGACTTGATCGCGCGGTCGAACGCGACCCACGCCATCACCTTCGAGAACGTGAAATGGCGGCGGCCGCCGCGCGTTTCCCAGATCCCTTCGTCGGGCTCCTGCCAGATCTTCTCGAGGTGGTCGAGCAGCGCGCACTGCACGGACCAGACCGTGTCGTCGGCCTGCAGGCCGCCCACGCGCGCGAGGTGCAGCGCGGCCATCACCTCGCCGAACACGTCGAGCTGGAGCTGGTTCGCGGCGCCGTTGCCGACGCGCACCGGCTTCGAATCCTGGTAGCCGGGCAGCCAGTCGAGCTCCATTTCCGGCAGCCGGCGCTCGCCGGCGATCCCGTACATGATCTGGATCTGCTCGGGCGAGCCGGCCATCACGCGGCCGAGCCACGTGCGCCATGCGCGCGCCTCGTCGTAGTAGCCGCCGCGCATCAGCGCGAGCAGCGTGATCGTCGCGTCGCGCAGCCAGCAGTAGCGGTAGTCCCAGTTGCGGTTGCCGCCGATCTTTTCGGGCAGCGACGTGGTCGGCGCGGCGACGATGCCGCCGGTCGGTTCGTACGCGAGCGCCTTCAGCGTGATCAGCGAGCGGCGCACGGCGGCCGCGTAGCGGCCCTGCACCTGGCAGCGGCCCGACCATTCGAGCCAGTAGTTCTCGGTGCGCGCGAGCATCGACAGCGGGTCGCGCGCCGGCGGCAGCCGCATGTGCGACGCCGCGTAGCCGAGCGAGAACGGCACGCGCTCGTCGGCGCTCACCGTGAATTCCGCGAGCGTATGGAGGTTCTTGCCGGTGAGCGATACCGGCGTGCGCAGCACGACGGTATCGGGGCCGGCGATGGCCTTCATGCCGTCCTCGCGGGTCAGTTGCGTGACCCACGGAATCGAGAAACCGTAGTCGAAGCGCAACACGAGCTCCATGCGCATCTTCATCGTGCCGTGGCGGCCGACGACGATCCGCACCAGTTCGGACCAGCCGTTGCCGGGCGGCATGAAGTCGATCACGGTGACGGCGCCGTCGGCGCTTTCGTAATCGGTTTCGAGAATCAGCGTGTCGCCGCGATAGCGGCGGGTCGTGTGCGTGATCGCGGCGTCGGCGGCCGGAGCAAGCAGCCAGCGGCCGTGCTCGGGCGTGCCGAGCAGCGCCGCGAAGCAGGCGCCCGAATCGAAGCGGGGCCAGCACAGCCAGTCGACGGAGCCGTCTTTTGCGATCAGCGCGGCCGTGTGGCCGTCGCCGACGAGGGCGTAGTCTTCGATCAGGGCGGGCATGGGCAGGCGATCCTTGGGTATTCGAGTTCACAATGCGGACGCCGGCGGCCCGGACTTCACGCCCGGGCGCCGCGCCCCGTATACTCGGCCGGGCGGCGGAGCGCATGAACGGCCGGCGTTTCGTCCTATCTCAACACTTGAAGCGACTCGATGCAAGGAGGATTCAATGCCCAACCGTTTACGCGAGCGTGACGCACGCGCTTCGACACGAGGGTTCCCGCTTAGGTTCGCTCACTGGATGAAAGGTTTCGCGATCGTGCTTTCCCTGTCCGCGACCCACGCATTCGCGCAGCAATCGTCCGCCCCGGCCGACGGCGTCTACAACCTGCTCGTCGGCACCTATACGAGCGGCGGCAGCGACGGGATCTACGTTTACCGCTTCGATACGAAAACGGGCAGCGTCGCGCCGGTGTCGTCGGCGAAGACCGAGAATCCGTCGTATCTGTTGCCGAGCCGCGACGGTCGCACCGTATACGCGGTCAACGAACTGCCCGGCGACAATGGACCGGCGACGCAGCGCGGCGGCATCAGCGCGTTCGGCTTCGACGCGAAGACGGGCGCGCTCACGTTCATCGACCGCGTATCGTCGGAAGGGAACGATCCTTGCTATCTCGCGCTGTCGCCGGACGGCAAGTACCTCGTCACCGCCAACTACTCGGTTGCGGCCGATCCGGGCGGCAGCTTCGCGGTGTTCCCGATCCGCGACAACGCCGCCGTCGGCCCGGCCGTGCTGACGGTCCATCACGAAGGCACGGGGCCCGTGAAGGGCCGCCAGGACGGCGCGCACGTGCATTCGACGGTATTTTCGCCGGACGGCCGCTACCTGTTCGTGCAGGATCTCGGCGCGGACAAGATCTACGGCTACCGCTACACGGTGGACGGCAGCCGCGGGCTGATCAGCCCGACCGACACGCGCTACACGCCGGTGAAGGCCGGCTCGGGCCCGCGTCACATGGTGTTCGGCGCCGACGGCCGGTTCGCGTACGTGACGAGCGAGCTCAACGCGTCGGTCGAGGTGTTCGGCTATCACGACGGCAAGCTGACGCCGGTCGAGACGGTGCCGATGACGGCGCCGGGCTTCAAGGGCAAGGTCGGCGGCGGCGCGATCCACCTGTCCCCGGACGGGCGCTTCCTGTACGTGAGCAACCGCGGCGACGCGAACGACCTCGTGATCTACGCGGTGAACAAGGCGGACGGCCGGCTGAAGTACGTCGGCCGCCAGTCGAGCCTCGGCAAGACGCCGCGCGAGTTCCTGATCGATCCGACCGGCAAGTGGCTGATCGTTGGCAACCAGGACAGCGACACGTTCTACGTGTTCAGTCGCGATGTCGAAACGGGGCAGCTCGGCGCGAATCCGCAGAAGGTCGCGGTCGGCAAGCCGGTCGATTTCAAGCTGGTGCCGGTGCAGTAAACGAGAAAGGCGCTGCTGATGCAGCGCCTTTTTTTGCGGACGGCCGGTTGCGCGGCGCGCCCGTCTCGATGAATCGCGGCCGGCGGGCCGCCGGCGTCAGTCGGCCGCGGCCGGCACGAGTACCTCGCGGCTGCCGTTGATGCCCATCGCCGACACGAGGCCGGCCGCTTCCATCTGCTCGACGAGGCGCGCCGCACGGTTGTAGCCGATGCGCAACTGACGCTGCACCGACGAGATCGACGCGCGCCGCGTGCGCACGACGAACGCGACGGCTTCGTCGTACAGCGGATCGGCTTCCGCGTCCGGCGCATCGCCGAACAGGTCCTGCGTCGCGCCGTCGGTGGCCGGGCCGTCGAGAATCCCTTCCTCGTATTGCGGCTCGCCGAACTGCTTCAGATACTCGACGATCCGGTGCACTTCCTCGTCGGCGACGAACGCGCCGTGCACGCGCTGCGGATAACCGGTGCCCGGCGGCAGGAACAGCATGTCGCCCATCCCGAGCAGCGACTCCGCGCCCATCTGGTCGAGGATCGTGCGCGAATCGATCTTCGACGACACCTGGAACGCGACGCGCGTCGGAATGTTCGCCTTGATGAGGCCGGTGATCACGTCGACCGACGGCCGCTGGGTCGCGAGGATCAGGTGGATGCCGGCTGCGCGCGCCTTCTGCGCGAGGCGGGCGATCAGCTCCTCGATCTTCTTGCCGGCGACCATCATCAGGTCGGCCAGCTCGTCGATCACGACGACGATCAGCGGCAGCTTCGACAGCGGCTCCGGGTCGTCGGGCGTCAGCGAGAACGGGTTGCCGATCTTCTTTTCCTTCGCTTCCGCGTCGCGGATCTTCTGGTTGAAGCCCGCGAGGTTGCGCACGCCGACGGCCGACATCAGCCGGTAACGCTTCTCCATTTCGCCGACGCACCAGTTGAGCGCGTTCGCCGCGAGCTTCATGTCGGTGACGACCGGCGCGAGCAGGTGAGGGATGCCTTCGTAGACCGACAGCTCCAGCATCTTCGGGTCGATCATGATGAGCCGCACGTCTTCCGGCGTCGCCTTGTACAGCAGCGACAGGATCATCGCGTTGATCGCGACCGACTTGCCCGAACCCGTCGTGCCCGCCACGAGCATGTGCGGGGCCTTCGCGAGATCGGTGACGACCGGGTGGCCGGTGATGTCCTTGCCCATCGCGATCGTCAGTTGCGACGGCGAATGCTGGTACGGGCGCGATTCGAGGATCTCCGACAGTCGGATCATCTGGCGCTTCGCGTTCGGCAGTTCGAGGCCCATGCAGGTCTTGCCGGGGATCGTCTCGACGACGCGGATCGACGTGAGGCCGAGGCCGCGCGACAGGTCCTTCATCAGGCCGACGATCTGGCTGCCGCGCACGCCGAGCGCGGGTTCGATCTCGAAGCGCGTGATCACGGGGCCGGCCGATGCGCCGACCACCGTCACCGGCACCTTGAATTCCTGCAGCCGCTGTTCGATCACCTGCGCGGTTTGCGCGAGGTGTTCCTCGGTGATCGTTTCGACGTCGTCGGATGCGGGCTCGAGCAGGTCGAGCGTCGGCAGTTCGACGCTGAACGACGCGGGTGCGTGGAATTCGAACGCGTTCGGGTGCGGCGGGCGGGCGGGGGCGACCGGGGCCGGTTCGGCTGCGTCGATGGCTTCGGCGGCTTCGGTGGCCCGTGCGCCGATCGACGGGGTAGCGGGCAAGGTCGGCGCGCAAACCGCGGCTGCCGGCGTGGGCGAGAGGTTCGCAGCGGGGAGGGGCGCCGCTTGCGGTGTCGCGCTCGGCGTTGCGCCCGCGTCATGCGACATCGACCAGCTCGCCGACGACGCGGCCGGGCCGGGCTGTGTCGTCAACGTCTGGGCTGCGACTGCGGCGGGGACGAACGCGATCGACGGAGCCTGCGTCGCAGCGGTCGCACCTATCGACGTCGGCGATCCGGCGGCCGCGGCAGGCGAGCCCGCGATCGAGTGGATCGGCGTGGCGGCGGCCGTGGTCGTCGACGCGATCGTGCTGAAGGACGGCGACGCCGGTGCGGACGCGGTGGGCGACGCGGGCAGGCCGCTTGCCGGCTGCGGAGCGACTGCGCTCGATGAGCCCGATGTCGCGAAAGTCGTGGTACCGGTCGACGGGGTTGCCGTGTCGACCGGAAGCGTCGATGCCGGCGCGGAAGACGGTGCGGCGACGGGCGCGGACGCGAAAGTCGCGGGTGTCGCGGTGACGGGCGCCGGCGTTGTTGGCGCCTGCGCAGTCGAACCGAACGGCGAACCCGATGCGCCGGTCGCCGATGGCGTCACGGCGGGCGCATCGGTCGATGCGGGCGTCGAAGCGCGGGAAAGCGAACCGTAGGGCAGGTCCGTCACACCGGCCGGCGACGCCGACGCGGCGGAAGTAGCGGGTGGTGCCGACGCGGCCGATTGCGACGGCGACGCGGACGCCGTACCGGTTACGCCGACCGACGAAACTGCGGCGTCGACGGGCGCGATGCTCGACGTGGAGGCGAGTGCGGACGCGTGTGCAGTCAAACCGTCAGCCGTGCCGGTCAGCGGCGACGCAGCGGCGGTCGAAGCCGTCGATGTCGCGGCGAACGGCTGAGCCGCCGGTGATTTCGGCAATTGGGCGGAGACGGTCGACGGGGCCGCGGCGGGCTGCACCGTCGAAGGTGTCCAATACGTGGCGGCGGGCGTCGCGCGTGGAGCGACAGCCGGCAACGACGCGGCAGGTTCCGCCTCGACCGGCTTGGCAGCGTCCGGTGCGGGATGCGATACGGCCGGTGCGGACGTTGCCGCAATCGACGAAGCGGGCAGGGCAGCGAACGAAACGATGCTGTCGGCCGGCGGCTTCACGTCGGCGTGCGCATCGGTAGCCCCTCGATGCAAGTGGACCGGTGCCGCGCGATCGATTGCAGGCGCCGGTCGTGCGTCGTCCTCGTCGTCGACATCGACGGACGCGGTCGGCTTGCCGGCACCGAGGTCGCGAACCGCTGCATTGCCTGCTTGCGCGAACGCCGAATGAGCGGACTCCGATCCCGTGGCGTGCACGGGCGCATCGGCCATCGGGTTTTCGGCCGACACGTCGAGCGCGGAAATCGGCGGGCTGACGACGTCGTCCCAAGGTGCGACGTCGGACGACGGCGCAGCGGCCGCATCGTCCACGCGACGGATTTCGTCGTCGGCGCGATGCGCGAACGCGCGATCGTCGATGCCGGTATCCGGCCGCGTGGACGGTGCGGCGTCGTCGAGCGCCCGGGTGGGCGAATCGACACGCGGGGCCTGCGCGATACCGGATTGCGCAGGCATGAAGGCGTCGAGCACGATCGGCGCGCCGTCGTCGCGAGCAGGCGCGGCATCGCGTGCGGCCGGGACATCGGCGTCCTGGGCTGCGATGTCCTGCGCCGCGGGGACGAACGCGTTCGACGCGGCCGCGGATGCCGGCGCGGCCACGCTGCCTGCCGTCGCGGCGACGCCGGCTACGGCGGCGGCAGCGGTCGCCGCGCGCGTTGCATCGGCCGATTGCGCGCCGCCCAGCGATGCCCATTGCGCGGTGCTGGCCTCGATCGAGCGCAGCGTGTCGTGAACGCTCGGCGCCGGCGTGATCGGCGCGGCCGGCTTCTCGTTCCATGCATAGAGCGGTGCGCGCGCCGGCGCGGGCGGTGCTGGGCGGCGTCGTGCCGCGTCCGACGGGCCGGCTGCCGCCGTGCCCGCGCCCGGCCGCACCGGCGGACGCTGCGGCGGCGTACCGGCCGGGCGCGGCGTGACCGTCGCGCGCGGCGCCGTCTGCGTCAGCGCGGCTGTGGCCGGTCGCGCGGCGGTCGGACGCGGCCGGACGGGTTCGAATCCGACCGGAAGCGGGGCGGGCGCGGGGCGCGGCACTTGCGCGTTCGCCGCGGCGCGCGCGAGGCTGGCGGTGCTGCCGGTAGTCGGCGGCGGCATCGCACTGGCCGGGATCGGCGCGGGCGGCACCGGCGTGCGCGGCGGGGCGGTCGGCTTCAGCCAGCCCGACGGCGCGACGGGCTCCGCGAGCGGGAGGGGCGGCGTCTTGCTGCGCGGCTTCGGGCGCGCCTGCGGATCGGGTTTCCACACCGTCGGGCGCGAATACCGGCCGTTCTGGCGCGGCGCCATCGAGTTGACGGTGTGCGCGGTGGTCGGCTGCACGACGTCGTCGTCGCGATGCAGCGCGCTGCGCGGCAGGTCGGCGATCCCGCGCGCGTCGTCGTCGCCGCCGTCGCGCGACAGCTTGACGCCGAACGACGTGTCGACCCACGCGGCGAACTGCCGCCAGCCGATGCCGGTCAGCCACGGCAAGCCGGCGAAGAACAGCACGACCATCGCGATCGGCGTGCCGATCGGGCCGAGCACGTGGGCGAAGCCTGCCGAGCACGCATGGCCGAGCGCGTTCGTGTCGGGGCCCGATAGCGGGCTCGTCAACGTGCAGCTTGCGACGAACACCGCCGCGAAGCCGAGCCACAGGCGGATCGAGCCGCGGCCGGCGAGCCCGCCGCCGCCGGGCAGCATCGCCTGCACGAGACGCCAGAAGAGAAGGAGAAACCAGACGGCGGAGATGCCGAACCAGCCGAAGACAACCGTGTGCATGCTTTGAAACAGGAGTGGGGAGGGGCGCGCGGGGCGCGACCCGCCGAGTTTAACCGGCCGGCGAACAAGACTCTAACGCGGCGTGATTCCGGTTCACGCCGCGCGACGCACGTGGATGGCACGTGCGCGTGGCGCGCCACACGAAGGCGGTCGGTCGGCCTTCGCGCGCGCCGGACATCAGGGGCTCCGCTGCGTGAACGTCAGCGTTGCGCCGGCTTGGGTCACGATCTGCAATTGCTGTGGCGCGCGCATCTGCACGCCGGTTTTCTCGATGTGGGCGAGCGCGTCGAGGTACGCGGATTCGAGCTGGCCGCCGAGCGTGTTCGGGCAGGCCATTCGCGTGCCGGCGAGCGGGCCGAAGCTCAGCAGGCCGTTCTTGATCGCGTAGGTGCCCATGTAGCGGTTGCAGCCCGAGAACCCGCTCGCGCGGCGGATGCCCGAGTCGGTCGACAGCGCGAGCTTGATCGGCTCGCCGTTGTCGCCGTGCGGGATCGCGCGTGGCGTGCCGTCGGCGTTCACCCAACTGGTGAGCTCCCAGCTCGTGTCGTCGAGCAGCTGGACGGCGGCCGGATTGTACGGATCGGGCGCGGGGGCGGCGGAATCGGGATGGGTCGGCATCGCACAGGCGGCGAGAAGCGTGGCAAGCGTCAGCGCGCAGAGCGGCGCGCGCAACGGGCGAAGCAGGCCGGTGCGTGCGCGTGCGGCCGCGGACAGGTGGGACATGAGCCTCGTTCCTCTTCGGATTCTGATCAAGGCGTAAGAGTAACGCACCCGCCCCGCGGCAGGCGAGCCGACACTTCGCGCGCGAAAACGTTCGCGGCCCGCCCGCGGGCCTCGCGCGACCGGGCGCCGGCGCGGCCAACCCGCCCGAACCGGCCCGGATGCCCGTGTTAACATCGAAGCCGTTTTCGTCCTCCAACAGAACCAGCGGGAAATCACATGCAGATCGGTCAGCGGCTCGGTACGCCGCTTTCACCCTCGGCCACGCGCGTCATGCTGCTCGGCGCCGGCGAACTCGGCAAGGAAGTCATCATCGCGTTGCAGCGTCTCGGCGTCGAAGTCGTCGCGGTCGACCGCTATCGGGACGCGCCGGGCCACCAGGTCGCGCATCGCGCGCACGTGATCGACATGACGGACCCGGCCGCGCTGCGGGCCATCGTCGAAGCCGAACGGCCGCACCTGATCGTCCCCGAGATCGAGGCGATCGCCACCGACGCGCTCGCGGCGATCGAGGCGGCCGGCCTCGCCGAGGTGATCCCGACCGCGCGCGCGACGCAGCTCACGATGAATCGCGAAGGGATCCGCCGGCTCGCGGCCGAGGCGCTCGGCCTGCCGACTTCCCCGTACGCGTTCGCGGATTCGTTCGAGGCCTTCAGCGCGGCCGTCGCGAAGATCGGCATGCCGTGCGTCGTGAAGCCCGTGATGTCGTCGTCGGGCAAGGGGCAGTCGGTCGTGAAGACCGATGCCGACGTGAAGCCCGCGTGGGACTACGCGATGGCGGGCGGGCGCGTGAACCACGGCCGCGTGATCGTCGAGGGCTTCGTCGATTTCGACTACGAGATCACGCAGCTGACCGTGCGCGCGATCGACCCGGCGACGCTCGACACGCGCACCTATTTCTGCGAACCGGTCGGCCATGTGCAGGTTGCGGGCGACTATGTCGAATCGTGGCAGCCGCAGCCGATGAGCGCGGCGGCGCTCGAGAAGTCGCGCGAGATCGCGCACAAGGTGACCGAGGCGCTCGGCGGGCGCGGGCTGTTCGGCGTCGAGCTGTTCGTGCGCGGCGACGACGTATGGTTCTCCGAGGTGAGCCCGCGGCCGCACGATACGGGCCTCGTCACGCTCGCCTCGCAGCGCCAGTCGGAATTCGAGCTGCACGCGCGGGCGATTCTCGGCCTGCCGGTCGATCCGGCGCTCGGCACGCCGGCCGCGTCGGCGGTGATCTACGGCGGGCTCGACGAGCGCGGGATCGCGTTCGAAGGCGTGCGCGACGCGCTCGCAGTGCCGGGCGCGGACCTGCGCCTGTTCGGCAAGCCGGAAAGTTTCGCGAAGCGGCGCATGGGCGTCGCGCTGGCGACCGGCGCGACCGTCGACGAAGCCCGCGAACGCGCGAAGCGCGCTGCCGCGGCCGTCCGGCCCGTGTCGGCGCGCTGACGGAACGAGGAGAGGACGATGGCGTCGCGATGGTTGCGTATCGGAAAGCTGGGCGCCGCGCTGGCGCTCGTCGCGAGTCTCGCCGGCTGCGGCGTCGCGGCCGCGCCGTGCCGGGTGGCGTCGGCAGGACTCAAGATCGTGCCGCTCGTCGGCCATCTCGCCGCGGCGCCGACCGATGCGTGCGCGGACGTGATCGATCCCTGATTCTGGCGATCGGCGCAATTTCCCGCCGATCCTGCAAACAATAACCGCGCGTCCCGCACGGGCGCGTTTCCATCGTCTCGTGAGAGGACCTGCATGATTCGCCCAACCCTCGCCGCGCTTGCGCTCGCCGGCACCGCCGTTTCGGTCGCGCATGCCGCGCAACTGACCGTCGAGGAGATCGACGCCGACGCGCGCCAGCAAACCATCTATCAGTGCGCGAACCACAAGCAGCCGGTGCGCGTGTCGTATTGGCTCGCGGGCAATGGCCAGAGCTTCGCGCTCGTGCCGGTGGACGGCAAGCAGATGCTGTTCGTCGATACGGTGTCGGCGTCGGGCGCACGCTACCAGGCCGGCCGCTATACCTGGTGGACGAAGGGCAAGGAAGCGACGCTGCGCGACGAGATCGCCGACCCGCAGTCGCCGCCGCTGCTGGGCGACTGCGTGCAGGTCGAGAAGAAAAAGAAGAAGGGCTGAGCGGTGGACGCGCGCGCAGCGCATATTCGCCTGCGTGACCTGCCGTCGGATTGACGGCAGGGCGCACGGGCGGGCATGCCCGTGTGGGATTTCAGGATCGAGCCCCTAATATGGTTCACTGGCCGATACGGATAGCCCGATCGGCCAATCGCCCGGTCGCGCGGGGCGGACAGGCACGCCGCGCGAACCGCGGTCGCGGCCGTTCGCGGCGTTGTCACGGACAGACGCCCGCACGGTGCTACAATACGGCCCTTTCCGCCGGCATTCGCGCCGAACGGAGTCCGCACGGCCTGGCGTCCGGCGTTCGCATCGAACCGGTCCCAAGCACCAGAGCGGCGCCGCGCGGCGCGCCGCGGCTCCGTCTATTTCCGAATTGTGATGAGCGCAGGCCCGGCCGGCCTGACGCACGATGTCCCCGCCGCGCCTTTTGAGCGAAACGCCACCATGTCCGATTCTGTCGCCAAGCCCGTCGACGCAACCTTCGACCAATTCGGCCTTGCCGCCGATATCCTGAAAGCCATTGCGGAGCAGGGCTATACGACGCCGACGCCGATTCAGGCTCAGGCCATTCCGGTCGTGCTCGCCGGCCGCGACGTCATGGGCGCCGCGCAAACGGGCACCGGCAAGACCGCGAGCTTCTCGCTGCCGATCATCCAGCGTCTGCTGCCGCAAGCCAATACGAGTGCGTCCCCGGCGCGCCACCCCGTGCGGGCGCTGATCCTCACGCCGACGCGTGAACTCGCCGACCAGGTTGCCGCGAACGTGCACGCGTATGCGAAGCACACGCCGCTGCGCAGCGCGGTGGTGTTCGGCGGCGTCGACATGAACCCGCAATCGGCCGAACTGCGCCGCGGCGTCGAGATCCTGATCGCGACGCCGGGCCGCCTGCTCGACCACGTGCAGCAAAAGACGGCGAACCTCGGCCAGGTGCAAATCCTCGTGCTCGACGAAGCCGACCGGATGCTCGACATGGGCTTCCTGCCCGATCTGCAGCGCATCCTGAACCTGCTGCCGAAGGAGCGTCAGACGCTGCTGTTCTCGGCCACGTTCTCGGGCGAAATCAAGAAGCTCGCATCGACCTACCTGCGCAACCCGCAGACGATCGAAGTCGCGCGCAGCAATTCGACGAACGCGAACGTCACGCAGATCGTCTACGACGTCGCCGAAGGCGACAAGCAGGCGGCCGTCGTGCAATTGCTGCGCGATCGCGGCCTCAAGCAGGTGATCGTGTTCTGCAACAGCAAGATCGGCGCGAGCCGCCTCGCGCGCAACCTCGAGCGCGACGGCGTGGTCGCGTCGGCGATTCACGGCGACAAGACGCAGATCGAGCGGATGCAGGCGCTCGACGCGTTCAAGCGCGGCGAAATCGAGGCGCTGGTCGCGACCGACGTGGCCGCGCGCGGTCTCGACATTGCCGAGCTGCCGGCCGTGATCAATTTCGACCTGCCGTTCAGCGCCGAAGACTACGTGCACCGGATCGGCCGTACCGGTCGTGCGGGGGCGACGGGCGACGCGCTGTCGCTGTGCAGCCCGAACGAGCGCAAGCAACTCGCCGATATCGAGAAGCTGATCAAGCGTCCGCTCGAAGTGCAGACGCTCAAGCTCGACAAGCCCGCGCGCCAGCGTCACGACGAGCGCGGCGGCGAGCGCAGCAGCGAGCGCGGTGGCGAACGGGGCGGCCGGCGCGAGCGCGACGAGCATCGCGGTGCAGCAGGTCGCCGGCCGGGCAGTTCCGAGCGTGGTGGCCATCATCGCCGGCACGAAGCGCCGGTCGACGATTTCTTCCTGAAACCGTACGAGCCGTCGGCGTCGGCGAAGCAGCCGGACGACACGCAGGCCGCGCAGCAGCCCGAGAAGAAAGGGCCGAAGCGTCAGGTCGCCGCGCTGCTCGGCGGGTTCGGAATGCCGCGCAAGCCGTCGGCGTAAGCGGGGCGAAGCGGCAGGGCGGCGCGTGAGCGCTGCCGGACAGGCGGGCACATGCGACGGGCATGTGCCCGTTTTTCATTGGGCGAGGCGATCGGGACGGGGCGTGCGTACGCGGGCGATTGCGTGCCGCGCGGGGGCGGATATTTCGATGCGGTGCCGTAGCGGACGTGGCGCTCAAGCTTCCGTCACGCTTTCATGCGATCCGATTCGCCGCCGACGGATGCCGGAACTCGTCGGATGGGCCGATGTCCTGCCGGCGCTTCAACCGGCGCGCGGCCCGAAGCGACGCGCCCACGCATCGGTGGCGGCCGCGTAGAACGCGTCGATCGTATTGCCCGGCAGCTCGCCATCGTTCGACAGTCCGAGATGCGCGGCCGCGGCCCGCAGCGCCGGCAGCGGATCGTTGCGTTGGAGCGCCGTCGCGCCGGTCTGCTTGCTGAGCTTTTCGCCGTTGGCGTCGACGACGACCGGCACGTGCAGGTACGCGGGAGTCGGCACGCCGACGCAGCGCTGCAGATGGATCTGGCGCGCGGTCGAATCGAGCAGGTCGGCGCCGCGCACGACGTGCGTGATGCCGGCGTCGGCATCGTCGATGACGACCGCGAGCTGATACGCCCATTGGCCGTCCGCGCGTTTGAGCACGAAATCGCCGACTTCGGTCGCGAGGTTCTGCGATTGCGTGCGCTGCCAGCGATCGTCGAACGCGATGAGCGCGTCGTCGCCGTCCGGCACGCGCAGCCGCCATGCGCGAGCGGGTTTGCCGTGCAGGCCGGTGCGGCAGGTGCCCGGATACGCAAGCGTCGTGTGGCGTTCGTGGGTGGCGCGCAGCGAATCGGCGATTTCCTTGCGCGTGCAGCCGCATGGATACACGAGCCCGGCCGCGACGAGCCGCTCGAGCGCGGCCGCGTAGGCCGCGTCGCGCGTACTCTGCCAGACGGGCCGCTCGTCGGGCGTCATGCCGAAATGTGCGAGCGTCGCGAGGATGTCGTCGGCCGCGCCGGGCACCGTGCGCGGGCCGTCGAGATCCTCGATGCGCACGAGCCAGGTGCCGCCGTGCGCGCGTGCGTCGAGCCAGCTCGCGAGCGCGCCGACCAGCGAGCCGAAGTGCAGCGGGCCGGTGGGCGACGGCGCGAAGCGGCCGCGATAGCCGTGGTTCATCGGCGGGGCGCGGTGCGACGCGCGGTTACGCGGCGGCGCTGGCGGCCTGCGCGCAGGCCGGGCACGACTTGCCGGGCACGTAGCTCGGCGATTGTTGCGCTTGCGGTGTGACGACCGCGCGGCACGCGAAGCACGTGACATTCTCGGTGGGCTGGAGCTGCGGGTTCAGCGCGGTGCGGTAGTCGAACACGAAGCAGTCGCCGTGATAGTGCGCGCCGCCGACTTCCTCGAAGTACTTCAGGATCCCGCCTTCGAGCTGGTACACGTTCTCGATGCCGATTTCCTTCATGTGGATCGCGGCCTTCTCGCAGCGGATGCCGCCGGTGCAGAACGACACGACCGTCTTGCCCTCGAGGTCGGCGCGATGCGCGTCGATCACTTCCGGGAATTCGCTGAACTTGTCGATCCGGTAGTCGAGCGCGTTGTCGAACGTGCCGACGTCGACTTCGAACGCGTTGCGCGTGTCGAGCATCACGACCGGGCGGCCCGTATCGTCGTGACCGCGGTCGAGCCACGTCTTCAGCGTGCGGGCGTCGACGAACGGCGCACGGCCGAGTTCCGGCTTGATCGCCGGCTTCTTCATCGTGATGATCTCGCGCTTCAGGCGCACGAGCATGCGGCGGAACGGCTGCGAGTCGGACAGGCTTTCCTTGAACTGCAGCGTCGCGAACTTGCCTTCGAACAGCGGATCGTGGCGGATGTATGCGATGAACGCGTCGGTGGCTTCGCGCGTGCCGGCGATGAACAGGTTGATGCCTTCCGGCGCAAGCAGGATCGTGCCGCGCAGGCCGAGTTCGTTGCAGCGGGCGGTGACGAGCGGGCGCCATTGCTCGTTCGCGTCGAGCGAGACGAAGTGGTAGGCGGCGAGGTTGACGATGGTCATGATGGTCCGACGGGAAAACGGCCGCACGGCGGCCCGCAAAAAAGGGTGCGAAGCCGGGGCGTTGATTCGAAAAACCGTATTATCCCGCAAACGGCGCGGGCATCGGTACCCGGCCGACCGGCCAACCGCGCGACGCGTCGCCGCGTGCATCGGCCGAACGGCCAAAGCGGGCATTTTTTGGGCAGCCTGCGCGGCGAGGCGGCTACAATAGCGCCCATGTCAGATCCTCGCTTCGTCCATCTTCGCGTTCACTCCGAGTTCTCGATCGCCGACGGCATCGTGCGCATTGACGACATCGTCAAGGCAGCCGCCGCGGACGGTCAGGGTGCGCTCGCGCTCACCGATCTCGGCAACGCATTCGGTCTCGTCCGTTTCTACCAGGAAGCCCGCGGCAAGGGCATCAAGCCGATCGCCGGCTGCGACGTCTGGATTGCCAATCCCGACGACCGCGACAAGCCGTCGCGGTTGCTGCTGCTGGTCAAGGACAAGGTCGGTTACCTGAATCTCTGCGAGCTGCTGTCGAAGGCGTGGCTCACGAACCAGTACCGCGGCCGAGCGGAGCTCGACGCGAGCTGGCTCGACGGCGAGCGCGCGCAGGGGCTGCTCGCGCTGTCGGGCGCGCAACAGGGCGATATCGGGCTCGCGCTGGCCGCGGGCAACGAAGACGCCGCGCGCCGCCACGCCGAGCGCTGGGCGCGGGTGTTCCCGGGCGGCTTCTACATCGAACTGCAGCGTTACGGCCAGCCGGGCGCCGAGGCGTACATCCAGCAGGCCGCGACGCTCGCCGCGTCGCTGAAGCTGCCGGTCGTCGCGACGCACCCGACGCAGTTCATGACCGACGACGATTTCACCGCGCACGAGGCGCGCGTGTGCATCTCGGAAGGCGACATCCTCGCGAACCCGCGGCGCCAGAAGCGTTTCACGACCGACCAGTATTTCCGCACGCAGGACGACATGGTCGCGCTGTTCGCCGACCTGCCGTCGGCGATCGCGAACACGGTCGAGATCGCGAAGCGCTGCAACCTGAAGCTTGAACTCGGCAAGCCGAAACTGCCGCTGTTTCCGACGCCGGACGGCATGTCGCTCGACGACTACCTGGTCCAGTTGTCGAAGGAAGGGCTCGAGACCCGTCTCGCGCAGTTGTATCCGGTCGAAGCCGAGCGCGACGCGCAGCGCGACACGTACTACAAGCGCCTCGAATTCGAGTGCGGGACCATCACGAAGATGGGCTTCCCCGGCTACTTCCTGATCGTCGCGGACTTCATCAACTGGGCGAAGAACAACGGCGTGCCGGTCGGCCCGGGCCGTGGCTCGGGCGCCGGCTCGCTGGTCGCGTACGCGCTCGGCATTACCGACCTCGATCCGCTGCGCTACAACCTGCTGTTCGAGCGCTTCCTGAACCCGGAACGCGTGTCGATGCCCGACTTCGACATCGACTTCTGCCAGCACGGCCGCGATCGCGTGATCCAGTACGTGAAGGAGAAATACGGCGCGGACGCCGTGTCGCAGATCGCCACCTTCGGCACGATGGCCGCGAAGGCGGCCGTGCGCGACATCGGCCGCGTGCTCGACCTCGGCTACATGTTCACCGACGGCGTCGCGAAGCTGATCCCGTTCAAGCCCGGCAAGCACGTGACGATTGCCGACGCGATGAAGGAAGAGCCGCAACTGCAGGAGCGCTACGACAACGAGGACGAAGTCCATCAGCTGCTCGACCTCGCACAGCGCGTCGAGGGCCTCACGCGCAACGTCGGGATGCACGCGGGCGGCGTGCTGATCGCGCCCGGCAAGCTGACCGATTTCTGCCCGCTGTACACGCAGGGCGACGACGGCGGCGTGGTCAGCCAGTACGACAAGGACGACGTCGAAGCCGTCGGCCTCGTGAAGTTCGACTTTCTGGGTCTCACGACGTTGACGATCCTCGACTGGGCCGAGCGCTACATCCGCCGCCTCGATCCGTCGAAGGCCGACTGGTCACTCGCGCAGGTGCCGCTCGACGATCCGGCCTCGTTCCAGATCCTGAAGAAGGCCAACACGGTCGCGGTGTTCCAGCTGGAAAGCCGCGGGATGCAGGGCATGCTGAAGGATGCGCAGCCCGACCGCTTCGAGGACATCATCGCGCTCGTGTCGCTGTACCGTCCGGGCCCGATGGACCTGATCCCGAGCTTCTGCGCACGCAAGCACGGGCGCGAGAAGGTCGACTATCCGGATCCGCGCGTCGAACCCGTCCTGAAAGAGACCTACGGCATCATGGTCTATCAGGAGCAGGTGATGCAGATGGCGCAGATCATCGGCGGCTACTCGCTCGGCGGTGCGGACTTGCTGCGTCGCGCGATGGGCAAGAAGAAGCCCGAGGAGATGGCCAAGCACCGCGAGATCTTCGCCGAGGGTGCGGCGAAGAACGGCCTCACGCGCGAGAAGTCCGACGAGATCTTCGACTTGATGGAGAAGTTCGCGGGCTACGGCTTCAACAAGTCGCACGCGGCCGCGTATGCGCTGCTCGCGTATTACACCGCGTGGCTGAAGGCGCACCATCCGGCCGAATTCATGGCGGCCAACATGACGCTCGCGATGGACGACACCGACAAGGTGAAGATCCTGTTCGACGACTGCGTCCTGAACAACCTTACCGTGCTGCCGCCGGACATCAACCAGTCGCATTACCGGTTCGAGCCGGTCGCGGAAGCCGACGGCAAGCGCTCGCGCACGATCCGCTACGGTCTCGGCGCGGTAAAGGGCAGCGGCCAGAACGCGATCGAGGAAATCCTACGTGCGCGCGAGGAAAAGGCGTTCACCGACCTGTTCGACTTCTGCGAGCGGATCGACCGGCGCGTCGTCAACCGCCGCACGGTCGAGGCGCTGATTCGCGCCGGCGCGTTCGATTCGCTGAACCCGAACCGTGCGCAGTTGATCGCGTCGGTGCCGCTCGCGATGGAAGCGGCCGAGCAGGCCGAAGCGAATGCGATGCAGGCCGGCCTGTTCGACATGGGCGCCGAGTCGCCGCATGCGCATGCGCTCGTCGACGAACCCGCGTGGGACGACAAGCGTCGCCTGCAGGAAGAAAAGGCCGCGCTCGGTTTCTACCTGTCCGGCCACCTGTTCGACGCGTATCGCGACGAAGTGCGCCGCTTCGTGCGGCAGAAGGTCGGCGACCTGAAGGAAGGGCGCGACAAGCTCGTCGCCGGCATCATCGCGTCGCTTCGCACGCAGATGACCCAGCGCGGCAAGATGCTGATCGCGTTGCTCGACGACGGCACGGGCCAGTGCGAGATCACGATCTTCAACGAACAGTTCGAGGCGAACAAGGCGCTGTTCAAGGAGGACGAGCTGCTGATCGTGCAGGGGCAGGCGCGCAACGACGCGTTCACCGGCGGCATTCGCTTCACGGCCGATACCGTGATGGATCTCGAACGCGCGCGCAGCCGCTATGCGCAGGCCGTGCGGCTGACGATGAACGGCAACGCCGACGCGCTCGCGCTGCGCCGCGTGCTCGAGCCGCACGTGTCGAAGGACGATCCGGCCGCGGCGAACGGGCTCGAAGCGCCCGCGCCGCGCGGCGGCGGCCGCGATGGCGGTCGGCGTCCGCAGCCGCCGCTGCCGAACGGGCTCGCAGTCCAGATCCACTACAGCAACGCGCGCGCGCAAGGCGAGATGCGCCTGGGCGACGCGTGGCGCGTGAAGCCGAGCGACGTGCTGCTGGCGGAGCTGCGTGCGGCGTTCGACGGCAGCGTCGTCGAAATCACGTACTGACCGCGCCCGCTTCGGCTCGCGTATAGGCGGCCCGTCGCATCGCCATCGTGCGGTGCGGCGGGCCGTTTTTACGTGCGAGGTAATCGGAGTCTTGGGCTGGCCATCCGGACGCTATACAATCCCGCGCTGACCGTCCGAACGCCGCGCCTGCCGCGGGTTCGCACGGCGAGTGGCGCCGCGCCGGTGGCGCGCGAATAAACAGGGGCGGGTCCATACGGGGTGCGGCAACGCGCGGCAGTGTAGCCTCCGAACGGGATGCCGTGGAACGGCCCGTCGCGACGATAAAAAACGGATTGTCACCACATGACTATGGCCGATGGGAACCCGACGCAGCGGATCCTCGTGATCCGGATTGATTTTCTGGGCGACATGCTGTGCACGACGGCGTTTCTCCGCGCGCTGAAGGCGCGTTGGCCGAGCGCGGAGCTGCATGTGGTCGCGAACCGCTACAACGCGGCCGCGCTGGCCGGAAACCCGAACGTGCACACGGTCCATACCTACGTGTACAGCCGTCAGTGCGAGCGCAACGACCGTCCCGGGCGGATGCGCGCCTTCTTCGATCGGTTGCGACTCGTACGCCGTTTGCGCCGTTTGCGGTTCGACCTCGTGATCGTGCCGAACGGTGGCATGCATCGCAGCAGCATGCAGTTCGCGCGCCAGCTTCGCGCGAAGGATTGCCGCTGGCACGATGCCAGGACCGAATTCGACGATCGCAAGCCCGAGCATGTCGCGAAGCGGCCGATGTGCCATGAAGCGTTGTCGGGCTTCCGGCTCGTGCCCGAACTCGGCTGCGCCGATCTCGACCGTCTCGAGCTGTCGGTGCATCCCGATCGCACGCTGCAGGAGGCGTGGCATCGCCTGCTCGGCGCGCGGACGAAGCCGCGCGTCGGGCTGTTCGTGTCGAACAAGGCGGTCGAGCGCCGCTGGCCCGCCGACCGCTGGCGCGACCTCGGCGAGCGGCTCGCACCGGTCGCCGACGTGATCGTGTTTCGCGATCCGGCCATCGGCCCGGCTGTCGAAGACGAGGTATGGCGCGACGTGAATGCACGGCATGTCGCGCCTGCGTCGATCGCCGAACTGGTGGCGGCCGCGAGCCTGCTCGATATGATCGTCTCGGCCGACAGCGCACCTGTCCACCTTGCGTCGGCGCTCGGCGTACCGGTGGCCGCACTGTTCGAGGACCGTCCCGAGAAATACCTGCGCTGGCATCCGCTGGGCGTGCCGCACGTGATTCTGCGCGCGGGCCCGACCGTCGATGCGATCGGCGTCGATGCGGTCGAGCGCGCGGTGCACCACCTGCTGCCGCAGGCCGGCCATCGCGACGACGCTGCGGCCGACGCGGCGCTTGAGCAGCCGGCCGCCGCCACGGCGGCCGCGATCGTCACGACCGCTTCGTAGCGCCGGGGGCGCATCGCGGCCGCGTACCGCACGACGCCCCCGCTGGCGGGGCCGCATCGCGGCTGCCGGCGCGGCCGGTGCGCGATGCCGCGCCGGCTGCTGCAAAATCCTGTACATTGCCAGCCTTGTTCAGCCAGCCAGACGATCGCCGTGGCCCTGTTTTCTTCCGCCCGTCCGCCCAGAACCATCCTCGTTGCCGCGCCGCGCCGTATCGGCGACGTGCTGCTGACGACGCCGCTCGTCCGATCGCTGAAGGCTCGCTGGCCGGACGCGCAGATCGACATGCTGGTGTTTCGCGGCACCGAGGGCGTGCTCGAGCACAATCCGGACGTGCGGCGCGTGATCGTGGTCGCGCAGCGCGCGGGGTTTGGCGAGCGGCTGCGCGACGCGCTGTCGATGTGGCGCCGCTACGATCTCGCGTGCGCGGCGTTGAGTTCCGACCGGCCGCGTTTCTATAGCTGGTTCGCCGGCCGCAAGCGGGTCGGTCTCGTCGACCCGAACCGCGTCACGTGGCTCACGCGGATGATGCTGAACGGGATCGCGATCAATCACCACGAATCCGCGCATACGGTCGTCAGTACGCTCGCACTCGCGCCGGTGATCGGCATCGAGCCGGTGTCCGAGGTCGTCGCACCCGGCATCGGCGACGATCCCGCGCGGCGCGCGCGGTTCGACGCGTGGCTCGCCGAGTCGCCCGCGATCCGCGTCGGCAAGCCGCTGGTCGTGCTGCATCCGTATCCGATGTTCCGTTACAAGCAATGGCGGCTCGACGGCTGGGTCGAAATGATCGGCTGGCTGCGCGAGCAGGGCTTCGCGGTCGCGTTGTCGGGGGGGCCGGCCGACCGCGAGCGCGAGTATGCGGAGCAGATCGCGAACGAGGCGGGCGGCGACCTGCTGAACCTGGTCGGGCGCCTGACATTCGGCGAGAGCGCGGAGCTCGTGCGGCGCGCACGGCTCTTCATCGGGCCCGACACCGGCGCGACGCACGTCGCGGCCGCGACCGGCACCGACACGATTGCACTGTTCGGGCCGTCCGATCCCGTGCGCTGGGGGCCGTGGCCGCAGCACTGGCCCGCGACCGAGAATCCGTGGTCGCTGCGCGGCTCGGGTCGGCACGGGAACGTGTGGCTGCTGCAAGGGGACGGCGATTGCGTGCCGTGCCGGCACGAAGGCTGCGAGCGTCATGTCGACAGCCGCAGCGACTGCCTCGTCCATCTTGGGGCGCAGCGCGTGAAGGCCGCGGCTGCCGAGATGCTCGGGCTGAATCCGCCGGGCCCGGCCGACGTCGTCGTCGACACGTCGCGACTGCGCCGCGCCGGATCCGACTGACGCACGGCAAACGCGCGTTTTTCTTCGTTGGCAGGGGGCTTCGTTTCGCGGAGAACCACGCGGCTCGCCCGCATCGACCGGGGATGTCCGCTGCCGCCGAACCGGTCGGCGTGGGCAGCGGAACGTATGCAGGCGTGCGTTACACGCTGCGGCGGATCGCCGACGTTTCGCGCGGCAGCGCTTCGCTACGCTCGCCGCAACCGAGCAGGATGCCGGCCAGCAGCACGATCAGGTGCCCTTCGGCGAAATCCAGCAACAGCGAATTCGCGAGACTGCCGATCGCGAAGATCGTGAGCCACGCGAGCAGCAGGTGTCGCGAGCGCGGATCGAGCGCACGGCTGCCGCGCGCGATCTGCACGATCAGGTTGATGAACAGCAGCACGCCGAGCGAGCCGAGCTGCACGGCCATCAGCAGGTATTCGTTGTGCGGGTTCGACGTGAGCTGACCTTCGGCCGCCGTCTTGCCGGCCGTGAGCTTCTCGAATTCGGATTCGAGGCCGCCTGCGCCGTAGCCGAGCACCGGGCGCTGGCGATACAGCTCGAATCCCTTCTTGTACCACTCGAGGCGCAGCCCGGTCGACGTGGCCGCGTCGCTCTGTCGGTATTGCTGCACTTCCGTCACGACCTTCGTCAGCCGGCCGTTGTGAACCGTGCAGGCGGCGACCACGAGCGCGGCGCCCGCGAGGACGAGCATGCCGGCGGCGAGCCCTGCGCGCAACGCAGACTGCCGGCGCAGCAACAGCACGAAACGCACGGCGACGACGAGGATCAGCAACAGCGCGATAACCTGCCCCGTGCGTCCTTGCAGCATCACGAATACGTTGACGAGCGACCACGCAGCGATGCCCGCATACGCGGCGCGGGACAGCATCGTGCGGGCTGCCAGCGCGAGATCGGCTGCCTGGTAGAAGAGCAACGCTCCGAACATGCCGGCGGCGATATGGTTCTTGAACACCCACGCGCGCGACAGCGGCAACTGGGTCGCATGCGCCGGCCCGATCGCGGTCAGCCCGAGGTAGTTGGTCGTCGACAGCAGCAGGATCACGCACAGCGTGGCGAACCAGCAGCGCCGCACGATCGGCGCCCAGTTCGAATGACGGAACGCGAGCACGGCGAACGGCAGCAGCAGCAGCTTGTCGTACTTCGCGACCCAGTTCCACGCCTTGTTATGCGGCGCGACCGTATAAGCGACGCTCACGGCCAGCGCGGCCAGGATCAGCAGCGCTGCCAGCGAAGCCGGGTCGGCGACGAACGAGCGCAGGTTGCGCCAGAATTCGGGGGAGATCACGAGCGCGACCGCGAACAGCCCGCAGAACACGTTGGTCAGCGCGGTCGAGACGGGCACCATGCAGAGCGCGGCGACGGCGAATGCACGGGCGGCGGTCAGGCGCCGCGTGGCGGGAGTGGAAAACGAAAGCATCGGAACCTGGCGTATGGACGAATGCGGCGCGCGAACGGCGTGCACCGCGCCGCGTCGCGCCCCCGGCGAGAGACCCGGGACGAACGGCGCAGTATACGCGAAGCAGGACAGGTTTCCGTACGGTTTTTGGGGCTCGATCAGCTGAACGCGCGCTTGATCCGCGAGCGCAGCAGCGCACGCTTCAGGCGGCCTTCCACGGCCGGCGTATCGAGCGCGATTCGGGTGCCGACCGGCTCGCCGCGATGCAGGTAATAGCGATCGAACGTCGCCTGGGTCATGCCCCATTTGTTCAGGAACTGACGGCGGCCGTCGTTCTTGACGATCTTGCCGGTGCTCTTCTGCTGGAAGTGATACACGAGGCTGTCGCCGACGCCGATGAAGATCCGGCAGCCGGCGTCCCAGAATTTCATCGAGAAGTCGTTGTCGCTGCTCATGCCCGGCGACAGCTCGCTGCTGTAGCCGCCGATGCGGTTCCACCAGTCGCGGTGGACGAGCGTCGGCGGCCAGGTCGAGCCGAGCCAGTCCGCGCGCGCCAGCTTCGGCGTCGCGGCGACGAGGCCGGCCGCATCGAATTGCTCGGCGTCGCGGCCGAAATCGCTGACGACCACGCACGGGTTGCGCGTGTCGACCGGCTCGATCATCGTGCCGGACAGCATGAACAAGTCGGTCGGCATCCGTTCGATGCGGCGCACGAGCGCCGTGTCCCAGCCCGGGCAGCAGAACATGTCGTCGTTCATGTAGACGACGTAGTCGCGCACGGCGCGCGCGGCGGCCAGGTTGACCGCATGGCAGATGCCGATGTTGGTCGGCGACGCGGTGTGTTCGATCCCTTCGTTGCGCACCCAGTCGAGCGTGCCGTCCGAGCCGTCGTTCACGTGCACGACGATCTGGTGGTCGTACGCGGAATGCCGGCGCAGGCTATCGACGACGAGCTTGAGGTACGGCAGGTTGTTCCAGGTCGGGATGATGATGGAGAACATGGCGGTCGGATTCGGTGGTCGTCGTGGCGGGCGGCGCGCGGCGCAGCCGTTCGGGCGGGCACGCGCGGTGCGCGCAACCCGGCATTGTAACGCCGGGCCAGCCGCGCGCCGGCGCTCGCCTAGCGGGCCGGTTCGTGGCCGAGCTTCAGGAAGCGGTAATACACGGTTTCCGCGTTGAACACGGCGATCATGAAGCCCGCGCGGCCGTCGAGGAACCCGCGCCGCAGCACGTAGGTGCGCACGAACGCCCAGGCGCCGCGGCCGAGCGCCTTGCCGAAGCCGCCGCGCTGGCCGGCCGCGCGGCGCTGACGCGCGCCGGCCGTCGAATACGCGTCGAGCTTGCGCACGACCGTTTCGAAATCCTCGTACGAGTAGTGCATCAGCTTGCCGGGCAGGCGCTGCGCGGCGGTCTCGAACACGAGGCGTTCGTGCACGAGATCGTCCGAGAACCGCGCGGCGCCGCGCCTGAACAGCCGCGGCACCCAGTCCGGATACCAGCCGCTGTGATGGATCCACTGGCCGCAGAAGCTCGACAGCCGGTCGAGCGCATAGACCTGCGCGGCCGGCGCGCGGATCGCGTCGCGAATCGATTGCGCGAGTTCCGGCGTGACGACTTCGTCGGTATCGAGCGACAGGATCCAGTCGGTACCGAGCGCGTCGAGCGCGCGGTTCTTCTGCGGGCCGAAACCCGGCCAGTCGCGCTCGACGATCACGCGCGCGCCGTGCGCCTGCGCGATCGCGACGGTATCGTCGGTGCTGCCGCCGTCGACGACGACGATCTCGTCGGCGAACGACAGCGCATCGAGACACTGGGCGAGCCGCGCGGATGCGTTGAGGGCGATGAGGGCGACGCCGAGGGAGGGTTCAGCCATGAAATCGTCGGAAAGGCGGAGAAAACGGTGAGCGGCAGTATACCTTCGGGCCGGCCGCGGGCAGCATCGGCGACGGCCGTGCCGGCGAGGGCGGTGCAGCTATAATGTTGAGCCCTTTTCGGCACCCGCCCGACCAGGGCGCACACCCGGGCGGCCGCGCGCCGGGCGCCGCATCGCGGCTCAAGAAGGATTGCCTTGGAAACCCAGAATACTCTTCGCAAACCGATGGACGGCAGCGGCACTTCGCCGGTGACGGTCCTCAAGCGCCTGTGGCCGTACATCCGGCCGCTCATCGGCATCGTCGTGCTCGCCGTGGTGACGATGGGCGTCGTCGCAGCCACCGAAGCCGGTATCCCGGCGCTGCTCAAGCCGCTCCTCGACCACGGCTTCGGCTCGCACGGCAGCGACCGCGCGAAATGGTACGTGCCGATCGCGGTGATCGGCCTCGCGCTCGTGCGCGGCGTATCGCAGTACGCATCGAATTACCTGCTCAACTACGTATCGAACCGCATCCTGCTGCAGCTGCGGCTCGAGATGTTCCGGCGGATGATCCATACCGGCGCGTCGTTCTTCCAGCGCGAAACCGCGAGCACGGTGATCAACGCGATCGTGTTCGAGGTCAACCAGATCCTGTCGGTGCTGACGGGCGTGATGGTCACGCTCGTGCGCGACTCGCTGACGGTGATCTTCCTGCTCGGCTACCTGTTCTACCTGAACTGGCGGCTCACGCTGATCGTCGCGGTGATCCTGCCGGGCATCGGCTGGCTCGTCAGCAAGATCAACCGCCGGCTGCGCCGCCTGAACCGCGAGCACCAGACGCTGACCAACGAACTGTCGTACATCGTCGAGGAGACGGTCGGCGGCTACAAGGTCGTCAAGGTGCACAACGGCGAAGCGTACGAGATGGACCGCTTCACGACGATGAGCAAGCGCCTGCGCGGCTACGCGATGCGCATGACGATCTCGGGCGGCCTCGCGCAACCGCTCACGCAGTTCCTTGCGTCGATCGCGCTCGCGGTCGTGATCACGATCGCGGTCGTGCAGTCGTCGAACGACCAGACGACGGTCGGCGGTTTCGTCGCGTTCGTCACGTCGATGCTGCTGGTGATCTCGCCGCTCAAGCACCTGATCGACGTCAACCAGCCGCTGCAGCGCGGGATGACGGCCGCCGAGCTGATCTTCGGGCTGATCGACGAGCCGGCCGAGCCGCAGGGCGGCGGCCGGCCGCTGCCGCACGCGCGCGGCGAGATCGAATTCCGCGCGGTGTCGTTCGACTACGGCGCGGCCGAACGGCCGACGCTCGAGCGCATCTCGTTCAAGGTCGCGCCGGGCGAAATGATCGCGCTGGCCGGCCCGTCCGGAAGCGGCAAGACGACGCTCGTGAACCTGCTGCCGCGCTTCTTCGACCCGACGGACGGCACGATCCTGGTCGACGGCGTGCCGGTGTCCGACTACGATCTCCACGCGCTGCGCAGCCAGATGGCGATGGTCAGCCAGGACGTCGTGCTGTTCAACGACACGATCGCCGCGAACGTCGCATACGGGCAGACACCCGACCGCGCGCGCGTGCAGGCCGCGCTCGAGGCCGCGAACCTCGCCGATGCGGTCGCCGCGATGCCCGACGGGCTCGATACGCTGGTCGGCGGCAACGGGATGCGCTTGTCCGGCGGCCAGCGCCAGCGGCTCGCGATTGCGCGCGCGATCTACAAGGACGCGCCGATCCTGATTCTCGACGAAGCGACGTCGGCGCTCGATTCGGAGTCGGAGCGCCACGTGCAGGCCGCGCTCGAGCGGCTGATGGAAGGCCGCACGACGCTGGTGATCGCGCACCGGCTGTCGACGATCGAGCGCGCGGACCGCATCCTCGTGCTCGAGGGCGGCAAGATCGTCGAAGAGGGTAGCCACGACGAGCTGCTGCGCCACGGCGGCCTCTACGCGCACCTGCACCGGATCCAGTACCAGCAGCAGGCGGCGTAACGCGCGGTGAGGCGGCCGCGATGCCGTGTGCTAGTCTTCGTCGGGCAGTCCCGGTCGTTTCTTGTTCGACGTGACACCACGGAGGGAAGGACAATGAAGAGGATGCACGGCATGATGCTGGCCGCACTGATCGCGGCAGGTTGCGCTGCTACCGCGGCAATGGCGCAGGACCACGACAATCGCGATGACCGTGGCGGCCACGGGATGCAGCACGGCCGTGGCCCGAAACACGTACCGCCCGGCCACGCGATGCATCGCGAAGACGACGTGCCGCCGCGCTGGGCCGACGGGCCGCGCCGCGACTGGCACAAGGGCGACCGGCTGCCGGCCGAGTTCCGTGATCGCCAGTATGTGGTCGACGACTGGCGCGGCTACCATCTGAGTGCGCCGCCGCGCGGCTACCATTGGGTCGGCGTCGGCGGCGACTACCTGCTCGTGCAGATCGGGTCGGGCATCGTGCTGCGGGTCGGTCCGTAACCCGGTCCGTACCCCAGTACCCGTTACGCAGCGGTTCGATACGCAGAGGTCAGTTACGAAGCGGTCCGATCGCTCATCCGGCTGCCGGGCGCGTTGCCCGGCGCCGCGTCACTTTGCCGCCGCGCGGCGGAACCAGCGCCGCTCGATTCTCGACATCAGCCCGCACACGCCCAGCGCGCACACCGTGCCGAGCGTCACTTCGCCGAGCCGGATCAGCGGAACGTCCCACAGCGGGCCGTTGCCCGGAAACAGCAGCACGATCGTCGCGGTCACGCCGCCGAGCCGTGCGGCGCTGCCGACGTTCAGGCACCAGCAGCAGACGATCGCGACCGCGACCGTGATCGCATACGCGACGAGGCGATCGCCGCCCAACGCCGCACCGGCGAAGCCGAGGATGCCGCCGACCATCGCGCCGATGAACTGGTCGCGCGACAGCGACATCGTGTCCGAGTAGTTGTGTTGTGTGACGGCGATCGCGGTGATCGCCGCCCACACGGCCTGCTCGGTATGCATCGCGCGGCCGATCGCATACGCGAGGCACGCGCCGCAGACGGCCTGCAGCGCCATCAGCGCGCCTTGCGCGAGCCGCTCGCCGAATGACAGCCCCTTGAACAGATCGAAGATCGACTGCTGGATCTGCTGGCGGGCTTCGTTGAGTGTCCTGATCGTATCCATCGTGCGTCGGCCAAGAAGCGGGTAGCGGCGGCGCTCCGCCGTCAATGCGCCTGTTCGGGCGAGGCGGCCGCCGGTTCGGCGGCCGTCGCGTCGCCGTTCTCGACGCGGGTTTCGGGCATCACGAGCCAGACCAGCAGCACCGCGAGCGCGCCGGCGGCCGCGAGCCCGAAGAAGCTGACCGCGTTGCCGAAGTGATCGGCGACGTAGCCGGCCACGGCCGTGCTGAGCGTCGCGCCAATCCCGGCCGCGAGCCCGAACAGCCCGATACAGAGGTTGTAGCGGCCTTTGCCGCCCGCGACGTCGGCCGCGATCAGCGGCAGCATCACGCCGAACACGGCCGCGCTGATGCCGTCGAGCATCTGCACCGGCACGAGCAGGTACGGGCTGCTGACGCCGGCGAACAGCAGCGCGCGCACCGGCAGCGCGGAGAAGCCGAGCAGCAGGATCGGCCGGCGCCCCCAGCGCTGCGCGGAGCGGCCGACCCACGGCGACAGCATCGCGACGATCGCCTGCGGCACGATGATGCACGCGGCGATCACGAGCTGCACGTTCTCGCCCATCCCGGCCGTGACTTCGCCGGCCGCGAGGTTCAGCATCGCGGCGTTCGACAGGTGGAACAGCACGACGCAGGCCGCGAAGATCAGCATCCGGCGGTCGCGCAGCAGTTCGAGCAGCGTTTCGCGTTCCTCGCCTTCGTCGGCGTCGTCGTGCTTCGACGATTGCGGAATCACCTCGTGCGTCGGCTGGATCATCGCGAGCGCGAACAGCGCGGGCAGCGCCAGCACGGCGGTCAGCCAGAACACCGCGCGCGCGGAGAAATATTCGCCGGTCAGCCCCATCAGGCCCGCCGCGACCGCACTGCCGATCGACGCCCAGCGCGCGTTGCGGCCGAGCCGGTCGCCGAGATCGGCGCGGCCGACGAGCGAGAACGAGATCGCGGCCATTGCCGGCACCAGCATGCAGCTCGCGAAGCCGTGGAACACCTCGGCGGCGATCACCGGCACGATCGTCGGGCTCGACGCGAGCAGGACCGCGGACAGGATGATGGCCGCGATCGCCCACGCGGCCGCGCCTTTCTTGTTCTTCAGCGCGTCGACGGCCGCGCCGCCCGGTACCTGGCTGACCATCGCGCTGATCGTGCCGATCGACAGCACCATGCCGATTTCGCCCTGCGTCCACTTGTGCGACGCGAGATAGGACGCGATGAACGGACCGAACCCGGTTTGAACGTTTGCAACGAAAAAGTTGAGCCAGTCGAGGGAGCGCAGACTGCGAGCGCTGACGGAATGCTTGATCGTCATCGGGTGGCACTCGCAGACGAAGCCGGCGCGGCCGGGGCGACAGGCGGGAAGACGGCGACGATCGGCTTGTCGGCCGCGTACGGCGGCGATGCCTTGATCTGGGCGTCGTTCAGGTCGAGCTGCGGGTGCAGCGCCTTGTCGCGCGTGACGAAGCGCAGCGCGCCCCAGCTCGCGGCGATCGAACGGCGGTCGGTATTGACGAGCCCGCCGAGGTCGAGCACGACGGCCTGGGGCTGGGCGCCGCGGTCGATCAGCACGTCGACGATGCGGCCGATCTTCGTGCCGTTCGGGCGTTCGACATCGCTGTCGAGCATCGGCAGTCGCGTCGCCGGCGACGCCGCGGCCGAGCCCGACAGCGGCGCCGCCTTCGGCCGCGCGGCCGGCGGCAGATCGCCCGACGGCACGTCGAGCACGATCGGCTCCTGTTTGCCGCCCGGCGTGAAGCGGAACACGTTCCACGGGAAGATGACCTTGCGGTCGCCGATCCCCATGAAGCCCTGCAGGTTGACGATCATCTCGCGCGGCTTGCCGCTCGCGTCGACCACCATGTCGACCGCGCGGCCGACCACCTTGCCGTTGCGGCGCGCGACCTCGCTGTCGAGCAGCGCATGGATCTGGGTGCGGTCGAGCGCGCGCGTCGCGACGAGCGGCGCGGGCGGCGGCGGGGGCGGGGTCGGCGATTCGGGGCGCTGCACGGGCTTCGGCCGCGTCACCTCGCGGTGCGGCTTCTTCGGCGCTTCCGGTTCCTCCGGTTGCGTCGGCGCAGGCACGGGCGGCATCGTCAGCGGCTCGCCGGCGGTCTCCTCGACGGGCTCGACGAGCGCCTCGCTGATCGGCGCGGGCGGATTCTGGACCGGCAGCAGCCCGCAGCCGGACAGCAACGCGGCGACGGCGAGAATCAGGAAGACCGTCGAGGACGGCAACGACTTGCGGGATGCGGGAAACGGGAGTCCGCCGCTCATTGACACTCACTCCATGGGTCGGGGGCGGCACGAGGGCACGCGGCTGGCGATGGATGGCGGGTGCGGGCGGCGCACCACGCGAGGTGAGAGTTTAACGTGTCTTGCTTTCAGGACCGATTTCGATGGCCGGTTGCAAGCGGATCGTGCGGAAAAGGAAGGGATCGGAGGCGGGTGGCGGTCCGGCTGCGGCGCGCGGGCCACGACGACGTGGGGCTGGCGCCGCCGCCATTGCCCTGGCTCAACGAGCCTGAGCCGCCATACGCGGACGGCAACATCGGCCCGGCGACGCGGGGGCCGTCACGATCGTTCGGAAGAAGCGGCGCCGGCCTGGCTCGCCGTGATTGGGGGCAGGCTCGGGCGCCGTTTGAAGCAGCGTGAAACCGGGCAATCAGGCGTCCGGATACCACGCGTCGGTGAATTCGCTGACCTTGACGTCGGTCAGCTCCGGACGGGCGGCCAGCCATCCGCGCACGAGTTCGCGGTCGGCGTCGGTCGTCGTGCCGCGCGGCGCGCCGGAGATCACGTACGCGCCGATGCCTTCATCCGCGGACGCGACGGTCAGCAGCCCGTTCGCTTCGACGAAGTCGATGAACGCATCGATCAACTGGCCGCGCTCGAGGTCGGTCATGTCGTTGCGGTAATGCGCGGTGGCGTTGAACGCGAGTTCCTGGAATTCGCCGATGTGGAGTTTCTTGCGCTGGCGGCGGTTGTGGCGTTGGCTCATGGTGTGGGGTGAATGCGAAAAGGATCGATGAAAGGGCGGCGGCGGTGCTGGCGCGGCATGCGCGAACGGCCCGGCCGCCGCATCGGGACGCCGCGCGGCGCTGCCGGCGGCGGATGGCGCAACGTTACATCAGCACGATGTCGTACTGCTCCTGGCTCAGGTTCGACTCGACCTGCAGCGACACCGGCTTGCCGATGAAGTCGATCAGCATCGCGAGATGCTGCGACTCCTCGTCGAGGAACAGGTCGATCACCTGCTGCGCGGCGATCACGCGAAACTCGCGCGGGTTGAACTGCCGCGATTCGCGCAGGATCTCGCGCAGGATGTCGTAGCACACGGTGCGCGACGTCTTCACCTGGCCCTTGCCCTGGCAGGTCGGGCACGGTTCGCACAGCACGTGCGCGAGCGACTCGCGCGTGCGCTTGCGCGTCATCTCGACGAGCCCGAGCTGCGAGAAGCCGTTGACCGTCACGCGCGTGCGGTCGCGCGACAGCGCCTTCTTCAGCTCGGACAGCACCGCGTCGCGATGCTCGGCGTTCTCCATGTCGATGAAGTCGATGATGATGATCCCGCCGAGGTTGCGCAGCCGCAACTGCCGCGCGATCGTGTGCGCGGCCTCGAGGTTGGTCTTGAAGATCGTGTCGTCGAAGTTGCGCGCGCCGACGTAGCCGCCGGTGTTCACGTCGATCGTCGTCATCGCCTCGGTCTGGTCGATCATCAGATAGCCGCCCGACTTCAGGTCGACGCGGCGCGACAGCGCGCGCTGGATCTCCGTCTCGATGTTGTACAGGTCGAACAGCGGCCGCTCGCCCGTGTAGTGATGCAGCTTCGGGCTCACGGCCGGCGTGAACTCGCCCGCGAATTCCGCGAGGCGCTGGTACGTCTCGCGCGAATCGACCTGGATGCGCGTCGTGTCGTCGTTCGCGAAATCGCGCAGCACGCGCTGCGCGAGATCGAGATCCTGGTACAGCAGGCTCGTCGCCGGCAGCCGCTGCGCTTGCGCGACGATCGTCGCCCAGGTCTTGCGCAGGTAGGCGACGTCGCCGGCCAGCTCGTCGGAGGTGGCGTCCTCGGCGATCGTTCGCACGATGTAGCCGCCTTTCTCGTCCGGCGGGATCACGGCCGTCAGGCGCGCGCGCACGGCCTCGCGCTCGGCCTCGCTCTCGATCTTCTGCGAGATGCCGATATGCGGCTCCTGCGGCAGGTAGACGAGCGTGCGGCCCGCGATGCTGACCTGCGTCGACAGCCGCGCGCCTTTCGTGCCGATCGGATCCTTGATCACCTGCACCATCAGCGTCTGCCCCTCGAACACGATCTTCTCGATCGGCTGGTGCGGCGCGCCCGACTGCGGTTCGCCCGCGAGGCGCGGATGCCAGATGTCGGCGACGTGCAGGAACGCCGCGCGCTCGAGGCCGATGTCGATGAACGCCGACTGCATGCCGGGCAGCACGCGCACGACCTTGCCGAGATAGATGTTGCCGACCCGCCCGCGCGACAGCGTGCGCTCGACGTGAAGCTCCTGCACCGCACCTTGCTGAACGAGTGCGACGCGCGTTTCCTGCGGCGTGAGGTTGATCAGGATTTCTTCGTTCATGGTGCGGTTCAGAAGGCGACGCGTGCGGTACGCAGCAGCGCGGCAGTCTCAAAAAGGGGCAGACCCATGATACCTGAATGGGATCCGTCGATTCGCTCGATGAATTCGGCCGCGCGGCCCTGGATCGCGTACGCGCCGGCCTTGCCGAACGGCTCGCCGGTTTCGACGTAGCGCGCGTACGCGTCGCGCGACGCGGCCGCGAAGCGCACCGACGAGCGCGACAGCGCGGGCGGCAGCAGTTCGCCGCCGGCGTCGATCACGGCGACGGCGGTCAGCACCGCGTGTTCGCGGCCGGCGAGGCGGGTGAGCATCGCGAGCGCATCGTCGGCGTCGGCCGGCTTGCCGAGGATGGCGCCGTCGATCGTCACCGTGGTATCGGCCACCAGCACCGGCGCGGCCGGCTTGCCGCTCGCGACGAGGCGCGCATGCGCGGCCTCGGCCTTCGCGACGGTCACGCGCCGCACGTATGCGTCGGCGGCTTCGCCGGGCAGTTCGGCCTCGAGCGCCTCGGCGTCCTCGTCGGGACGCGGCAGCAGCAACTCGAAACGAACGCCGATCTGCTGCAGCAGCTCCTGGCGGCGCGGGCTTTGCGAAGCGAGGTAAAGGATCGGGAAAAGCGCGGGGGACGTGCTGGACGGCATGGTGTCGTTATCTCGTTGAGCGCGCGCGGCGCGCGTCTCGAGGACGACGCGTCATGCGCGGTGGTAGGGGTGATTCTGCGTGATGCTCCACGCCCGGTAAAGCTGTTCGGCGAGCAGCACGCGCACCATTCCGTGCGGCAGCGTCATGCTCGAGATGCGCAGCAGCACGTCGGCGCGCGCTTTCAGGTCCGGATCGAGCCCGTCGGCGCCGCCGATCACGAACGCGACGTCGCGGCCGTCCTGCTGCCAGCCGGGCAGCGCCTGCGCGAGCTGCATCGTGGTCCAGTCGCGGCCGCGCTCGTCGAGCGCGACGATGCGCGCGCCCTTCGGCAGCGCGGCCTCGATCTTCTGCCGCTCGGCCGCCATCACGCTTTCGGCGCTGCGGCCGCCCGAACGCAGTTCAGGCTTGATTTCGCGCAACTCGATGCGCAGCTCGGGCGGCATCCGCTTCGTGTATTCGTCGAAGCCGGATGCGATCCAGCCCGGCATCTTGTGGCCGACCGCGAGGATGAAAAGCTTCATCGGGAAACGCGTGACGGCTTAGCGGCGCCGGGCGGCCGTCTTGCGCGCCGGGCGTGCGGGCGCTTCTTCCTCTTCGTCGTCGTCTTCGCTCGCCGTGGCGAAGCCGTTGCCCTTGCCGCCGCCGAGCTTCATCCGCACGGGCTTGTCGCCCCAGATTTCCTCGAGGTTGTAGTACTGGCGCAGCGCCGGTTGCAGGATGTGCACGACCGCGTCGCCGCAGTCGACCAGCACCCATTCGCCGGTGTCCTCGCCTTCGGAGCTGACGACGTCGCCGCCGGCTTCCTTGACCTTGTCGCGCACGTTCGACGCGAGGGCCTTGGTCTGGCGGTTGGAGGTGCCCGAGGCGACGACCACGCGGTCGAACAGTTCGGTCAGGTGGCTGGTGTTGAACACCTTGATGTCTTGCGCCTTGACGTCTTCGAGGGCGTCGACGATCACGCGCTGCAGTTTGCGAATATCCATGGATTCAGGAATGGTAGAGGCGATGTTGAAGAATATAGGCCCATACGGCGGCCGGCACATGTTCGGCCGACGCGTCGGGCATTTGCGCATGGCGTGCAATGCATTCGCGCAGGTGCGCGCGGATGTCGGTCGCGGCGATGTCGAACGAAAGGGTCGTATCGATCAGCAGGCGGCCCGCCGGCGTGGCCTTGAGCACGTCGGCGCCGGCCTGCCGCGCGGCGATTTCGCGCGCGACGTCCGGCGGCGCCGCGTCGAGCTCGAAGCCCGGGCGCGTCGACACGCCGATGTGCGCGTAGTCGAACAGCGTGCGCCAGTCGCGCCACGTATCGAGGCGCACGAGTTGGTCGGCGCCGATCAGCAGCGCCAGCGACGCATCCGGGCCGATCCGCTCGCGCCAGCGCGCGAGCGTCTCGACCGTGTAGGTCGGGCCGGCGTGCTCGATCTCATCGGTGGCGACGGTCACGGTCACGCCCGGCATCGACAGCGTGCCGGCGGCCGCGCGTGTCATCGCGAGCCGGTGCTCGGCGGCCGATACGTCGCGCTTCTGATACGGCTGCCCGGCGGGCAGCAACACGAGTTCGGTCAGGTCGAGCAGCCCGGCGAACCGGCGCGCGAGCGCGAGATGGCCGTCGTGGATCGGGTCGAAAGTACCGCCCAGCAAGCCGATACGACGCGGCAGCGGGGCGGGGCGGGCGGTGGTGTCCAGAAACGCGTCCTCTCGTTGGGGCAGCGGGGCGCGCGGGCTCAAACCCAGTCGCGCGGCACGAGGAAGTCGCTATACAGGCGCGCTTCCGGCGAACCCGGCTCGGGCTGCCAGTTGTAGCGCCAGTTCGCGACCGGCGGCATCGACATCAGGATCGACTCGGTCCGGCCGCCGCTTTGCAGGCCGAACAGCGTGCCGCGGTCGAACACGAGGTTGAATTCGACGTAGCGGCCGCGGCGGTATGCCTGGAAGTCGCGCTCGCGCTCGCCGTACGGCAGCCCGGCGCGGCGCTCGACGATCGGCAGATAAGCGTGCAGGAACGCATCGCCGACGCTTTGCATCATGTCAAACGAGCGTTCGAAACCGGGTTCCGAGAAATCGTCGAAGAAGATCCCGCCGATGCCGCGCATCTCGTTGCGGTGCTTCAGGAAGAAATATTCGTCGCACCATTGCTTGAAGCGCGGGTAGAGCTCGACGCCGAACGGGTCGAGCGCGTCCTTGCAGGTCTGGTGGAAATGCCGCGCGTCGTCCTCGAAACCGTAAACCGGTGTCAGATCCATGCCGCCGCCGAACCAGAACACGGGCGCCTCGCCCGGTTTCGTCGCGATCAGCATCCGCACGTTCATGTGCACGGTCGGGCAGTACGGATTGCGCGGGTGCAGCACGAGCGACACGCCGAGCGCCTCGAAGCCGCGGCCCGCGAGCTGCGGGCGCGCCGCGCTCGCCGACGGCGGCAGCGCGTCGCCCGCGACGTCGGAAAAGCCGATTCCCGCGCGTTCGAACACGCGGCCGCCTTCGAGAATCCGCGTGCAACCGCCGCCGCGCAGGCGTTCGGCCGGCCCGCGCTGCCACGTGTCGGTCGCGAGCGGCGTGCCGTCGAGCGCGCCGAGCGCGTCGGCGATACGTGTCTGCAGGCCCTGGAGGTACGTGCGCACACGCGCCACGTCGTAGGTCGAATCGGTCATGTCTGGACTGGCTGCCCCCGCGCTGAGCGAGGGCCGTAAAAAAAGCGTCTGCCGGGCATTCTATCGAACCCCGGCAGACGGGCCGCCGCCGCGAGGGCGCGGGGCGGCGATGGCGACGTCACGCGCTCTTGCGGTTGAGCGCGCGAAAGCCGATGTCGCGGCGGTACTGCATGCCTTCGAAATTGATCTGGTTGATCGTGTCGTACGCATGCTGCTGCGCTTCGCGCACCGAATCGGCGAGGCCGACCACGCACAGCACGCGGCCGCCGGACGTCACGAGCTTGTCGCCGTCGGCGAGCGTCGTGCCTGCATGGAACGTCACCGCTTGTTCGGTCTCGGCCGGGATCCCGTTGATGCGGTCGCCCTTGCGCGGCGCGTCCGGGTAACCGTGCGCGGCCAACACGACGCCGAGCGCGGTGCGGCGATCCCAGTCGAGCTCGACCGTGTCGAGCGTGCCCGCGATCGCCTGTTCGACGACCTTCGAGAAATCGCTCTTCAGGCGCGCCATGATCGGCTGCGTTTCCGGATCGCCCATCCGGCAGTTGAACTCGAGGGTGCGCGGATTGCCGTCCTTGTCGATCATCAGGCCCGCGTACAGGAAGCCGGTGAAGCGGATGCCGTCCTTCTCCATCCCGCGCACGGTCGGCATGATGATTTCGCGCATCACGCGTGCGTGCATCTGCGGCGTGACGATCGGCGCGGGCGAATACGCGCCCATGCCGCCGGTGTTCGGGCCGCGATCCTCGTCGAGCAGGCGCTTGTGGTCCTGGCTGGATGCCAGCGCCAGCGCGTGCTTGCCGTCGACCATCACGATAAAGCTCGCTTCCTCGCCGTCGAGGAATTCCTCGATCACGACGCGCGCGCCGGCGTCTCCCAGCTTGTTGCCCGACAGCATCATGTCGACGGCGGCGTGCGCCTCTTCGAGCGTCATCGCGACGACGACGCCCTTGCCGGCCGCGAGGCCGTCGGCCTTCACGACGATCGGCGCACCCTTCGCGTCGATGTACGCGTGGGCAGCCGCCGCGTCGGCGAAGGTTTCGTAATCGGCGGTCGGGATGCCGTGGCGCTTCATGAACGCCTTCGCGAAATCCTTCGAGCTTTCGAGCTGCGCGGCTTCGCGGGTCGGGCCGAATACCTTCAGGCCGCGTGCGCGGAACAGGTTGACGATGCCGGCCGCGAGCGGGGCTTCCGGCCCGACGAGCGTGAATGCGACACCTTCGCGTTCCGCGAAATCGGCGAGTTCGTCGAGCGACGTGATATCGACGTTCTTCAGACGCTCGTCCTGCGCCGTGCCGCCATTGCCGGGCGCGACGTAGACCATCTGGACGCGCGGCGACTGCGCGAGCTTCCACGCCAGCGCATGTTCGCGGCCGCCGGAACCGACGACGAGTAGTTTCATGGGATTCCCCGCAGACTAGAAAACAGGGCGGCCGGCACGCTCAGGCGCGCCGGCCGCGGAATCGGTCGGGCCGCCGCCGCGACAGGTGCGGCGGCCGGCATTTCATTCCTCGACGATGACGGCGTTCGTATACACGTCCTGCACGTCGTCGAGGTTCTCGAGCGCGTCCAGGAGCTTTTGCATCTTTACCGCATCGTCGCCGGCGAATTCGACTTCGTTCTGCGGCTTCATCGTCACTTCGGCGAGTTCGGCCTTGAAGCCTGCGGCTTCGAGCGCATCCTTCACCGCCGAGAACGCCTGCCAGTCGCACAGCACTTCGATCGAGCCGTCGTCGTTCGTGTTCACGTCGTTCGCGCCGGCTTCGAGCGCGGCTTCCATCAGCGCGTCTTCCGACGTGCCGGGCGCGAACAGGAACTGGCCGACGTGATCGAACATGAACGCGACCGAGCCGTCGGTGCCCATGTTGCCGCCGAACTTCGAGAACGCGTGACGGACTTCCGCAACCGTGCGGGTGCGATTGTCGGTCAGCGTGTCGACGATGATCGCCGCGCCGCTGATGCCGTAGCCTTCGTAACGGATCTCTTCGTAGTTCGCGCCGTCCGCGCCGCCGACGCCGCGGTCGATCGCGCGCTTGACGTTGTCCTTCGGCATGTTCGCGTCGGCTGCCTTGTCGACCGCGAGACGCAGGCGCGGGTTCGAGTTGACGTCGCCGCCGCCGAGGCGCGCCGCGACCTGGATTTCCTTGATCAGGCGGGTCCAGATCTTGCCGCGCTTCGCGTCGGCCGCAGCTTTCTTATGCTTGATGTTGGCCCATTTCGAATGACCAGCCATACCTTTCTCCGTGCCCGGGCGCGCAGCGCGGGCGATTGTTGCAATGTGTCGTTGAATCGGCGGCCGTGTCGGCGGGCATGAAGCCGCGGGGCCGCGCGTGTCGAGTGGATCGTGATTTTATCACGCGGCGACCGCCGGTTCGGGGCCGCCGCGCATGGCCGAACGACCAGGGCGGCCGTTGCGGCCGCTCGTTTCGGTCAGTTCTTGGTGCCGAACAGGCGGTCGCCGGCGTCGCCCAGGCCCGGCACGATGTACGCGTGCTCGTTCAGGTGCGAATCGAGCGACGCGACGAACAGCTTCACGTCGGGGTGCGCGTCCTGGAACACCTGCACGCCCTCGGGCGCGGCGACCAGCGCGACGAACATGATGTTCGCGGCCGGCACGTTGCGGCGCTTGAGCACGTCGACCGCGTGCACGGCCGAATAGCCGGTCGCGACCATCGGGTCGCACAGGATGAAGATGCGGTCTTCCAGATCCGGCAGGCGCACCAGGTATTCGACCGGACGGTGGTCGTCGGCGCGGTACACGCCGATGTGGCCGACGCGTGCGGACGGCACCAGATCGAGCAGGCCGTCCGACATCCCGATGCCCGCGCGCAGTACGGGCACGATCGCGAGCTTCTTGCCCGCGATCACCGGCGCGTCGACCGCCACCAGCGGGGTTTCGACCCGCTTGGTCGTGATCGGCAGGTTGCGGGTGATCTCGTAGCCCATCAGCAGCGTGATCTCGCGCAGCAACTCGCGAAACGTGCGCGTGGACGTGTCCTTGTCGCGCATGTGCGTGAGCTTGTGCTGGATCAGCGGGTGATCGGTGATGAAGAGGTTCGGGAAACGGCTGTCCTGTTTCATGACGGGGTGCCTTGGCGGCGAAAGGGGATCGGGGGCGGCGGCGGGCACGGGCCGGCCGTCGCCGATGGCCGCAATTTTACCAAGGCGCGCCGCGCGATCCGGATATTATCGACGTCTCACGACAATCCGCGTGCCGCGCACGCCCGTTCGCCTGCCCGCCGGCGGCAACGCGGGGCCGCGCCGGCACGCGCACCACCAGGGAAGCGACGATGGATCTCGGCATCGAAGGAAAGACCGCGCTCGTGTGCGCGGCCAGCAAGGGCCTCGGGCGCGGCTGCGCGGAAGCGCTGGCCGCGGAGGGCGTGAACCTCGTGATCGTCGCGCGCACGCGCGACACGCTGGAGGAAACCGCGGAAGAGATCCGCGCCGGCGCGAACGTGTCGGTTACGGCGGTCGCCTGCGACATCACGACGCCGGACGGCCGCGCGGCCGCGCTCGCCGCGTGCCCGCAGCCGGACATTCTCGTGACGAATGCCGGCGGCCCGCCGCCCGGCGATTTCCGCGATTTCTCCCACGACGACTGGATCCGTGCGCTCGAGTCGAACATGCTGACGCCGATCGAGCTGATCCGGGCGACCGTCGACGGGATGATCGGCCGCGGTTTCGGCCGGATCGTCAACATCACGAGTTCGGCCGTGAAGGCGCCAATCGACGTGCTGGCGCTGTCGAACGGCGCGCGCTCGGGGCTGACCGGCTTCGTCGCGGGGCTGTCACGCAAGGTCGCGGGGCAGGGCGTGACGATCAACAACCTGCTGCCGGGGCTGTTCGACACCGACCGGATCGCGACGACGCTCGCCGCATCGGCGAAGGCGCAGGGCGTGACGGTCGACGAGATGCGTGCGCGGCGCACGAAGGACATCCCGGCCGGGCGCCTCGGCACGCGCGCCGAATTCGGCGCGGCCTGCGCGTTCCTGTGCAGCGTGCACGCCGGCTACATCACCGGGCAGAACTGGCTGCTCGACGGCGGCGCGTATCCGGGCACGTTCTGATCCGCGCTTTTCGATTCACGACGACGACACAACGAACGAACAACCGAACGACGAAGGAAACGGAGATGAGCAAACCCCGCATCGCATTGATTGCGCACGACGCGAAAAAAGACGAGATCGTCGCGCTCGCGGGCCAGTATCGCGAGACGCTCGCGCAATGCCGGCTGGTCGCGACGGGCACGACGGGCGGCCGTATCGCCGCCGCGCACGGGCTCGACGTCGAGCGCAAGCTGTCGGGGCCGCTCGGCGGCGACCTGCAGATCGGCGCGGAACTGGCCGACGGCCGCGTCGACATCGTCGTGTTCCTGCGCGACCCGATGACCGCGCAGCCGCACGACCCCGACATCACAGCGCTCGTGCGCGCCTGCGACGTGCACGACGTGCCGGTCGCGACCAACGTCGCGACCGCGCGGATGCTGCTCGACGATCTGGCGCGGAACATGCAGGACGTTTGCTAGGCGCGGACCGCGGCCGATTGCCAAGGTGAGTCCCTTTGCACGACTTTGGGGGCGATCTGCCGCTGGCGGATTAGTTGACCGTCTGGATCAGGAGGGTGGCCTGCCCGCTGTTGTCGGCGCAGGCGTCGTCGGTGATGAAGCTCCAGAGGGTGAGGGCCGTCGCGCTGCCGCCCACATCGACGACGGTCGGCTGCTTCGTCACCACCGTACCCCATCGCGCACTACCCATGCCGCCCACCACATGCACGGTATCGATCAGGCAACCGCTCCCGCCCGAGCAGCTCAAGGTATTCGCGGAAAGCGACATGACGTATCGGCCCGGGGCGAGTTGGAACGCGGCGGAATTGCCGTACGACGGGCCTGGCGTGATCGCATTTTGAATGCAGTTTTGCTTCGCATCGATCGTGATCGAGGTAGCGGCTTGCGCGGTGTAGGAGGCAAGGGCAAGCAAAATGGATGCGACGACGGGGATGCGCATGACTGGAATCCTTGGTTTGAGTAGAGGTTTGAGGGCGCGTCTGCATATCGGCACGGCCTGGCCGATCTCTAGCTTAACGGCATGCAGGAACCCGTCTTTAGGCTTTCATGTACGTTCGTAAGGCCGAACCGTTGAGTCGACCCCGGTGACGAATCGAAGCGAGCCGCCTTGTGTTTCCCTGATGTGAGCAGGGAATTTGCCAACGCGCGACAATCATGTGCTCCGTCGTCTGACGGCCGAATCTCCCTGAACTTTCAACCGAGGAGCAAAACGATGCCGAAAGCAATCCGATACGACCAGCCGGGCGGCCCGGACGTGATGAAGTGGGTCGATGTCGACGTCGACGCGCCGAAGTCCGGCGAGGTGCGCATCCGCCAGCACGCGGTCGGGCTCAACTACATCGACGTGTATTTCCGCACGGGCCTGTATCCGCAGCCGCTGCCGGCGGGCCTCGGGATGGAGGCGGCCGGCGAAGTGACGGCCGTCGGCGACGGCGTGAGCGCGCTGAAGGTCGGCGATCGTGTCGCCTACGTCGCGCAGCCGCCGGGCGCGTACGCGCAGGAGCGCGTGCTGCCGGCCGAGAAACTCGTGAAGCTGCCCGACGGTATCGGGTACGACGACGCGGCGTCCGTGATGCTGCAGGGCCTGACCGCGCACTATCTGCTGCGTCGCACGTACCCGGTGAAGGCCGGCGACACGATCCTGATCCATGCGGCGGCCGGCGGCGTCGGGCTGCTCGTGTGCCAATGGGCGAAGGCGCTCGGCGCGACCGTGATCGGCACGGTCGGCTCCGACGAAAAGGCCGAACTCGCGAAGGCGCACGGCTGCGATCACCCGATCGTCTACACGCGCGAAAACTTCACGCAGCGCGTGAAGGAGATCACCCACGGCGCGGGCGTGCCGGTCGTCTACGATTCGATCGGCAAGGACACCTATGTCGGCTCGCTCGACAGCCTCGCGCCGCTCGGCTACTTCGTCAGCTTCGGCAACGCGTCCGGCCCGCTGCCGCCGATCGACTCGAAGGAATTTTCGTCGCGCGGCTCGCTGTTCTTCACGCGGCCGACGCTGTTCTCGTACATCGCGAAGCGCGCCGATCTCGAAGCCGCGGCCGCCGAGCTGTTCGACGTGATCCTGTCGGGCAAGGTGAAGACGAGCATCAACCAGCGCTATCCGCTCGCGGAAGTCGGCCGCGCGCATGCGGATCTGGAAGCGCGCAAGACCACCGGCTCGACGGTCCTCGTTCCCTGACCGTTCCTTGCGTGCCGGCGCCATGCCGGCATGCGCCTTCGCGGGCGGCGCTGCGGCGCCGCCCGTCCTGCCTCCGTTCTTCTCCCGCCTCGCGTTTACACGTTTTTTATATCCGCCGCGATACCTTTGACCCGCCCTTTACGCGCGTTCCCATAACGTTCCAGTCGTCTGATTTCGACGACGGAGAACACAAAAAATGGATGGGGTATTCATCGGCGCCCTGGTGCTTTTCACCGTGCTGATCCTCGGTTTGGTTGCCGGTTGCGAGAAGCTCGCGCAATACGGTCGCGGGGGGCGGGCATGACCTGGATGCTTTGGCTGGCGGGCGTGTCCACCGCGCTGCTGTTCGCGTATCTCGTCTTTGCGCTGCTGCGCGCGGAGGACATCGAATGAACGCGAACAACCTGTTGCAGACGCTGCTGTTCATCGTCGTGCTGCTGGCGGCGGCCGTGCCGGTCGCGCGCTATCTGACGGCGGTGATGGACGGCAGCGCGCGCGTCGTGCGTGTGTTCGGGCCGCTCGAACGTGTGCTGTATCGCGTCGCCGGCGTCGACGCCGGCACCGAGATGAACTGGAAGCAATACGCGGTCGCGACGATCGCGTTCAACGCGCTCGGCGTGCTGTTCCTCTACGGGTTGCTGCGCCTGCAGGGCTTCCTGCCCGGCAACCCGCAGCAGTTCGGCGCGATGACGGCCGACGGCGCGTTCAACACGGCCGTCAGCTTCGTCGCCAACACGAACTGGCAGGACTACACGCCCGAGCAGACCGTCAGCTACCTGACGCAGATGCTCGGCCTGACGGTGCAGAACTTCCTGTCGGCGGCGACCGGCATCGTCGTCGTGATCGCGCTGATCCGCGGCTTCGCGCGCCACACCGCGCAGACCATCGGCAACTTCTGGGTCGACCTGACGCGCGTGACGCTGTACGTGCTCGTGCCGATGGCGGCGCTCGTCGCCGCGCTGCTGATGAGCCAGGGCGTGCTGCAGAACATGAAGGCATACCAGGACGTGCCGGTGTTGCAGGCGAGCACCTATGCGGCGCCGAAGCTCGACGCGCACGGCAACCCGGTGAAGGACGACAAGGGCAACGCGGTCACGGTGCCGACCCCGTTGACGAAGCAGACGCTCGCGATGGGCCCGGTCGCGTCGCAGGAAGCGATCAAGATGCTCGGCACCAACGGCGGCGGCTTCTTCAACGCGAACTCCGCGCACCCGTACGAGAACCCGACGCCGTTCTCGAACTTCGTCGAGATCTTCGCGATCCTGATCATTCCGGCCGCGCTGTGCCTCGTGTTCGGCCGCATGATCGGCGACCGCCGGCAGGGCATCGCGGTGCTCGCGGCGATGACGGTCGCGTTCGCGGTCGCGACCGGCGTCGAGGTGAGCGCCGAGCAGGCCGGCAACCCGACGCTCGCCGCGCTGCACGTCGACCAGTCGGCGAGCGCGCTGCAGCCGGGCGGCAACATGGAAGGCAAGGAAACGCGCTTCGGGATCGCGCAAACCGGCATCTTCACGGTCGCGACGACGGCCGCGTCGTGCGGCGCGGTCGATGCGATGCACGATTCGCTGACGCCGGTCGGCGGCCTCGTGCCGATGCTGCTGATGCAGCTCGGCGAAGTGATCTACGGCGGGGTCGGCTCCGGCCTCTACGGGATGCTCGTGTTCGCGCTGCTCGCGGTGTTCGTCGCGGGCCTGATGATCGGCCGCACGCCGGAATACGTGGGCAAGAAGATCGAGTCGTACGAGATGAAGATGGTGTCGATCGTCGTGCTGCTCACGCCGCTGCTCGTGCTGCTCGGTACGTCGATCGCGGTGTTGGCGGACGCGGGCAAGGCCGGCATCGCGAACCCCGGCCCGCACGGCTTCTCGGAAATCCTCTATGCGTTCAGCTCGGCCGCGAACAACAACGGCAGCGCGTTTGCGGGCCTGACGGTCGGCACGCCGTTCTACAACTGGATGACCGCGATCGCGATGTGGTTCGGCCGCTTCGGCACGATCGTGCCGGTGCTGGCGATCGCCGGCTCGCTCGCCGCGAAGAAACGCATCGCGGTGACGAGCGGCACGCTGCCGACCCACGGCCCGCTGTTCGTCGTGCTGCTGCTCGGCACCGTGCTGCTGGTGGGTGCGCTGACCTACGTGCCGGCGCTCGCGCTGGGCCCGGGCGTCGAGCACCTGATGATGTGGCTGGGCGCGTGACGCGCGCCCGCATGGCGACACATTGAAAAGACTGAAGAGCTTGAAGAGATCGCAATGACTCAACATTCCGCAACACGGTCCATGTTCGATCCGGCGCTGCTGCGCCCGGCGATCGCGGATTCGTTCAAGAAACTCACGCCGCGCACGCAGTTGCGCAACCCGGTGATGTTCTGCGTGTACGTCGGCAGCATCCTGACCACGATCCTGTGGATCGCGGCGCTCGCCGGCCAGGCCGAGGCGCCCGCCGGCTTCATCCTCGCGGTCGCGCTGTGGCTGTGGTTCACGGTGCTGTTCGCGAACTTCGCCGAAGCGCTCGCGGAAGGACGCTCGAAGGCGCAGGCCGCGTCGCTGCGCAGCGCGAAGAAGGACGTGATGGCGAAGAAGCTCAACGAGCCGCATCCGAAGTCGCCGATCCGCATCACGACCGCGTCCGACCTGCGTAAAGGTGACGTCGTGCTCGTCGAGACCGGCGACGTGATCCCGGCCGACGGCGAGGTGCTCGACGGCGTCGCGTCGGTCGACGAATCGGCGATCACTGGCGAATCCGCGCCGGTGATCCGCGAATCGGGCGGCGACTTCTCGTCGGTGACGGGCGGCACGCGCGTGCTGTCGGACTGGATCGTCGTCAAGGTCACCGCGAATCCCGGCGAGGCGTTTCTCGACCGCATGATCGCGATGGTCGAAGGCGCGAAGCGCAAGAAGACACCGAACGAAGTCGCGCTGACGATCCTGCTCGTCGCGCTGACGATCGTGATGCTGCTCGCGACCGCGACGCTGCTGCCGTTCTCGATGTTCTCGGTCGAAGCGATGAAGGCCGGCCACGTGGTGACGATCACCGCGCTCGTCGCGCTGCTCGTGTGCCTGATCCCGACGACGATCGGCGGCCTGCTGTCCGCGATCGGTGTGGCCGGGATGAGCCGGATGATGCAGGCGAACGTGATCGCGACGTCGGGGCGCGCGGTGGAGGCGGCCGGCGACGTCGACGTGCTGCTGCTCGACAAGACCGGCACGATCACGCTCGGCAACCGCCAGGCGTCGACGTTCGTGCCGGCGCCCGGCGTGGCCGAGGAAGCGCTGGCCGATGCCGCGCAACTGTCGTCGCTCGCCGACGAAACGCCGGAAGGCCGCAGCATCGTCGTGCTCGCGAAGGCGCGCTTCGACATTCGCCAGCGCGACATGGCGCAACTGCACGCGACGTTCCTCGGCTTTTCCGCGCAGACGCGGATGAGCGGCGTCGATCTGCCGGGCCGCGAAATCCGCAAGGGCGCGGCCGATGCGATTCGCCGCTACGTCGAGACGCACGGCAGCCGCTTTCCGGAAGAGGTGCGCCGTGCGGTGGACGACGTCGCGCGCCGCGGCAGCACGCCGCTCGTCGTGGCAGACCTGCAGGAAGGGGCGGCGCGCGTGCTCGGCGTGATCGAGCTGAAGGACATCGTGAAGGGCGGCATCAAGGAGCGCTTCGCGGAGCTGCGCAAGATGGGCATCAAGACCGTGATGGTGACGGGCGACAACCGGTTGACGGCCGCGGCGATCGCGGCGGAAGCGGGCGTCGACGATTTCCTCGCGGAAGCGACGCCGGAAACCAAGCTCGCGACGATCCGCGAGCACCAGGCGGCCGGGCGCCTCGTCGCGATGACGGGCGACGGCACCAACGACGCGCCGGCGCTCGCGCAGGCGGACGTCGCGGTCGCGATGAACACCGGCACGCAGGCGGCGAAGGAAGCCGGCAACATGGTCGACCTCGACTCGAACCCGACGAAGCTGATCGAGATCGTCGAGATCGGCAAGCAGATGCTGATGACGCGCGGGTCGCTGACCACGTTCTCGATCGCGAACGACATCGCGAAGTACTTCGCGATCATTCCGGCCGCGTTCGTGACGACGTACCCGCAACTGCGCGTGCTCGACATCATGCACCTGAGCTCGCCGGCGTCCGCGATCCTGTCGGCGGTGATCTTCAACGCATTGATCATCGTCGCGCTGATTCCGCTCGCGCTGAAGGGCGTGACCTACCGGCCGCTCGGCGCCGCGTCGCTGCTGCGCCGCAACCTGCTGGTCTACGGCCTCGGCGGCGTGCTGCTGCCGTTCCCGTTCATCAAGCTGATCGACATGACGCTCGCCGCGCTCGGCTGGGCCTGAGCCGGCCGCACCTAGCCGGCCGCACCCGAAGGAACCATCATGAAATCGTTGATTCGCCCGCTCGTCGTACTGTTCGTCATCCTGACCGCCGTGACGGGGCTCGCTTACCCGGCCGCGATGACCGTGTTCGGTCAGGCCGTGTTCCCGTCGCAGGCCAACGGCAGCCTGATCGAGCAGGACGGCAAGGTCGTCGGCTCCGCGCTGATCGGCCAGCCGTTCGATGCGCCGAAGTATTTCTGGGGCCGGCTGTCGGCCACTGCGCCGATGCCGTACAACGCAGCCGGCTCCGGCGGCTCGAACCTTGGCCCGCTGAACCCGTCGCTCGCCGATCAGGTGAAGGCGCGCCTCGCCGCGCTGCGCGACGCCGGCACCGACCTGTCGAAGCCGGTGCCGGTCGATCTCGTGACGGCGTCGGCGAGCGGCCTCGATCCGGAGATCACGCCGGCCGCCGCCGCGTACCAGGTCGAGCGCGTCGCGAAGGCGCGCAACCTGGCGCCGGACGCGGTCGCGCAACTCGTCGCCGCGAACACGACGGGCCGCCAGTTCGGCGTGCTCGGCGAGCCGCGCGTGAACGTGCTGAAGCTGAACCTCGCGCTCGACGCGGCGCAGGCCGCGCACTGACCGATCGCGCGTACCGGCCGGCATCCGGCGCGCCTGAACCGCGCCGGATGCGCTTTTGCCGACGGCGCGCGCGCCGTCTTTGCCTTTTGCGGTGATTTGGAACCACAATGCTCGTACCCGCGCGCATCCGGGCGCTCCGCTTTCCTCACGCATGAACCGTCCCGATCCCGACCAACTTCTCGACAAGCTGCAGCGAGACGAAGAAAAGCAGCGGCGCGGCCAGCTCAAGATCTTCTTCGGCGCGTCCGCCGGCGTCGGCAAGACCTACGCGATGCTGCAGGCCGCGCGGCAGCGCCGGCAGGAGGACGTCGACGTCGTCGTCGGCATCGTCGAGACCCACGGCCGCGGCGAGACCGCCGCGCTGCTCGACGGCCTCGACGTGCTGCCGCCCGCCCGCATCGACCATCGCGGCCGCACGTTCGCCGAATTCGATCTGGACGGCGCGCTCGCGCGTGCGCCGCAACTGATCCTCGTCGACGAGCTCGCGCATTCGAACGTGCAGGGCGCACGGCACCTGAAGCGCTGGCAGGACGTCTACGAGCTGCTCGACGCGGGCATCGACGTGTATACGACCGTCAACGTCCAGCACCTCGAAAGCCTGAATGACGTGGTCGGCGCGATCACCGGCATCCGCGTGTGGGAGACCGTGCCCGATCGCGTGTTCGACGCGGCCGACGAAGTCACGCTCGTCGACCTGCCGGCCGAGGAGTTGCTCGAGCGCATGCGCGACGGCAAGGTCTATCTCGCGCAGCAGGCCGAGCGCGCGGTGCGCAACTTCTTCCGCAAGGGCAACCTGATCGCGCTGCGCGAGCTGGCGCTGCGGCGCACGGCCGATCGCGTCGACGCGCAGATGCGCGAGTACCGCGCCGATCGTTCGATCCAGCGCATCTGGCAGGCGCGCGAGCGGCTGCTCGTGTGCGTCGGCCCGGGCGCCGAAGCGCCGACGCTCGTGCGCGCGGCGGCGCGCCTGGCCGCGAGCCTGAAGGCCGACTGGATCGCCGTGTACGTCGAGACGCCGCGCCTGCAGCGGCTGCCCGACGCGCGGCGGCAGCGCACGCTCGACGCGCTGAAGCTCGCGGCCGAGCTCGGCGCGGAGACGGCCACGCTCGCCGGCGCCGACGCGGTCGCCGCGCTGATCGGCTATGCGAAGGTGCGCAACGTATCGAAGCTGGTCGCGGGCGGCTCGCCGAAGGTCGGGCTCGCGCGCCGCTTCGCGCGGCCGTTCGGCGAGCAATTGGCGGAACGCGCGGGCGACGTCGACCTGATGCTGATTCGTGCGTCCGCGAGCGACGAGGCGCGCGCCGCGCCGCTCGACGCGCGGGCGCGCGACTGGCGCGATGCGTTCGCGCAGTTCGGCACGCATCGTTCGCCGCCGCGCCATTACGCGTATGCGGCCGCGATCTGCGCGGCGATCACCGTCGTCGCGAGCGTCGTGTCCGGGCGGCTCGACCTCACGAATCTCGTGATGCTGTACCTGCTCGGCGTGGTGTTTTCGGCCGTACGGCTCGGGCGCGGCCCGGGCGTGCTGCAGTCGTTCCTGTCGGTGGCGGCGTTCGATTTCTTCTTCGTGCCGCCGCGCATGTCGTTCTCGGTCAGCGACACGCAATACCTGCTGACTTTCTTCGGGATGCTGCTGACCTCGCTCGTGATCAGCCACCTGACGTCGACGCTCACGCGCCAGGCGATCGTCGCGCAGCGCCGCGAGCGACGCACCGGCGCGATCTACGCGATGGCGCGCGAGCTTGGCGCGGCGCTGACGACCGAGCAGATCGTCGAGATCGGCAGCCGCCACGTGGGCGAGGTGTTCCGCGCACGCGTCGCGTTCCTGCTGCCCGACAGCGCGGACCAGGTACGGCAGAAGATCGAGGAGCCCGATGCGGCCGTCACGCTGGCGGGCGCGGAGCTCGACCGCGACGTCGGCCAGTGGGTGTACGACCAGCAGAAGCCGGCCGGGCGCGGCACCGATACGCTGCCGGCGACGGCCGCGCTGTATCTGCCGCTGAAGGCGCCGATGCGCACGCGCGGCGTGCTCGCGGTCGCATCGCGCGAGCCGCGCGAACTCGAGGTGCCCGAGCAGCAGCGGATGCTCGACGCATTCGCCGCGCAGATCGCGCTCGCGCTCGAGCGCGTGCATTACGTCGAGATCGCGCGCGACGCGCTCGTCAACATGGAGTCCGAGCGGCTGCGCAACTCGCTGCTGTCGGCGATCTCGCACGACCTGCGCACGCCGCTCACGACGATCGTCGGCTTTTCGTCGATGCTCGCGAACGGGCGCGCGGCCGCCGAGGCGGGCGACGCCGCGGCGGCCGCGCGGCTCGCGCAGCGCGAGGGCGAACTCGTCGACGCGATTCACGACGAGGCGCTGCGCATGACGGGCATCGTCACGAACCTGCTCGACATGGCGCGGCTGCAGGCCGGCAGCCTGCAGCTCAAGCGCCAGTGGTCGCTGCTCGAGGAAACCGTCGGCGCCGCGCTCGCCGCATGCCGGCGGGTGCTCGCGCGTCATCCCGTGCGCGTCGCGCTGCCGGCCGACCTGCCGTTGCTGCAGATGGACGCGGTGCTGATGGAGCGGCTGTTCACCAACCTGTTCGAGAACGCGGCGAAGTACACGCCGCCCGATACGTCGCTCGACATCGGCGCGGAGCGCGTGACCGACGACGGGAACCCGTTCGGGAACCCGTTCGTGCGCGTGCACGTCGACGATCACGGCCCCGGCTTGCCGGCCGGCATGGAGGCGCGGATCTTCGAGAAGTTCACGCGCGGCGAGAAGGAGTCGGCCACGCCCGGCATCGGGCTCGGGCTCGCGATCTGCCGCGCGATCGTCGAGGCGCACGGCGGTAAAATCGGCGCGCTCAACCGCGTCGCGCCCGACGGCCGCGTGACGGGTGCGCGCTTCTGGTTCACGCTGCCGGTCGACACGCCGCCGGCCGCGCCCGCCGTGCCCGACGACGAATCCGACCTGCCGGGCGCATCGCCCCCATCCGAGTCATTGCCAGACCATGAGTGAACCCAGCCTGACCGTCGTCCTGATCGAGGACGAAAAGCAGATCCGCCGCTTCGTGCGCGCCGCGCTCGAGGAGGAGGGCATCGCGGTGTTCGAGGCCGAGACGGGCAAGCAGGGGTTGATCGACGCGGCGACGCGCAAGCCCGACCTCGTGATCGTCGACCTCGGCCTGCCCGACACCGACGGCCTCGACGTGATCCGCGAGATGCGCGGCTGGTCCGAGGTGCCGGTGATCGTGCTGTCCGCCCGCACGCAGGAGGAGGAGAAAGTCGCGGCGCTGGACGCGGGCGCCGACGATTACCTGACCAAGCCGTTCGGCGTGTCCGAACTGCGTGCGCGGATTCGCGCGCAACTGCGCCGGCGCAACCAGGGCGGCGCGAACGCGTCGCCGAAGGTGGCCTTCGGCACCGTGACCGTCGATCTCGCGCTGCGCCAGGTGTGGCGCGATGACGCGATCGTGCACCTGACGCCGCTCGAGTACCGGCTGCTCGCGACGCTCGTGCGTCACGCGGGGCGCGTGCTCACGCACCGCCAGTTGCTGCGCGACGTGTGGGGACCATCGCACGTCGAGAGCCATCATTACCTGCGTATCTACATGGCGCACCTGCGCCAGAAGCTCGAGGCCGATCCCGCGCAGCCCGAGCACATCGTCACCGAGACGGGCGTCGGCTATCGGCTCGTCGGCGCGGTGTGACGGGCGATGCGCGGCGGGGCACGCGGCCGAGGTGCCGCGCACCGGCAGGGTTGCGCCGGCGCGACAGTTTCGCGACCGCGGCCGCCCTTGCACACCGGCTGCGCAATCCCCGCTATCCTGACCGTTCCCCGAACGAAAACGAGGAGCGTGCAATGTCCGTCCGTCTGGTCGTCAGCTGTGCGCTGGCGCTGGCTGCGCCCGGCGCGTTCGCCCAGCCGCTGCCGCCCGGGCAGCAGCCGCCCGCGCAGGCGGCGCTGGCCAATCCCGCATCGGTCAACTGCGAGAAGCTCGGCGGTCGCCACGTGATCCGCAGCCTGCCGCGCGGACAGGTCGGCATGTGCATGTTCAAGGATGGCCGCGTGTGCGAGGAGTGGGCGCTGTACCGGGACGACCGCTGCGTCGGCGGCGTCGCGCCCAAGCGCGTGGCGAACTGACCGCGTCCGGCCGGTCGCGCCCCGCATCGGCCGCCGCCGCGGCCCACAGCCGGCAGGTCCGTCAGCCTCTTGTTATACTCGGCGCCGCCCGGGGACGACCCCGGGTCATTCGCTTCAACGGGGACGGCCCCATCCGATATGGAGTACGTCGAGATGGCGTGGGTATGGTTGTTGATCGCCGGTTTGCTGGAAGTGGCCTGGGCGGCCGGCTTGAAATCGTCGGACGGCTTCACGAAGCTCGGTCCGTCGCTGTTTACGATCGTGACGGCGCTGGCCAGCTTCGGGCTGCTCGCGGTCGCGATGCGCCAGTTGCCGCTCGGCACCGCGTACGCGGTGTGGACGGGCATCGGCGCGGTCGGCGCGTTCGTGTTCGGCATCGTGATGATGGGCGAGGCGCTGACCGTCGCGCGTGTCGCGAGCGCGGCGCTGATCGTCGCGGGGCTGGTCGGCCTGAAGCTGTCGTCGGCCGCCTGACGACGGTGTCCCGGGCGCGGCCCCGCCGCGGAATTGCGCCGGCCGCCCGTCCGGCCTGTCTATAATGGAACGCATTCGGGCCTGAATACCGTCGTGCTGCTCGCGGTACGCGGTGCCGGTCGCCACGCGCCGCGCGGCCGGTCTGTCCGACCCGATCCGGTCAATCGGCAAAACGCACGGAAAGTGCAAGGAGAGGGCCATGATCGAAGCCATTTCGCTCGGCGCGGGACTCGCGTGGGCGAGCGGCCTGCGCCTGTACCTGACGGTGCTGATCGCCGGCGTGCTGGCGCGGTTCGGCTGGCTCCACCTGCCCGACACGCTGGCCGTGCTGACATCGCCGTGGGTCATCGGCGCCGCGGCCGTGCTCGCCGTGACCGAATTCCTTGCCGACAAGATCCCCGCGTTCGACTCGCTGTGGGATGCCGTGCACACCTTCATCCGCATTCCGGCCGGCGCCGTGCTCGCGGCCGGCGCGCTCGGCCATGCCGATCCGACCATGCTGGCGGTCGCGGGGCTCGCCGGCGGCTCGCTTGCCGGCGCCGCGCACGTGGCGAAGGCCGGCACGCGCGCGCTGATCAACCTGTCTCCCGAACCGATTTCAAACTGGGTCGCGTCATCGACCGAGGACGGTCTCGTGGTCGGCGGGCTGGTCCTCGCGTTCTTCGTTCCGCTCGCATTCCTCGTGCTGCTCGCCGCGTTCGTCGCGGCGTCGGCATGGGCGCTGCCGCGCCTGTGGCGCGGCGTGTCGGGCGGTTTTCGCGGGATGGCGAATCACATGGTGTCGCGGCTCAACTCGATCGGAGGAAAACGCGATTGAAGGGGCCGCAACACGCGGTGCAGCCGCCGGCCGGGCAACCCGGCCATGACGGGCGCGCGCATGCGGGCCGCTTCGGCCTGCGCGACCTGATCCGCCAGGCTGCCCGGATGACCGCGCGCGACTGGCGCGCGGGCGAACTGACGCTGCTGGTCCTCGCGCTGGTGCTCGCGGTCGCGGCGCTGACGAGCGTCGGCTTTCTCGCCGACCGGCTGCGCCAGGGGCTCGAGCGCGACGCGCGCCAGATGCTCGGCGCCGATTTCGTCGTGCGCGCCGATCGCCCCGTCGATCCGTCGTTCGACCGGCAGGCCCGCGCGCTCGGCCTGCGTACCGCGACGACGGCCATCTTCCCGAGCATGATCGCGTCCGCCGCGGGCGGGCAGGCCGCCGACGCGGCGCCGTCGCGCCTCGCGGCCGTGAAGGCCGTGTCGCCCGGCTATCCGCTGCGCGGCGCGGTCGAGATCCTGCCGGCCGGCGCGACCGTCGCGCGGAAGGCGACCGCGATTCCCGCGCCCGGCACCGTATGGGCCGACCCGGCGCTGCTCGACGCGCTGCACCTCAAGGCGGGCGATACGGTGCGGGTCGGGCTGCGCACGTTTACGGTCGCCGCCGCGATTGCCCGCGAGCTCGATCGCGGCTTTTCGTTCGTCAATTTTTCCCCGCGGCTGATGATGCGCGCGGACGAACTCGCCGCGACCGGGCTCACGGGCTACGGCAGCCGCGTCACGTACCGGCTGCTGGTCGCCGGCGACGCACCGGCCGTCGCGCGCTTCGAAGCGTATGCACACGCGCGCGTCGACGGCGGGAAACTGCGCGGCGTCGGGCTCGAGTCGTTGCAGGAAGGGCAGCCGCAGGTGCGGCAGACACTGGATCGCGCACGCCATTTCCTGACGCTCGTCGCCTTGCTGACCGCGCTGCTCGCGGCGGTCGCGATTGCGATGGCCGCGCAGCGCTACATGCGGTGCCATCTCGACGGCTGCGCGACGATGCGCTGCCTCGGCGTGAGCCGCCGCACGCTCGGCGCGCTGTTCGCGCTCGAATTCGCCGGCGTCGGCATCGTGTCGGGCGCCGCGGGCGCGGTGCTCGGCTATGGCGGCCACTGGGCGTTGCTGGCCGCGCTCGGCAGCCTGATCGACGTCGTGCTGCCGCCGCCGACGCTGTGGCCGGCGCTGATCGGCATGGGCGCCGCGCTCGTGCTGCTGCTCGGTTTCGCGCTGCCGCCGCTCGTGCCGCTCACGCGCGTGCCGCCGGTGCGCGTGCTGCGGCGCGAGTGGGGCGATGCATCGCGCACCGCGTGGGCCGCGTATGCGATCGGTGTCGTGCTGTTCGCGGGGCTGCTGATCGCGGCTGCCGGCAACCTGAAACTCGGCCTGATCGTCGCGGGCGGCTTCGCCGGCGCGCTGGTCGGGTTCGCGCTGATCGCCCGGCTCGTGCTGTTCGCGGCCGCGCGCGCGGTGCGCGATGCGCGCGTGGCCGCGGGCGTCGGCTGGCGATACGCGCTGGCGTCGCTGCACCGGCGCGGCACGGCCAGCGCGCTGCAGATCACCGCGCTCGCGCTCGGCCTGATGTGCCTGCTGCTGATCGCGATCACGCGCAACGACCTCGTGGCGGGCTGGCGGCAGTCGACGCCGCCCGACGCGCCAAACCAGTTCCTGATCGACATCCAGCCAGACCAGCGCGCCGATGTCGCCGCCTATCTGGCCGCGCACGGCGTGCGTGACGCCGTACCGGCGCCGATGGTGCGCGGCCGCCTCGTCGCGATCAACGGCAAGCCGGTGAATCCGGACGCGTACCCGTCCGAAGAGGCCCGCCGGCTCGTCGATCGCGAATTCAACTTGTCGTATACGACCGAGCTGCCGTCCGACAACCGGATCGTCGAAGGCGACTGGTTCGGTACTGCGGCCACGCCGCAGATCTCGATCGAAGCCGGCCTGGCCAAGACGCTGAACGTGAAGCCGGGCGACACGCTGCGCTTCGACGTGACGGGGCTGACGGTCGATGCGCCCGTCACGAGCGTGCGCAAGCTCGACTGGGGCTCGTTCCGCGTCAACTTCTTCGTGCTGATGCCGCCGCCGGTGCTGAAGGATTTTCCGGCCGTCTATCTGACGAGCTTCCATCTGCCGGCATCGGACGCCGCGCTGCTCGATCCGCTGATCGCGCGCTACCCGAACCTGACCGCGATCGACGTCGCGCCGATCCTCGCGCAGTTGCAGCGGATGATGCTGCAGGTGGTCGGGGCGGTGCAGTTCCTGTTTGCGTTCACGCTCGCGGCCGGCGTGCTCGTGCTGTATACGGCGCTCGCCGGCTCGCGCGACGAGCGCGTGCGCGAGGCCGCGCTGCTGCGCGCGCTCGGCGCGTCGCGCGCGCAGGTCAATGCGGTGCAGCGCGCGGAATTCATCGTGGTCGGCGCGCTGGCCGGCGCGCTCGCGTCGGCGGGCGCGATCGCGGTCGGCTGGGTGCTCGCGTCGCGCGTGTTCGACTTCCAGCTCGCCGTCGATCCGTGGCTCGTGCCGGCCGGCATCGCGGCCGGCGTCGTCTGCGCCGGTGCGGCCGGCTGGCTGAGCCTGCATAATGTGTTGCGGCGCCCCGCGCTGCAGTCGCTGCGCGACGCCTGAGCGTCGCCGCAGCCCGAAGATCCCGTTTTCCGACAATCCGTATGACCGATGTGAATGACGATGCGCCGTCGCAGCCGACGGCGTTCGAACTCGTGGGCGGCGAAGCCCGCGTGCGCGAAATGGTGGACCGCTTCTACGACCTGATGGACCTCGAACCCGAGTTCGCGCAGATTCGTGCGCTGCATCCGCAGTCGCTCGACGGGTCGCGCGACAAGCTGTTCTGGTTCCTGTGCGGCTGGCTCGGCGGCCCCGACCACTACATCAGCCGGTTCGGCCATCCCCGGCTGCGCGCGCGGCACCTGCCGTTCCCGATCGCGTCGGTCGAGCGCGACCAGTGGCTGCGCTGCATGGCGTGGGCGATGGAGGATGTCGGGTTGCCGGAGCCGCTGCGCGAGCGGCTCATGCATTCGTTCTACGACACGGCCGACTGGATGCGCAACCGGCCCGGTTGATCGACCGGTACGCCGCTGCCCGCGTGCGGGACGATCTGCGTCTGGGCGCCCGTGCAGCCCGGCGCGACACTGGCCGTTTCCCCCATCGATACGAGGTTCCCTCGATGACGACACAAGCGCTGTTTCGCGAAGACGCGTACCTCACGCAATGCGAGGCGATCGTCCAGGCCGTCGGCGACGATGGCATCCGGCTCGATCGCACGGTGTTCTATCCGCTCGGCGGCGGCCAGGCCGGCGACGCCGGCACGCTGACGCTGCCCGACGGCAGCACGATCGCGATTGCCGATACGCGCAAGGCGAAGTTCGACGGCGCGACGCCCGACGACGCCGTGCACGTGCCCGCGCCGGGCCAGGAGGCGCGCGTGGCGACGCTTGCTCCCGGCACGCGCGTGGTTGCCGCGATCGACTGGCTGCGCCGCTACCGGCACATGCGCCTGCACACGGCCGCGCACCTGATGTGCGCGGTGCTGCCGTACGCAGTCGACGGCTGCAGCGTGACGGCCGACTACGTGCGGCTCGATTTCGCGACGTCCGACGCGATCGACCGCGACGACGTCGAGCGGCGCCTCGCGAGCCTCGTCGGCGGCGCGCATCCGGTCACGACCGAATGGATCACCGACGACGAGATGGCCGAGCGGCCCGAACTCGTGCGCACGATGAGCGTGAAGCCGCCGATGGGCCTCGGCCGCGTGCGGCTGCTGCGCATCGAAAACGTCGACCTGCAGCCGTGCAGCGGCACGCATGTGCGCAACACGTCCGAAATCGGCGGGCTGCGGGTCGCGAAACTGGAAAAGAAGAGCGCGCGCACACGGCGCCTCGTACTGGAGTTTGCATGACGATCGATACCGGGAAAGCGGGCGCGGCGGCGCTCGATCCACAGGCACGAGAGATTCTCGATTTCTGGTTCGGTGAGCCGGGCTCGGCCGAATTCGGGCACGAACGCAAGATCTGGTTCAACGGCGGTGCGGCGTTCGACGACGTGCTGCGCACGCGTTACGGCGCGCTGCTCGACGCCGCGTGCGACGGCGCCTGCGATCACTGGGCCGGTTCGCCGGAGGGCGCGCTGGCGTTGATCGTCGTACTCGACCAGTTCTCGCGCAACATCCATCGCGGCACGCCGCGCGCGTTTGCCGCCGATCCGAAGGCGCTCGCGCTCGCCCGTCGCGTCGTCGCGGCCGGCTGGGACGCGCAGTTGCCGAGCGGACATCATCGGGCGTTCGCGTATCTGCCGTTCGAGCACGACGAATCGGTCGAGAGCCAGCGCGAGGCCGTGCGCCTGTGCGCGGGCATCCGCGACGAGGCCGGGTGCGAGGGTTATCACCGCTTCGCGTTGCTGCATGCGGCGGTCGTCGAGCGCTTCGGCCGCTTTCCGCACCGGAACGCGATTCTCGGTCGCGCGTCGACCGACGAGGAAACGGCGTTTCTGCGGGAGCCCGGTTCGTCGTTCTGACGATCGGGTGTGACGACGGAAGGGGCGGCGAGTCCGTGACGCTGGCGGATTCGTGCCGCCGGCCGGCATCGCGCAAAGCGCGCGGCCTGTGCCGAAGGGGAAAGTAACGGCGGCAGGACGGCGTATCGCGCCGCCCGGTGTCACTGCAGGTGCTGTTCGGGCGTGCGTACGTAGACGCGCAGCAGTTCCGCGTTGTCGCCCGGGCGGGCGCCGGTCCAGAACAGCTTCCATTCGTTGCCGGGCGCCGGATCGACGGCCCGTACGCCCTGCACGATCATCCACGTGCAGCGCGTCGTCTTCGCGTCGTCGATCGGCGTGTGCTGGATGCCGGAGAAGTAGTACAACATCGGCGCTTCCGATTCGCCGAGCCCGTGCAGGCTCGCCATGCAGTCGCCGTCGTTCCATTCGAGCGCGAGATGCGCGTTCAGGTCGTCGAACACCGAGCGATAGCTCTTCGCGACGTCGAGCCACGGCAGCAGCAGCGTATAGATCAGCCCCCACGCGACGAGCGCGCCGGCGCCCCACGACAGCGCGCCGCGCCACAGGCCCGTCGTGCGCAGCAACGGCAGCAGCGTCAGCCAGCCGACCGTCAGCGCGAGCGCGCCGGTCACGAGCGCGGGCTGGATCGGCATCGTCCAGTCGAGCGGCAGCCAGCGGCCGAGTAGCGCGAGATCGGCATGCGACGCAGCCGGATCGGCCATCACCGCCCAGATCGCCCATGCGAGCACGACGACCGTGCCGAACAGGATGCGGCTCAGGTAATCCCACGCGAGATGCAGCCGGCGCGGCAGGCGGTCGATCGCCTGCGCGGCGACCAGCGCGAGCGGGGCGAAGAACGGCAGGATGTAGAGCTGGCGCGACGTCGCGGACACCTGCAGCACCACGAGCCCGATGCCGGCGAACAGCACGGGCAGCGCGATGCGCGGCGCGCGCCAGTCGCGCCATGCGCCGCGGGCGAGCGCGACGATCGCGAGCGGCGCGACCGGGAAGCCGACGAGCAGGAACGCACGCAGGATGAAGAACGGCTTGTCGTTTTCGGCGCCCAGTTCGGGAACGGAGAAGCCGAAGAAGCGGCCGACGTTGTTGTCCCAGAACCACGTCATGAACAGCGTTTCCGAGCGCAGGAACAGGGCGGTCGGCCAGATCAGCGCGAACGGCGCGAACACGAGTGCGGCAGTGCCGAGCGCGCGTGCGAACGAGCGGGTGCGGCAGGCCGGATAGAGCGCCAGCGTGCAGGAAAGCGTGGCCGCGAATACGAGCGGCACGAACAGCCCCTTCGCCATCAATGCGACGCCGACGCCCGCGCCGAAGATCGGCGCGGCCCAGCGGCTCGCCGGATGCGCCGGCAGCCCGTGCCGCATCTGCTGCGCACGTGCGACGTGCTGCATCACGAGTTCGAGCAGCCCGCAGAACCCCATTGCCGTGCCGGCAAACAGCGCGACGTCCGTCATCATGTCGTGCACGTGCTTGATGACGACGAGCGTGCCCGCGCTCAGCACGACCGGGCCGAGCACGCGCAGGTCGAACCAGTCGTCCGCCCGGCTGGCCACGCGGGCCGCGCGCGCGATGAAGCCGAACGCGAGCGCGGCGAACAGCGCGCTCGCGAGGCGCGCCGCGTCGTGCAGCGGCATCACGCGCTGCAGCAGCCACGCGAGGCTGGTCGCGACCCACGCGTAAAGCGGCGGCTTTTCCATGAACGGCAGGCCGGCATTGGTCGGCACGACGAAGTCGCCGGTCTCGAGCATGTGCTGGATGATGCCGAACGTATAGGTTTCGTCCTGTTTCCACGGATCGTGCCCGAGCACGCCGGGCAGCGTGTACGCACACACCAGTGCGACGACGAACAGCCATGTGCGCCAGCCGAGCAGCAGCGAGCGCTCGCGTGGGGTGTGGGTGACGGCGATCGACGCGGCGACGGGCGTGCCGGCGACGTCCAGCGTCGCGATGACGTCGGTATCGGCGGTCGAGCGGGTGTGCGCAGCCGGGGCGGGCACGGGCGTGCGTCGCCGGCTGGGCGCTGCGGTTCCAGGCATGGAAAAGATCTCGGGTCGAGCGAGCCGGTCCGGCGACATGGGCAGGACCGATAAGGGGCTATATCCGGGTAACGGACAGCGTGTTCAAGACACCCGTCCGAATGCCCGCTAGTAAAACACGGAATTGTTACGGACGTTTACTGAAACTGTCACGGAATTGTGGAGATTTGTGGCGCTGTGACCACGGGGCGGTTTCGACCGCCGTATTGTTGCGCCGCACGTCAGCTTAGCGGCCGCCGCCGACGTCGAGCAGGGCGCCTGTCGTGTAGGACGCCGTATCGCCGAGCAGCCACACGATCGCCTCGGCGATCTCCTGCGCTTCGCCCGCGCGACCGAGCGGTGTCTGCGCGCCGAGACGGGCCGCACGGTCCGGCTGGCCGCCGCTTGCATGAATGTCGGTCTCGATCAGGCCGGGGCGCACCGCGTTCACGCGCACGCCGTGCGGGCCGAGTTCCTTTGCCAGGCCGATCGTCAGCGAATCGACCGCGCCTTTCGAGCCCGCGTAGTCGACGTACTCGTTCGGCGAGCCGAGCCGCGACGCGATCGACGACACGTTGACGATCGCGCCGCCGCGGCCGCCGCGGTCGGTGGACAGCCGGCGCGCGGCTTCGCGCGCACACAGGTAGGCGCCGAGCACGTTGGTATCGAACATCCGCCGCAGCCGGTCGACCGGCATGTCGGCGAGCGGCATCGACGGCGCGACGATGCCTGCATTGTTGACCAGTGCGTCGAGCCGCCCGAATTCGGCGGCAACGGTGTCGAACATCGCGACGACGTCCGCCTCGTTCGCGACATCGCCCGCGACGATGCACGCGCGGCCGCCCGCGTCGCGCACGGCCTGCGCGGTCCGTTCGGCCGCCGCCGCGTCGCGCGCGTAGTTGATGCCGACGTCCCAGCCGCGTTCGGCCGCGAGCACGGCGGTCGCGCGGCCGATGCCACGGCTCGCGCCGGTGATGAGGACGGCCTTGCGGTCGGACGGTGCGGTCATCGTGCGGGTTCCGGTGAGGGTTACTTCGCTGCGTCGGGTGCCCACTTGTCGCGGGCGGGCGGCTGGTAGCGGCGCAGCCGCTCGATCAGCCCGGCGGGTTCCGATTCGACGCACAGCGCGTCGAAGTAGGCCGGCCGCATGAAGCCTTCGTCGACCGTATGGCGCAACAGCGCGATCAGCGGATCGTAGAACGCATCGATGTTGTAGAGCGCGACGGGCTTGCGGTGATAGCCGAGCTGCGCCCACGTGTAGACCTCGAAGAGCTCCTCGAGCGTGCCGGCGCCGCCGGGCATCGCGACGAACGCATCGGAGAGGTCGGCCATCATCTTCTTGCGATGGTGCATGTCGGGCACCACGTGCAGTTCCGACAGCCCCGTATGGCCGACTTCCTTGTCGACGAGCAGCTCGGGGATCACGCCGACCGCACGGCCGCCGGCCGCCATCACTTCGTCGGCGATCACACCCATCAGGCCGACGCGGCCGCCGCCGTACACGAGCGTGAGGCCCTCGTCGACCAGCGCGCGGCCGAATGCGCGCGCGGCATCGGCATAGACGGGCCGCACGCCGGACGACGAGCCGCAGTAAACGCAGACCGCCTTCATTGCTTGGCGTCCTTGGCGGCGGCTTGACCGGTGGCGACGGGCCCGCCGGCCGGGCGCGGCGAACCGTCGCGCGGCGGCAGGTAGTCGGAGAACTGGCGCTTGGGCAGCTTGCCGGAGACCAGGTCGTCGAACAGCTGGCGCGAGCGGCCGCGCAGGTACGGGGCCATGATCGAGATCACGTGCATGCTCACCTGGTGCAGCTCTTCGCGGATCGCGTCCTGGTCGTTGTATTTGCGCGGATGCATCACGTACTGGTACGACAGCCAGTACGTCGAGATCACCGCCATGTTGGTCGCGATGACTTCGATCTCGGCGGGCGTCGCGACCATTTCGGCGTCGGAGACGAGCAGCTCGCACATGTCGTGCGCGAAGCGCACCTTGTGGCTGATGATCTGCTTGAAGTGCGTCTCGAGCGTGCGGTTGCGTGCGAGCAGGTCGTTGAGGTCGCGATACAGGAACCGGTAGGTCCACATGAAATCGGCCATGTACTGCAGGTACGACCAGGTTTCGTCGATCGTCGGACGGTGATCTTCGGGGAAGCGCAGCCGCCGTTCGATCTGCTGCTCGAACTGCGCGAAGATGCTGTTGATGATGTCGTCCTTGTTGCGGAAATGGTAGTACAGGTTGCCTGGACTGATTTCCATTTCCTCGGCGATCGTCGTGGTGGTGACGTTCGGCTCGCCGATCTCGTTGAAGAGTTTCAACGACAACTCGAGAATCCGTTCGCGGGTGCGGCGGGGAGGTTTCGCTTCCATGTCGTCCGGCCCTGTGTGTGCCGGACTGGCGGGCGCTGCAATCGATGCTGCGTGATTCGTCCGGCGCGGGTTGCTGTTCTATGTCTAGCGGACGATTATAAACCGGGGTTTCGCCACATCGGGGCATTTCGTGATCGCGGCCCCGCGCGGCGCATGGTGCGGCGCCGCATGCGGGTGGCCGGGGCAGGCGCCCGGCAGGGCTAGAAGCCGAGCCAGCGTGCGGCGACCGGGCCGAGCACGAAGCCCCAGGTCGTCACGCACGCGAACAGCGCGACCGTCACGGCCGCGCTGCCGAGGTCCTTCGCGCGCTTCGAGAGTTCGTGGCGCTCGAGCGAGATGCGGTCGATCGCGGCTTCGACGCTCGAGTTCAGCAGCTCGACGATCAGCACCAGCAGCACCGAGGCGATCAGCAGCGCGCGCGACGCGGCCGGCACCGGCGCGAAGGCGCCGATCGGCAGCATCAGCGCGGCGAGCGTGAGCTCCTGGCGAAACGCGCTTTCCTCGCGGATCGCGACGCGAAAGCCGTTCAGCGAATGCTTGAGCGCGAACCACGCACGCGTGATGCCGCGGTGGCGCTTGTACGGGTTCGGCGGCAGCGGTGTCAGCCGATCGTCGGGGCCGAGCGGCTCGTGCGGATGCGCGTCCGTTTCGGCGTGCGGCTCTTCCTCGTCGAACGGCCGGTGCCGTTGCGGCGTTGCGTTAAAGGGCGGGGTCTTGTCGTTCAGGTCTCGTTTCAAACGGCGGCACCTTCGGCGGGCGAGTACGCGGTCTTCGGCAGCGGCTTCAGATGCGACGCGAACTGCTCGGATGCCGCGCGCCACGAGAAGCGTTCCGCCCACGCGCGCGCAGTCGTGCGTTCGATCTTCAGCGCCTCGAGGCAGGCTTCCTGCAGGTCCTCGTGCATCGCGCCGGCGTCGCCTCCGCTGAGCACGTCGATCGGGCCCGTGACGGGATACGCGGCCACCGGCGTGCCGCAGGCGAGCGCCTCGAGCAGCACGAGGCCGAACGTGTCGGTGCGACTCGGGAACACGAACACGTCGGCCGCAGCATACACCTTCGCGAGTTCGGCCTGCGACAGCACGCCGAGATAGTTCGCCTCCGGGTAGCGCGACTTCAGCTCCGCGAGCGCGGGGCCTTCGCCCGCGACCCATTTCGAGCCGGGCAGATCGAGGCGCAGGAACGCCTCGACGTTCTTCTCGATCGCGACGCGGCCCACGTACAGGAAGATCGGCCGCGCGGTGTTGAGCACCTTCGACTCCATCGGATGGAAGATGTCGAGATCGACGCCGCGCGTCCACAGCACCACGTTCGTGAAGCCGTATTTCTCGAGATCCTGCTTGACGACCGGCGTCGGCGCCATCACCGCGAGCGACGGGCCGTGGAACCAGTGCAGGAAGCGGTAGGTCGCGGCGAGCGGAATACCGAAGCGCGCCTGCACGTATTCCGGAAAGCGCGTGTGGTAGGCGGTCGTGTACGGCAGCTTGCGGGCGCGTGCATAGCGCCGGGCGGCCAGTCCGAGCGGGCCTTCGGTCGCGATGTGCAGCGCGTCGGGCGCGAACGCATCGATCCGCGCGCGCAGCTTGCGGTACGGCAGGATCGACAGGCGGATCTCGGGGTAGGTCGGGCAGGGCACCGTGCGGAATTCCAGCGGCGTCAGCAGTTCGACGCGGTGGCCGAGCGCCGTGAGTTCGCGCGACGTGCTTTTCAGCGTGCGCACGACGCCGTTGACCTGCGGTTCCCACGCATCGGTGACGATCATGATCTTCATCGCGGCATCTGTCCTGTAAGTAAGGTTGTGTCAGGCAGCGGCCTTGGCCTTGCGCGACGTGGTCTCCGACGGCGCGGAGCGCATCACCGTCCAGTAGACGATCTTCAGTTCGCCTTCCATCGTTTCGACGAGCGCGGACAGGCTTTCGACCCAGTCGCCGTCGTTGCAGTACAGCACGCCGTCGATGTCGCGGATCTCGGCCTTGTGGATATGGCCGCACACGACGCCGTCGCAGCCGCGGCGGCGGGCCTCGTCGGTCATCACGGTCTCGAACTGCGAGATGAAGTTGACCGCGTTCTTCACCTGGTGCTTCAGGTACTGCGACAGCGACCAGTACTGGAAGCCCAGCCGGCTGCGGATCCGGTTGAACCAGCGGTTCAGCACGAGGATCAGCGTGTAGAGCGTGTCGCCGAGGTACGCGAGCCATTTCGCGTGCTGGATCACGCCGTCGAACAGGTCGCCGTGCACGATCCACAAACGTTTGCCTGCGAGCGTCGTGTGGAATGCCTCGCCGCGCACCTGGATGTCGCCGAACGCGAGATCGCAGAACTGCCGCGCGCCTTCGTCGTGGTTGCCGGGGATGTAGACCACCTGCGTGCCCTTGCGCGCCTTGCGCAGGATCTTCTGCACGACGTCGTTGTGCGCCTGCGGCCAGTACCAGCCTTTCTTCAGCTGCCAGCCGTCGATGATGTCGCCGACGAGGTACAGGTATTCCGAGTCGTTGTGACGCAGGAAGTCCAGCAGGTAGGGTGCCTGGCAGCCGCTCGAGCCGAGGTGGATGTCGGACAGCCAGATGGTGCGGTAGCGATGGGCGGACGGTTCAGGGTCCTCGTGCTGCGTGGTGTGCGCGACGGGCGGCTTTTGCGACACCACGCCGTCGGTTGCCCCCGAGCCGGACAGGAACGCAGTGGCGGCGCGAGCGCCGATGGGGTGACGAAACAGTGAGGTCGCGGACGTTTTCTGGCCCATGCATGACTCGCGCCGGTTGACATTACCGGCATTCCGCCATGCGGGCGTGACTGTGCCGTGACAGTCACGAGACGTTCTTATTACGGCCGTTGAAGGGTGTTTAGCAGTGAATGGACAGGCGTTGCGTAACCTGCCGCACCGAACGATCGTCGCTTGTCCGGCACGGCCGTCCGGCTCGACGAGCGCACCGGACGAGCGGATTTCATCTGACGAATGCGGTGCGTCAGCGCGGTATCGCGACGACGCGCGTGCGCGCGATCCGGTCGTGCAGGAACTGGCGATCGGCGTGCAACCGGGCGGCGCCGGCCCACACGACGATCCATGCGGCGGTGAGCGCGAGCGTGACGGGCACCGACAGTCCGAGGAGCGGGTGCAGCGCGAGCGGCGGCAGGAACCACAGCCAGCCGAGCACGTAGCGGACGAGCGCGTGGCCAGCGCTCAGCGGCCGGCCGCTCGACGATTCGAGCCGTAGCCGCCAGGTCTTCATCGGCAGCGTCTGGCCGCCGTGCGTCCAGAACCACACGAAATACGCGCCGACGACGAGCGCGATCCACGCGGCAAGCAGGTTGTGATGGACGAGGCCGTTGCGTTGCCGTGTCGCGAGGCTGAACGCGAGCCCGGCGAAGAACACGACGCCGAACAACAGTACGCCTTCGTAGAGCAGCGCGGCGAGGCGCCGCCGTACGGACGGCGCGACGGCCGGGGTTTCGGGGGCGCGGGCGCTCGCCACGGCCGCTCAGGAGCCCTTGAACAGCGAGGGCGCGTCGGCGGGCGACACCGGCGCCACGGCGGCCGGTGCGGATGCGGTGCCGGAGGTCGACGACGCGGGCGCCGGCTGCGCGGCGGCACCGGCCGACGCGGGCGCCGCGGCGGCCGCCGCGCCGCTCGCCGGGTGTTCGTGCGCGTTGACGAGGCGGCGCACGTCACGGTCGGCGACCGTCGGCGGCGCGCTGACGACACTCGGCTTGCGACGGCGCTCGGCGGCGGCAAGCCGTTCCTTCTGCTCCTCGGGGAGTTGCTGGTAGGCCTTCCACGCGCGCTCGCGCGCCTGAGCGGACAGCTCCTTCGCACTCTGGTAGTTCTCGCGCGCGACGCGGCGCTGCTCGGGCGTCATCTTCGCCCATTCGGTCATCCGCTCCTGCAGGCGTTTCTGGTCATCCGGCGACAACTTCGCGAAACGCGATGCGATCTTCAGCCATTTGCGCTTGCGGGCGTCGCTGAAGCCGTCCCACTGGTCGGCGAACGGAGCGAGGGCTGCGTGCTGCGCCGGCGTGAGGCGCGCCCACGACAGCGGGCCCGCGGCGGCCGGCAGCGGCAGGGGCAGCGGGGGGAGTTCGGTGGTCAGGCCGGTTGCGGTCGACGCGGGCGCGGCGGGGCTGGTGGTCGCGACGGGAGCCGTCGCGGGGGCCGGGTGAAATCGGGGATACGTGGCGACGTAGGAAACGGCGATCGCGATCACGCATCCGAAAAATACGGCCAGGCCGCGCTTCTGACTCACCCGTACGATCCCCTCGTTATTGTCTGTTAGTGAGCGCGCGAAAGATACGCGTTGAACCCGTGGTCGAGATACGCGTTGAGCGGCAGGTCGTCGCTGAGCATCGCCGCGTCGATGTCGGCGAGTTCGGCGGTGCGCTGCATGTCTTCCCAGTACGCGATGCCGACGAGCCCCGCGAGCAGCAATGCGAGCGGCCATGCGCGCAGCAGCCGGCGCGCGAACGACAGGCGGCCGGCCGGCGGGCGGTTCGCGGGCGTCGGGCCATAGGCGCCGGCCGCGCCGGCGAAGGCCGGCACGAACACCGGCGCACTCGCGGCTTCGGGCTTCTTGCGCGCGAGCGCGGCCCGGCGGGCGACGGCCAGCCGGTCGGTGGTCGCGGCAGGCAGGGCGGCGGCGCGCTCGTCCAGCGCGCGGCGCACCTTCAGCGCGAATTCGTGTTCTCGGTTTGCGGGAGCGGAGCTCATAGCGTGATTCCTTTGGCCTTGAGCGCTTGCGCCAATGTGTGGGTGGCTCGCGAGCAGTGCGTCTTGACGCTGCCCTCGGAGCACCCCATCGCGGCGGCAGTCTCGGCGACATCCATATCTTCCCAATAACGCATCAGGAACGCTTCCCGTTGACGCGTCGGAAGTTTCTGGATTTCCTCGTCGATCAGGGCCAGAACCTGCTCTCTTTCGAGGCGGTGCTCGCTGCTCTCGACGCCGGCGTTGTCGTCCGCGGATTCGAGCGTTTCGAGCGGGTCGAAGTCGTCGTCGTCGGTGTTGTTCAGCGACGAGAAGAGCGTCACCCACGTGTTGCGGACCTTCTGTCGGCGGAACCAGTCGTGGATCGCGTTCTGCAGGATCCGCTGAAAAAGCAGCGGCAGCTCGGCCGCCGGCCGGTCGCCGTACTTTTCAGCGAGCTTGATCATCGCGTCCTGCACGATGTCGAGCGATGCATCGTCGTCACGCACGGCGTACGCGGCCTGCTTGAACGCGCGCCTTTCGACGCCCGCCAGAAAGTCGGCGAGTTCCTTGTCTGATGCCATTCCGTGAAGGTATGCGCTGCGGCCCGCTGCGTGGTGTAAAAGGTCGAAAAATTTCGTAAAACCCGCGGATGCTATCAAATTTTCGCGCGGCTTGGCACCGGTTCGGGCGCCGCACGTTGCGCGCGAACCGCGCCGGCGGGGCGTCGGGCGGCGCGCATGATGCGCTGCGGGATATTTTGCTTGACGGCTCAATCGCTACCCGCTATCGTCGGCGATTCGCAACATGAAGTGATGGTCTCATTTGAGGCTGGCCCAAGAAGCCCGCCCTTCAAACTAGACGCGCCGCTTGAACCCGAGCCACAAGCCCGGCAGAGAGCACCCGATCAATTTTTTGCCGAAAATTCGAAAGGTCAACATGAACATGCCCAGCGCGGAATTCTCCACGTCGGAACCCCTTTCCCCTCCCGATAGCGACTCCATCGGCGGTACCGTGCTCATGAAGGCACTGGCCGACGAAAACGTCGAATTCATCTGGGGCTATCCCGGCGGCTCGGTTCTCTACATTTACGACGAGCTGTACAAGCAGGACAAGATTCAGCACGTGCTGGTGCGCCACGAACAGGCGGCCGTGCACGCAGCCGATGCGTATGCGCGCTCCACCGGCAATGTCGGCGTCTGCCTCGTGACGTCGGGCCCCGGTGTCACCAACGCGGTGACCGGCATCGCAACGGCGTACATGGATTCGATCCCGATGGTCGTGATCAGCGGCCAGGTGCCGACGGCCGCGATCGGTCAGGACGCATTCCAGGAATGCGACACCGTCGGCATCACGCGTCCCTGCGTGAAGCACAACTTCCTCGTGAAGGACGTGCGCGACCTCGCGGAAACCGTCAAGAAGGCGTTCTACATCGCCCGCACCGGCCGTCCGGGCCCGGTGCTGATCGACATCCCGAAGGACATCTCGAAGACGCCGTGTCAGTACGAGCCGATCAAGAGCGTGTCGCTGCGTTCGTACAACCCCGTCACGAAGGGCCATTCGGGCCAGATCCGCAAGGCCGTGTCGCTGTTGCTGACGGCGAAGCGCCCGTACATCTACACGGGTGGCGGCATCATCCTCGCCGACGCGTCGCGTGAACTGAACCAGTTCGCGGACCTGCTCGGCTACCCGGTCACGAACACGCTGATGGGCCTCGGCGGCTATCGCGCGTCGGACAGGAAATTCCTCGGCATGCTCGGCATGCACGGCACCTACGAAGCGAACATGGCGATGCAGCACTGCGACGTGCTGATCGCGATCGGCGCGCGCTTCGACGACCGCGTGATCGGCGATCCGGCCCACTTCGCGTCGCGTCCGCGCAAGATCATCCATATCGACATCGACCCGTCGTCGATCTCGAAGCGCGTGAAGGTCGACATCCCGATCGTCGGCGACGTGAAGGAAGTGCTGAAGGAGCTGATCGAGCAACTGCAGACGGCCGAACACGGCCCCGACACCGAAGCGCTCGCGCAATGGTGGAAGGACATCGAGAGCTGGCGCGCGAAGGACTGCCTGAAGTACGACCGCGAAAGCGAGATCATCAAGCCGCAATACGTGGTCGAGAAGGCGTGGGAGCTGACGGACGGCAACGCGTTCGTGTGCTCGGACGTCGGCCAGCACCAGATGTGGGCCGCGCAGTTCTACCGTTTCAACAAGCCGCGTCGCTGGATCAATTCCGGCGGCCTCGGCACGATGGGCTTCGGCCTGCCGGCGGCGATGGGCGTCAAGATGGCCCATCCGGACGACGACGTGCTGTGCATCACGGGTGAAGGCTCGATCCAGATGTGCATCCAGGAACTGTCGACCTGCCTGCAGTACGACACGCCCGTGAAGATCATTTCGCTGAACAACCGCTACCTCGGCATGGTCCGCCAGTGGCAGCAGATCGAATACAGCAAGCGCTATTCGCATTCGTACATGGATGCGCTGCCCGATTTCGTGAAGCTCGCCGAAGCGTACGGCCATGTCGGCATGCGGATCGAAAAGACTTCGGATGTGGAGCCGGCGCTGAAGGAAGCGCTGCGCCTGAAGGACCGCACCGTGTTTCTCGACTTCCAGACCGATCCGACCGAAAACGTCTGGCCGATGGTACAGGCCGGCAAGGGCATCACCGAGATGCTGCTCGGATCGGAAGATCTGTAACGGCGCGACGCGCGCAGCGCGCGATGCGGCCGCCTTCACGAAGGGCGGCGCGGCACGCGACGGCGCGCGGCGCGAGTGAATCGACACGGACACATTCTGGAAGAAGCGAACATGAGACACATCATTTCCGTCCTGCTGGAAAACGAACCGGGCGCGCTGTCGCGCGTGGTCGGTCTCTTTTCCGCACGCGGCTACAACATCGAAACCTTGACGGTGGCGCCGACCGAAGACCAATCGCTGTCGCGGCTGACCATCGTTTCCATTGGCTCGGACGACGTGATCGAACAGATCACGAAGCATCTGAACCGCCTGATCGAGGTGGTGAAAGTGGTGGACCTGACCGACGGTGCACACATCGAACGCGAGCTGATGCTGATCAAGGTACGTGCAGTGGGCAAGGAGCGCGAAGAAATGAAGCGGATGTCGGACATTTTCCGCGGCCGCATCATCGACGTGACCGAGAAGACCTACACGATCGAATTGACGGGCGCGAGCGACAAGCTCGACGCATTCATCCAGGGGCTGGACGCCACCGCGATCCTCGAGACCGTGCGGACCGGCAGCTCCGGCATCGGACGCGGCGAGCGCATCCTGAAGGTGTGATGCCGATATTGCAAGAAGGCACGCCGGGTGCGCCGTCATGTCCCGGCCCGCAGTACCCCATCCGAACGAATTGTTGAATTTTTGAATTAGCGAAGGAACCATCATGAACGTTTTCTACGACAAAGACGCCGACCTCTCCCTCATCAAGGGCAAGCAAGTCACGATCATCGGCTACGGCTCGCAAGGCCATGCGCACGCACTGAACCTGAAGGACAGCGGCGTGAACGTGACGGTCGGCCTTCGCAAGGGCGGCGCGTCGTGGAGCAAGGCCGAAAACGCCGGTCTCGCAGTGAAGGAAGTCGCGGAAGCGGTGAAGGGCGCGGACGTCGTGATGATGCTGCTGCCGGACGAGCAGATCGCCGACGTGTACGCGAAGGAAGTGCACGCGAACATCAAGCAGGGCGCGGCGCTGGCATTCGCGCACGGCTTCAACGTCCACTACGGCCAGGTGATCCCGCGCGCCGACCTCGACGTGATCATGATCGCGCCGAAGGCCCCGGGCCACACCGTGCGCGGCACGTATGCACAAGGCGGCGGCGTGCCGCACCTGATCGCGGTTGCGCAGAACAAGTCGGGCGCGGCACGCGACATCGCGCTGTCGTATGCGGCGGCGAACGGCGGCGGCCGTGCCGGCATCATCGAGACGAACTTCCGTGAAGAAACCGAAACCGACCTGTTCGGCGAGCAGGCCGTGCTGTGCGGCGGTACCGTCGAGCTGATCAAGGCGGGTTTCGAGACGCTGGTCGAAGCCGGCTACGCGCCGGAAATGGCGTACTTCGAGTGCCTGCACGAACTGAAGCTGATCGTCGACCTGATCTACGAAGGCGGCATCGCGAACATGAACTACTCGATCTCGAACAACGCCGAGTACGGCGAGTACGTGACCGGCCCGCGCGTCGTCACGGAAGAGACGAAGAAGGCGATGAAGCAGTGCCTGACCGACATCCAGACGGGCGAGTACGCGAAGAGCTTCATTCTCGAAAACAAGGCAGGCGCGCCGACGCTGCAGTCGCGCCGCCGCCTGACGGCCGAGCACCAGATCGAGCAGGTCGGCGCGAAGCTGCGTGCGATGATGCCGTGGATCGCGAAGAACAAGCTCGTCGACCAGACGAAGAACTAAGCACCACGTGCTGTTCCGGCCCTTCGAACGAAGGGCCGGCATCAAAAAGCCGTCCGAAGGCAGCAGTGCCCCGGGCGGCTTTTGTTATGCTACGGGCTTTGCAATTCACCGAACACAGAACGAATCCATGAACTATCCTCATCCGATCATCGCGCGCGAAGGCTGGCCGTTCATCGCGATTGCAGCCGTCATCGCGCTGTTGATCCATGCCGTCGGGGGCTTCGGCTTCGCGTGGCCGTTCTGGCTGCTGCTCGTCTTCGTCGTCCAGTTCTTCCGCGATCCGCAGCGCCCGATCCCGGCGCAGCCGAACGCGGTGCTGTGCCCGGCAGACGGCCGCATCGTCGCGGTCGAGACCGCGCAGGATCCGTACGCGAACCGCGAAGCGCTGAAGATCAGCGTGTTCATGAATGTCTTCAATGTCCATTCGCAGCGTTCGCCGGTCGATGGCGCGATCAGCAAGGTCGAGTATTTCCCGGGCGCGTTCCTGAACGCGGCGATCGACAAGGCGTCGACCGAGAACGAGCGCAACGCGGTCGTGATCCAGACGGCGAGCGGCAAGACCGTCACGTCCGTGCAGATCGCCGGCCTGATCGCGCGCCGGATCCTCTGCTACGTCCGTGCCGGCGAGCCGCTGTCGCGCGGCCAGCGCTACGGTTTCATCCGCTTCGGTTCGCGCGTCGACGTGTACCTGCCGCTCGGCAGCCGCGCGAAGGTGTCGATCGGCGAGAAGGTCTACGCGTCGTCGACGATCCTCGCCGAGCTCGAGCAGTAACGGGCGGGGCGCACGATGGCCGCATTCAAACCGCGTCGGCCGCGCAATGGCTCCAGCCAGACGCCACGCCCGTTCCGCCGCAACAAGGTGATGGCGCCCGATCAGGCGCCGCTCGAAAGCCGCCGCGCCGCGCGCCAGCGGTTCCTGAAGACGCGCGGCATCTATCTGCTGCCGAACGCATTCACGACCGCCGCGCTGTTCTGCGGCTTCTTCGCGGTCGTGCAGGCGATGAACGTGCGCTTCGAGATCGCCGCGATCGCGATTTTCGTCGCGATGGTGCTCGACGGGATGGACGGGCGCGTGGCGCGCATGACGCATACGCAGAGCGCGTTCGGCGAGCAGTTCGACAGCCTGTCGGACATGGTGTCGTTCGGCGTGGCGCCCGCGCTCGTGATGTACGAGTGGGTACTGAAGGATCTCGGCCGCTGGGGCTGGCTCGCCGCGTTCGTCTATTGCTCGGGCGCTGCGCTGCGTCTCGCGCGCTTCAACACGAACATCGGCGTGGTCGACAAGCGCTTTTTCCAGGGGCTGCCGAGCCCGGCCGCCGCCGCGCTGATCGCGGGCTTCGTGTGGCTCGCGACCGACAACCGCGTGCCGATGAAGCTCGGCTGGCTGCCGTGGGTCGCCTTCGTGCTGACGATCTACGCGGGCGTGACGATGGTGTCGAACGCGCCGTTCTACAGCGGCAAGGCGCTCGACGTACGGCACCGCGTGCCGTTCGCGGCGATCCTGCTCGTCGTCGTCGCGTTCGTGCTCGTGTCGTCCGATCCGCCGCTGATGCTGTTCTGCCTGTTCGTGCTGTACGGGTTGTCCGGCTATGTGTTCTGGGCCTACACGGCCGTCCGCGGGCGCGCGAATCCGGCGCGCTCATCGCAGCGCGATCACTGACGCCGACGCTGCGATTTGCCCGGAAGCGGCGGCCTCGGGGCCGCCGTTTTCATTTGGCCCTTTTTCGAGCCCGGCCACGTCGATTCCCGGGTGCCGTCCGATTGCGCGGCCAACGGAATGTCGCTATAGTCTTCGGCATGACTGCTTTTTCCCACCTCTCCCTCCTTCTAGCCGGTGCGCCGCTACGCGCGCTAGCTTTGGCGCGCCTGCCGCGCTGACCGTTCTCGCCCTCCGTCTCAAGCCTCGTCTGTTGTTGAACGTCGCCAGCGGTGGCGCGATCTCGTTACGTTTGACTTCCGTATAAAAGAGCCCTGGAGCCCCCATGACAGACAAGCTGATCATTTTCGATACGACGTTGCGTGACGGCGAGCAATCGCCCGGTGCGTCGATGACGAAGGAAGAGAAAATCCGCATCGCGAAGCACCTCGAGCGGATGAAGGTCGACGTGATCGAGGCCGGCTTCGCCGCCAGCTCGAACGGCGATTTCGATGCGATCCACACGATCGCCGGTCTCGTGAAGGACAGCACGATCTGCTCGCTGGCGCGGGCCAACGACAAGGACATCCAGCGCGCGGCCGACGCACTGAAGCCGGCCAACAGCTTCCGGATCCACACGTTCATCGCGACGTCGCCGCTGCACATGGAAAAGAAGCTGCGGATGACGCCCGATCAGGTGTTCGAGCAGGCGCGCCTCGCGGTGCGTTTCGCGCGCAAGTTCACCGACAACGTCGAGTTCTCGCCGGAAGACGGCAGCCGTTCGGACATGGATTTCCTGTGCCGCGTGCTGGAAGCCGTGATCGCCGAAGGCGCGACGACGATCAACATCGCCGACACGGTCGGCTACGGTGTGCCGGAGCTCTACGGCAACCTCGTGAAGACGCTGCGCGAGCGCATTCCGAACTCGGACAAGGCGATCTTCTCGGTGCACTGCCATAACGACCTCGGGATGGCGGTCGCGAACTCGCTCGCCGGCGTGAAGATCGGCGGCGCGCGTCAGGTCGAGTGCACGATCAACGGTCTCGGCGAGCGCGCGGGCAACACGTCGCTCGAAGAAATCGTGATGGCGGTGAAGACGCGCAAGGACTACTTCGGTCTCGACGTCGGCATCGACACGTCGCAGATCGTGCCGACGTCGAAGCTCGTGTCGCAGATCACCGGCTTCGTCGTGCAGCCGAACAAGGCGGTGGTCGGCGCGAATGCATTCGCGCACGCGTCGGGCATTCACCAGGACGGCGTGCTCAAGGCGCGCGACACGTACGAGATCATGCGCGCGGAAGACGTGGGCTGGACCGCGAACAAGATCGTGCTCGGCAAGCTGTCGGGCCGCAACGCGTTCAAGCAGCGCCTGCAGGAGCTTGGCGTATCGCTCGACAGCGAAGCCGAATTGAATGCCGCGTTCATGCGCTTCAAGGATCTGGCCGACCGCAAGGCGGAGATCTTCGACGAGGACATCATCGCGATCGTGTCCGAGGAATCGGCGCTCGCGCAGGAGCAGGAGCACTTCAAGTTCGTGTCGCTGTCGCAGCGTTCGGAAACGGGCGAGCAGCCGCAGGCGAAGGTCGTGTTCGCGGTCGAAGGCAAGGAAGTGACCGGCGAGGCGCGCGGCAACGGTCCGGTCGATGCGACGTTCAATGCGATCGAGGGCGAAGTCGGCAGCGGGTCCGAACTGCTGCTGTACTCGGTGAACGCGATCACGACCGGCACGCAGGCGCAGGGCGAAGTGACCGTCCGTCTGTCGAAGAGCGGGCGGATCGTCAACGGCGTCGGTACCGATCCGGATATCGTCGCCGCGTCCGCGAAGGCATATATTTCGGCGCTGAACAAGCTGCATTCGAAGGACGACAAGGTCAACCCGCAGCGCTCGTAAGCGCCGCGCGTGACGCGCCCCCGAAACGCCCCGTGCGGCCCTGTGCCGCCGGGGCGTTTTTTATCGGCCGCTCATTCGGCAGCCGGCGCACGGAACAGCCAGCGGCGCGCAGCCGCGCGTGGCGCGGGATGGCGCCGGCGGAACTCGACCGCGATCCCGCGCCGCGGCGCATCGGCGACGAACGCATCCAGCAGTTCAAGCACGTCGTGATCGATGTAATCGGCGCGCGTCGCGTCGATGATCACCGCCGCCCGGTCCGGAATGTGCCGCAGGTGGTGCTTGACCTGCACCTTGCCGAGAAACGACACGTCCTTGCGGAACGACAGCAGGAAGTGGTCGTCGTGCTGCGCGAGCGTGACGGGGCTCTTCAGGTTCGCGACGGCGACGGCCAGCACGCTGCACGCGAGGCCGAGCGCGATGCCGAACAGCAGGTCGACCGTCAGCACGCCGGCGATCGTCGCGGCGAACGGCACGAACGCGGCCGGCCCCTGTTTCATCACCGAGCGGAACAGCGCCGGCTTCGCCAGCTTGAAGCCCGTATGGATCAGGATCGCGGCCAGGCTCGCGAGCGGGATCAGGTTGATCAGCCCGGTGAGTGCGAACACGCTGGCGAGCAGCAGCACTCCGTGGATGATCGCCGACATCCGGCTTTGCGCGCCCGCGTTGACGTTCACCGAGCTGCGCACGATCACCGACGTGATCGGCAGGCCGCCGACCGCACCCGCGACGAGGTTGCCGACGCCCTGGGCCTTCAGTTCGCGATCGGGTTGCACCGGCCGGCGCTTGGGGTCGAGCTGCTCGACCGCCTCGAGGCTCAGCAGCGTCTCGAGGCTGGCGACGACCGCAAGCGTGATCGCGACGCGCCATACGTCCGGATTGACGAGCTGCGCGAAGTTCTGGCCGAGCTCCGCGTGCTTGAGCGATGCGGCGAAGGCGGCGAACGATCCGAGTTCGGGCAGCGTGACGCGATGGGCGGCGCCCGGCGCGACCGCGGGCGCGACGACACCCAGCACGAGCGTCGCGCCGATGCCGAGCACGACCACCGCGAGCGGCGCGGGCACCGAGCGCACCAGCGCGAAGCGGCGCAGCGCGGGGGTGTCCCACGCCACGAGCAGCGCGAGCGAAACGAGCGCGATGGCCGTGGCGGCCCATGCGACGGGCAGGCCCGGCCAGTTCGCAAACGATTGCGCGGCCTGGCCGCCAATGCCGAATGCGAACGGAATCTGCTTCACGATCAGCAGCAGGCCGATCGCGGCGAGCATGCCCTTGATGACGGGCGACGGCACATAGGCGGCGAAGCGGCCCGCGCGCAGCATGCCGAAGCCGAACTGGAGCACGCCGGACAGCAGCACCGCGAGCAGGAACGCGGAGAAGCTGCCGAGTTGCGCGATCCCTTCGACGACGATCACGACGAGGCCGGCGGCCGGCCCGCTGACGGACAGCGACGAGCCGCTCAGCAGCGCGACGACGATGCCGCCGACGATGCCCGACACGAGCCCGGCGAACGGCTCGACGCCTGAGGCGTTGGCGATGCCCAGACAGAGCGGCAGCGCGACGAGGAAAACGACGATGCCGGCGACGATGTCGCGCGGCAGGGTGGATAGGCGCTCGTTCAGTTTCATGGTTGGGGGTGGTTTCGTTGGCATGGAGGGCGGGGCGCGGATCAGCCGAGCGCGGCGGCTGCGGCAGGCTCGGCTTCGGCTTCGGCCGGCGGCGCCGTGTAGCCGGAATCGAGCTCCTTCAGGCGCCCGTCGGCGAGCGAAAAGATCCAGCCGTGCACGAGCGGCGGCCGTTCGCGGCCGCGTACGATCGGCGACGCGCGCAGCAGCCGCACCTGTTCGAGCACGTTCAGCTCGGCGAGGCGGTCGGCGGCGGCCAGGTCGTCGAGCCCGTCGAGCGCGTCGCGATGACGCCGCGCGAGCGCGCAGAGCGGCGCGATGCGGCGCGCGACGTGCGGCAGGTCGGCGGGCGGCGGCAGCAGCGACGCGCGGACCCCGCCGCACCCGTAATGGCCGCATACGATCACGTGATCGACCTTCAGCACTCGCACCGCGTACTCGAGCACGCTGGCGGAATTGTCGTCGTCGGGGTGGAACAGGTTCGCGATGTTGCGATGGACGAACAGCTCGCCGGGTGCGCAGTGCGTGATGGTTTCGGCCGGCACGCGGCTGTCGGCGCAGCCGATCCACAGCACGCGCGGGTTCTGGCCGCGCGCGAGCGCGTCGAAGAAGCCGGGCGTGTGTTCGCGCGTCTCGCGGGCCCAGGCAATGTTGGCAACCAGCATGCTCTTGGGGCGATTCATGAGGACTCCTTTCAGATAAAGGCAAATAAATACCGAACGAAATGGCGCAATGGCATTCTTTCTAAATTGAAAGGTTTGGTTTCGGTGATATTAGGGGTATGCCCTAGCAGTCCGGGTGAGTTGAAACAAATTGTTTCAAATTGATTGGGCGTAGTGCATTGCATGCACCAGCCCGACGCATGACATGCACTGCCCATGCCTGTTTACGCGCCACGGCCCGCATGACGGGGTGTTCAGCGTATTGCCATCGCAATGTCATCGATCGGAAAAGTTTTCCGTCTTATTCGTTAAATCAAATAAGGCGACGGAAAAAATGAAATGGCCATTCAGCAATAATTCGTGAATGGCCATTGCGATAATTGCGCGTAAATGTGCAATCGGTCAGAACAGGTTGCGGCGATCGGGGTCGTGCAGCGGGTCCGGCGTTTTCTGCGTGGTGCGCAGGATGCCCTGCGGATCGAAGTAGAAGCTGTACATCATGTACCAGACGTTGTCCTCCAGATACCGGTACGTCCAGACCTCGCGCTTCATCAGCGGGAAGTAGGAGGTCTCGACCGGGCGTCCGAAATTGACGAGGACGTCGGTCTTCGTCCACTTGCCGATTTCCGCGCGATAGAACTCGCTCGGCTGCAGCACCTGACGCACGTTGACGATCCGGTGGGCTGCATCGACGTCGGCCGCGACCGTGATCTCGCCCATCGGCTGAGTCGGCCACATCAGACGCTTGCCGCCGCCGGGCAGGTCGTAGATCTCGCGCGGCGGCCCCATGCGCGCGACGATCGCCGATTCGTCCTGGCCGGCCTGGTATTGCTGCCACGGTTGCGCGCAACCGGCCAGCAGCGCGGCGGCGCAGGCGGCCAGCACCGGCAGGCGCGCAGGAATGCGAATGCGCATCGGATTTCTCCAGAACACGGAAACAAGCCCCGTTTTATCACGGACGGCGCGCGATCGCGCATCGCGCGGAAAAAAATCGGTGCGGATCGCGCACCGCCGCGCTTGCGGGCGGCGGGTGCGGGAGCCTATGATCCGCGCTTCTCGGGCAGATTGAAGGGCAGGTGGCCGATGCAGGGGTGGAAGCGATGCGCGCTCGCGTGGAGCGCGGGGTGGATGCTGATGTCGTCCGCATTTGCCGGTGGCGAGCCGGTGCGGATCGCGCTGATCGAAGGGATGTCGGGCCCGTTCGCGAACGCGGGCGCCGCGGTCGAGCGCAACCTGCGCTTCGGCGTCGAGCAGGTCAATGCGGCGGGCGGCGTGAAGCTGCGCGACGGCGCGCACCGGCTCGAACTCGTGGTGCTCGACAGCAAGGGCAGCCCGGAGGAGGCGCTCGTGCAATTGCGCGCGGCCGCCGACCGCCGTATCGGCTTCGTCGCGCAGGGCAACAGCTCGGCCGTCGCGGCCGCGCTCGTCGCGGCGCTCGACAAGCTGAATGCGCGCGATCCGGACCGCCGGATGCTGTTCCTGAACTATTCGGCCGACGATCCGGCGCTGACGGGCGCGCGCTGCAGTTTCTGGCATTTCCGCTTCGACGCGCATGCCGGCATGCGGATGGCCGCGCTCGCGGACGTGATGGCGCGCGATCGCGCGCTGCGCAAGGTCTATCTGTTGAACCAGGACTACAGCTTCGGCCACGACGTCAGCGCCCTCGCGCGGCAGGCGCTGGCCGCGCGACGCCCGGACGTGACGATCGCCGGCGACGAATTTCACCCGATCGGCCGGATCAAGGATTTCTCGCCGTATATCGCGAAGATCCGCGCGAGCGGCGCGGACGCCGTCGTGACCGGCAACTGGGGCAACGACCTCACGTTGCTCGTGAAGGCGGCGCGCGAACAGGGGCTCGACGCGAAGTTCTATACGTTCTACGGCAACAGCCTCGGCGCGCCGGCGGCCCTGGGCGACGCGGGCGTAGGCCATGTCGTGGCCGTTGCGGACTGGCACCCGAACGCGGGCGGCGTCAGCTCCGACGCGTTCTACCGCGCGTTCCGGGCCCGTTTCCCGGCCGCGCAGGACGACTATCCGGTGCGGCGGATGAGCCAGATGATCGAAATGCTGGCCGCCGCGATGACCCGCGCGGGTTCGGCCGACCCGGTCGCAGTTGCGCGTGCGCTCGAGGGCCTGTCGTTCGACGACGGCTTTCACGCGTCGCGGATGCGCGCGCAGGATCACCAACTGATCCAACCCCTTTACGTGATGGAAATGGACAAGGCCGGTACGCCGGGCGTGCGCTTCGACAACGAAGGGTCGGGCTACGGCTTCCGGACGGTGCTCGCGGTGCCGGCGCCGCGTACGGAGATGCCGTCGACGTGCTCGATGACGCGCCCGTGACAGGAGGCGGTAAGAACGGCACCGAGTTGTGCTACAATGCGCGCCGGTTGTAAATCACGGCACGGCCATTCTTCCGTGTCCGCCTGTTCAGTTAGAAAGGAAATCACATGTCTGTTGCAGATATCAAGAAGTCGGAAGTCGTTGCTCAGTTCGCCCGCGGTACCAACGACACGGGGTCGCCCGAAGTCCAGGTCGCACTGCTGACCGCACGTATCGTCGAACTGACGGGTCACTTCAAGACCCATGCGAAGGATCACCACAGCCGCCGCGGCCTGCTGCGCATGGTGAGCCGCCGCCGCAAGCTGCTCGACTACCTCAAGGGCAAGGATGCCGACCGTTACCGCGCACTGATCGAGAAGCTGGGTCTGCGTAAGTAATCGAGGCGATTGCCGCCAGCAAGATGCCTGTGTCAGTCCGCTGATACAGGCATTTTGTTTTTGCGCGGTGCGTAGCGTCACACGCATCGCAGGCTGTCCGGCACGTTCGTGCGGGGCCGCCGCCACGACCGATACCGGGGCGGGATTTGTGTCATTCCAGCGCGTCGCTGCATGAGCGCCGCGCTGGAATGGCATAAAAAACACACCTTGCTCCGGGTGATTCGGTCGGGACGCCGCCGCGCGGGATCGCCGGCGCGGCGAACGAAATGCATGAATACAAAGGAGCAACCATGTCCATGTTCAACAAGGTCGTGAAGGAATTCCAATGGGGCCAGCACAAGGTGCGCCTCGAAACCGGTGAAGTCGCCCGCCAGGCGAGCGGTGCCGTGATCGTCGACGTCGAAGACACCGTCGTGCTGGCAACCGTCGTCGGCGCGAAGTCGGCGAAGCCGGGCCAGGATTTCTTCCCGTTGACCGTCGACTATCTCGAGAAGACCTACTCGGCCGGCAAGATCCCGGGCGGCTTCTTCCGCCGCGAAGGCCGTCCGTCGGAACACGAGACGCTGACGTCGCGCCTGATCGACCGTCCGCTGCGCCCGCTGTTCCCGGAAGGCTTCTACAACGAAGTCCAGGTCGTGATCCACGTGCTGTCCGTGAACCCGGAAATCCCGGCGGACATCCCCGCGCTGATCGGCGCATCGGCTGCGCTCGCCGTGTCGGGCCTGCCGTTCAACGGCCCGGTCGGCGCCGCGCGCGTGGCGTACATCGACAACGCGTACGTGCTGAACCCGACGCGTGAGCAACTCAAGGCATCGCGCCTCGACCTCGTCGTCGCGGGTACGGAGCGCGCCGTGCTGATGGTCGAATCGGAAGCCGATCAACTGTCGGAAGACGTGATGCTGGGCGCCGTGGTGTTCGGCCACGAGCAGATGCAGGTCGCGATCGACGCGATCCACGACCTGGTCCGCGACGGCGGCAAGCCCGAGTGGGACTGGCAGCCGGCGCCGAAGAACGAGGCGCTGATCGCACGCGTGACCGAGCTGGCGCAGAACGATCTGCTCGCCGCTTACCAGCTCCGCGACAAGCAGGCGCGTTCGGCGAAGCTGAAGGAAGTCTACGCGGCGACGTCGGCGAAGCTCGAGGAAGAGGCGCTGGCGGCCGGTACGGTCGCGGCCGACAAGGCCACGGTCGGCAACGTGCTGTTCGACATCGAAGCGAAGATCGTCCGCTCGCAGATCCTGAACGGCGAGCCGCGCATCGACGGCCGCGACACGCGCACCGTGCGCCCGATCGAGATCCGCACCGGCGTGCTGCCGCGTACCCACGGCTCGGCGCTGTTCACGCGCGGCGAGACGCAGGCGCTGGTCGTCGCGACGCTCGGCACCAAGGGTGACGAGCAGATCATCGACGCGCTCGAAGGCGAATACCGCGAGCGCTTCATGCTTCACTACAACATGCCCCCGTTCGCGACCGGCGAAACGGGCCGCGTCGGCTCGCCGAAGCGCCGCGAAATCGGCCACGGCCGCCTCGCGAAGCGCGCGCTGGTCAAGTGCCTGCCGAGCGCCGACGAATTCGGCTACTCGATCCGCGTCGTGTCGGAAATCACCGAGTCGAACGGTTCGTCGTCGATGGCGTCGGTGTGCGGCGGCTGCCTCGCGCTGATGGACGCCGGCGTGCCGATGAAGGCGCACGTCGCGGGTATCGCGATGGGCCTGATCCTCGAAGGCAACAAGTTCGCGGTGCTGACCGACATCCTCGGCGACGAAGATCACCTCGGCGACATGGACTTCAAGGTGGCCGGCACGGAGCAGGGCGTGACGGCGCTGCAGATGGACATCAAGATCCAGGGCATCACGAAGGAAATCATGCAGGTCGCGCTCGCGCAGGCGAAGGAAGGCCGCATGCACATCCTCGGCAAGATGACCTCGGCGGTGTCGGGTGCGAACACGCAACTGTCGGAATTCGCGCCGCGCATGATCACGATCAAGATCAACCCGGAAAAGATTCGCGACGTGATCGGCAAGGGCGGTTCGGTGATCCGCGCGCTGACGGAAGAAACGGGCACGACCATCGACATCTCGGACGACGGCGTCGTGACGATCGCGAGCACGAGCAGTGACGGCATGGCCGAAGCGAAGAAGCGCATCGAGCAAATCACGGCTGAAATCGAAGTCGGCCAGGTGTACGAAGGCACGGTGCTCAAGCTGCTCGATTTCGGCGCGATCGTGAACCTGCTGCCGGGCAAGGACGGCCTGCTGCACATCTCGGAAATCGTCAACGAGCGCGTGAAGGACATCAACGACTACCTGAAGGAAGGCCAGCAGGTGAAGGTCAAGGTGATCCAGACGGACGAGAAGGGTCGCGTGCGTCTGTCGGCCAAGGCGCTGCTGAATGAAGCAGCGGCGGCAGCGCAGTCGGATACGCCGCCGCAGCAGTAAGCGGACAGGCGGACCAACGGCCGGCAGTGCGAAAGCGTGCCGGCCGTTTTTTCTGTAGCATCGTTGTGCGGCGCAGCAGCGCCGGCCAGGCGCCCGCGCCGTGCGCATGGGCGTGCCATCCGATTCCGATCCTGGAGCGACTCTCACCATGAAAGCCATCGAAATCACCGAATTCGGCGCCCCCGACGTGCTGAAGCTCGCGGAACGTCCGCGGCCCGAACCGAAGCGCGGCGAGGTGTTGATCAAGGTGGCGGCTTCCGGCGTGAACCGGCCCGACGTGTTCCAGCGCAAGGGCGCCTATGCGCCGCCGCCGGGTGCGTCGGATCTGCCGGGCCTCGAGGTCGCGGGCGAGATCGTCGGCGGCGATTTGTCCGATGCGGCGCTGAATCCGTTCGGCCTGAAGCTCGGCGATCGCGTGTGCGCGCTGCTCGCGGGCGGCGGCTATGCCGAATACGCGGTCGCGCCGCTGCCGCAGTGCCTGCCGGTGCCCGACGGCCTCACCGATATCGAGGCCGCATCGTTGCCCGAAACCTTCTTCACCGTGTGGAGCAACGTGTTCGACCGTGCGCAGCTCGGCGCGGGCGAGGGCGGCGAACAGGAGACGCTGCTCGTGCAGGGCGGCTCGAGCGGCATCGGCGTCACGGCGATCCAGATTGCGCATGCGCTCGGCTTTCGCGTGTTCGCGACGGCAGGCACCGCCGACAAGTGCCGTGCGTGCGAGGCGCTCGGCGCCGAGCGCGCGATCAACTACAAGACGGAAGACTTCGTCGAAGTCGTGAAGTCGCTGACGCACGATCGCGGCGTCGACGTGATCCTCGACATGGTGGCGGGCTCGTACGTGCCGCGCGAGCTGTCCGCGCTCGCGGACGGCGGCCGTCTCGTGCTGATCGCGCTGCTCGGCGGCGCGAAGGCCGAGGTCAACCTGAACGAGATCCTGCGGCGCCGGTTGACGGTGACGGGCTCGACGTTGCGCCCGCGCCCGGTCGAGTTCAAGGCGCGCATCGCCGCGCAGCTGAAGGCGCGCGTGTGGCCGCTGCTGGCCGACGGTCGCATCAAGCCCGTGATCTATCGTGTGCTACCGGCCGGCGAGGCTGCGCAGGCGCATGCGCTGATGGAGAGCGGCGAGCACATCGGCAAGATCGTGCTTGATTGGGGTGCGAACGCATGACGGCCCGCGCGGCGGGCTTGACATACGCGGTTTGACCGGTTCAAGCCGCGCGCAGTAAAATCGCGGGTTTGCTTCGCCAGATCCAACCTGACGGCCGGGTTCCGGCACGTTAATGACAAGATAGTGACGAGACAGACACGATGTCGAAACAACGAACAAAGCGAGTGATCGGCAACTGGAAGATGCATGGCCGGCTGGCCGGCAACCAGGCGCTGCTGAGCGAAGTGGTGCAGGGTGCGGGCGCGGTGGCGGCTGAAACGTCGATCGGCGTGTGCGTGCCGTTCCCGTATCTCGCGCAGGTTCAGGCGCAGCTCGGCGGCGGCCGTGTCGCGTTCGGTGCGCAGGACGTGTCCGCGCACGAGCAAGGCGCGTTCACCGGCGAGGTGGCGGCTGCGATGGTGGCGGAGTTCGGCGCGCAATATGCGATCGTCGGCCATTCGGAGCGTCGCGCGTATCACGGCGAAAGCAGCGAGACGGTCGCGGCGAAGACGCAACGCGCGCTCGCGGCCGGCCTCACGCCCGTCGTGTGTGTCGGCGAGACGCTCGACGAGCGCGAGTCGGGTGCGACCGAGCAGGTCGTCGGTGCGCAACTCGACGCGGTGCTGGCCGTGCTGACGGCTGACGAAGCCGCCCGCATCGTCGTCGCGTACGAGCCGGTCTGGGCGATCGGCACGGGCAAGAGCGCGACGTCGGCGCAGGCACAGGACGTGCACGCGTTCCTGCGTGCGCGTCTCGCGGCAAAGGGTGCGGAGGGCGTGTCCGTGCTGTACGGCGGCAGCGTGAAGCCGGACAACGCGGAAGAGCTGTTCGCGCAGCCGGACATCGACGGCGGCCTGATCGGCGGCGCGTCGCTGAAGGCGGAAGATTTTCTGGCGATCTGCCGGGCTGCGCGTTGAGCGGTCCGAGATCGAATTGAACCATGACGGCGGCCGGTCGGTCCGGTCGCTTGATCCAATCGGGTGGGTGTGATGCTGTTATTCAAGACGCTGATTATTGTGGTGCAGGTGCTGTCTGCACTCGGTGTGATTGGGCTCGTGCTGCTGCAGCACGGCAAGGGCGCCGACATGGGCGCCGCATTCGGCAGCGGCGCGTCGGGCAGCCTGTTCGGTGCGACGGGCTCGGCGAACTTCCTGTCGCGCACGACGGCCATTCTCGCGGCGATTTTCTTCGTCGCGACGCTCGCGCTGACGTACCTCGGTTCGTACAAGTCGACGCCGTCGGCGGGCGTGCTCGGCACGGCGGTGACCGCGCCGGCATCGGCTCCGGCAGCATCGACGCCGGCCGTCGCGGCGTCTGCCGCCGCCGGTTCGGCTGCAAGCGCGCCGGGCCAGGATGTCCCGAAATAAAAAGTTAATTTTTTTGCGGTTGTGCGTTGAACAAATCCGGAACTCGGGTTAGAATTTAATTCTTGAAGCGATTCGCGGGAACAAGCAGCACAACCCGAGTTGCATGCAGTGCCGACGTGGTGAAATTGGTAGACACGCTATCTTGAGGGGGTAGTGGCGAAAGCTGTGCGAGTTCGAGTCTCGCCGTCGGCACCAAAGTTACTCAATGCCAGCCGCTTCTAGTGGCTGGCATTTTTCATTTCTGGGGTGTGCTTGCGGTTGTCTTGCGATCGCCTGCACTCCGAAATGATTCCTTCCGCCGGAAGTGGTATTCTCCGGACGCTCAGAACCAACCGATAGAGGATTGCCTTGAACCTCGCAGCCTATTACCCCGTCTTGTTGTTCCTCCTCGTGGGCACTGGTTTAGGTATAGCGCTGGTCAGCATCGGCAAGCTCCTTGGTCCCAACAAGCCGGACGTCGAGAAGAACGCACCGTACGAGTGCGGCTTCGAAGCCTTTGAAGACGCCCGGATGAAATTCGACGTACGGTATTACCTCGTCGCCATCCTGTTCATCATCTTCGATCTCGAAACCGCATTCCTGTTTCCGTGGGGCGTCGCGCTCCGGGACATCGGCTGGCCGGGTTTCATCGCAATGATGATTTTTCTGCTCGAATTCCTGCTGGGCTTTGCCTATATCTGGAAGAAAGGCGGCCTCGACTGGGAGTGATGGGTTAATCGCCGGTTTGCATGGGCGGCCACGCTCGGTCGCTCGTCTGGAGTGGAAAGCAAATGAGTATCGAAGGGGTCTTGAAGGAAGGGTTTGTCACCACGACGGCTGACAAGCTGATCAACTGGACGCGTACCGGCTCGCTGTGGCCGATGACGTTCGGGCTCGCGTGTTGCGCCGTCGAGATGATGCATGCGGGCGCGGCCCGTTACGATCTGGACCGGTTCGGCGTCGTGTTCCGTCCGAGTCCGCGTCAGTCGGACGTGATGATCGTCGCCGGCACGCTGTGCAACAAGATGGCGCCTGCGCTGCGCCGCGTGTACGACCAGATGGCCGAGCCGCGCTGGGTGATCTCGATGGGGTCGTGTGCGAACGGCGGTGGTTACTACCACTACTCGTACTCGGTGGTCCGCGGCTGCGACCGGATCGTGCCGGTCGACGTCTACGTGCCGGGCTGTCCGCCCACGGCCGAGGCGCTGGTCTACGGCGTGATCCAGCTTCAGGCGAAGATCCGCCGCACCAATACCATCGCCCGTCAATAAAGCCCCGAGCGTCCCCTCAATATGGCAAGCAAAATCGAGACCCTCAAGGCCAACCTCGAAGCCGCGCTCGGCGCGCGCGTGGTGAGCCTCACCGAAGCGATCGGTGAACTGACGCTCGTCGTGAAGGCGAGCGATTACCTCGAAGTCGCAAAGACGCTGCGCGACGATCCGAAGCTCCGTTTCGAGCAACTGATCGACCTCTGCGGCGTCGACTACCAGACCTTCGGCGATGGCGCCTACGACGGCCCGCGCTTCGCGGCCGTGTCGCACCTGCTGTCGGTCACGAACAACTGGCGCCTGCGCCTGCGCGTATTCGCGCCGGACGACGATCTGCCGATCGTGGCGTCGCTGGTCGACATCTGGACCTCGGCGAACTGGTACGAGCGAGAAGCGTTCGACCTGTACGGCATCGTGTTCGAAGGCCACCCCGACCTGCGCCGCATCCTCACCGACTACGGCTTCATCGGTCACCCGTTCCGCAAGGACTTCCCGGTGTCGGGCTACGTCGAAATGCGTTACGACCCGGAAGAGAAGCGGGTTGTGTACCAGCCGGTGACGATCGAGCCGCGCGAAATCACGCCGCGCGTGATCCGCGAGGATCGCTATGGCGGTCTGAAACATTAAGGGGGCGTCATGGCAGAAATCAAGAACTACACGCTCAACTTCGGCCCGCAGCACCCGGCAGCGCACGGCGTGCTGCGCCTCGTGCTCGAGCTCGACGGCGAAGTCATCCAGCGTGCCGATCCGCACATCGGCCTGCTGCACCGCGCGACGGAAAAGCTCGCGGAATCCAAGACCTTCATCCAGTCCGTGCCGTACATGGACCGTCTCGACTACGTGTCGATGATGGTCAACGAGCATGGCTACGTGCTCGCGATCGAAAAGCTGCTCGGCATCGACGTGCCGGAGCGCGCGCAGTACATCCGCGTGCTGTTCGACGAAATCACGCGCGTGCTGAACCACCTGATGTGGATCGGTGCGCACGCGCTCGACGTCGGCGCGATGGCCGTGTTCCTGTACGCGTTCCGCGAACGCGAGGACCTGATGGACGTGTACGAAGCGGTGTCCGGCGCCCGGATGCACGCGGCCTACTATCGTCCGGGCGGCGTCTATCGCGATCTGCCTGACGCAATGCCGCAATACAAGGCGTCGAAGATTCGCAACGAGAAGGCGCTCGCGAAGATGAACGAAGCGCGCAGCGGCTCGGTGCTCGACTTCATCGACGATTTCTTCACGCGCTTCCCGAAGTGCGTCGACGAATACGAAACGCTGCTGACCGACAACCGGATCTGGAAACAGCGTCTGGTCGGGATCGGCGTCGTGAGCCCGGAGCGTGCGTTGCAGATGGGCCTGACCGGCCCGATGCTGCGCGGCTCGGGTATCGCATGGGATCTGCGCAAGAAGCAACCGTACGAAGTGTACGATCGCATCGATTTCGACGTGCCGGTCGGCGTGAACGGCGATTGCTACGACCGCTATCTGGTGCGCGTCGAGGAAATGCGCCAGTCGGTCCGCATCGCGAAACAGTGTATTGAGTGGCTCCGCAAGAATCCGGGCCCGGTGATGACGGACAATCACAAGGTTGCCCCGCCGTCGCGCGTCGGCATGAAGACCAACATGGAAGACTTGATTCACCACTTCAAGCTCTTCACCGAAGGTTTCCATGTGCCGGAAGGCGAAGCGTACGCGGCGGTCGAGCATCCGAAGGGTGAGTTCGGCATCTACCTCGTGTCCGACGGCGCCAACAAGCCGTATCGCCTCAAGATTCGCGCGCCGGGTTTCGCGCACCTGGCGTCGCTCGACGAAATGGCGCGCGGTCACATGATCGCCGACGCCGTCACGATCATCGGTACGCAGGACATCGTGTTCGGCGAAATCGATCGCTAATGGTTGCGCCGCCCGCGAGTGCGGGCGGCGAGCAGTCAGTCACATGCGAAGTCACATGCGGTATGCGCCGAACCGGCGCGGCTTCGCAAGCTGTCAACAGAGTGAGCGCCAGGTCTGCCGTCCATGCACCCCGATGTGCGGCAGGTTGTTCGTTCGGTAGGAATTGAAAGAGTCGTGTCTGAAAATGATCTCAGCTGAAGGCCTGAAGGAAATCGATCGCGCGTTGACGAAGTATCCCGCCGATCAGAAACAGTCCGCCGTGATGTCGGCGTTGGCCGTTGCTCAGGAAGAGCATGGCTGGCTGTCGCCCGAACTGATGCAGTTCGTCGCGGACTATCTCGGCATGCCGGCCGTTGCCGTGCAGGAAGTCGCGACGTTCTACACGATGTACGAGCTCAAGCCGGTCGGCAAGCACAAGATCACGCTCTGCACGAACCTGCCGTGCCAGCTCGGCCCGCACGGCGGCGCGGAAGCGGCTGCCGACTACCTGAAACAGAAGCTGGGCATCGACTTCGGCGAGACCACGCCCGACGGCAAGTTCACGCTGAAGGAAGGCGAATGCATGGGCTCGTGCGGCGATGCGCCGGTGCTGCTGGTGAACAATCACAGAATGTGCAGCTTCATGAGCCGCGAGAAGATCGACCAGCTGCTTGAGGAGCTCTCGAAATGACGTCCCTCCACGACCGTCACATCAAACCGCTGATCCTCGCTGGTCTGAACGGCGAGAACTGGCATCTCGAAGACTACGTTGCGCGCGGTGGCTACAAGCAGCTGCGCCGCATTCTCGAAGAAAAGATCCCGCCCGAGCAGGTGATCGCCGACGTGAAGGCGTCGGGCCTGCGCGGCCGCGGCGGTGCGGGCTTCCCGACCGGCCTGAAGTGGAGCTTCATGCCGCGCCAGTTCCCGGGGCAGAAGTACCTCGTCTGCAACTCGGACGAAGGCGAGCCTGGCACGTTCAAGGATCGCGACATCCTGCGCTGGAACCCGCACGCGCTGATCGAAGGCATGGCCATCGGCGCGTACGCGATGGGCATCACCGTCGGCTACAACTATATCCACGGCGAAATCTTCGAAGTGTATCGACGCTTCGAAGCCGCGCTCGATGAAGCGCGCGCGGCCGGGTTCCTCGGCGACAACATCATGGGCTCGGAATTCTCGTTCCAGCTGCACGCGCACCACGGTTACGGCGCGTACATCTGCGGCGAAGAGACGGCGCTGCTCGAGTCGCTCGAAGGCAAGAAGGGCCAGCCGCGCTTCAAGCCGCCGTTCCCGGCGAGCTTCGGCGTGTACGGCAAGCCGACCACGATCAACAACACCGAGACGTTCGCGGCGGTGCCGTTCCTGCTGTCCATCGGGCCGCAGAATTATCTCGAGATCGGCAAGCCGAACAACGGCGGCACGAAGATTTTCTCGGTGTCGGGCGACGTCGAGCGTCCGGGCAACTACGAGGTGCCGCTCGGCACGCCGTTCGCGACGCTGATGGAGCTCGCCGGCGGGATGCGCGGCGGCAAGAAGATCAAGGCCGTGATTCCGGGCGGGTCGTCGGCGCCGGTGATCCCGGGCGACATCATGATGCAGACGGATCTCGACTACGATTCGATCGCGAAGGCGGGCTCGATGCTCGGCTCCGGCGCGGTGATCGTGATGGACGAGACGCGCTGCATGGTGCGCTCGCTGCTGCGCCTGTCGTACTTCTACTACGAGGAATCGTGCGGCCAGTGCACGCCGTGCCGTGAAGGCACCGGCTGGCTGTATCGCGTCGTGAACCGTATCGAGCACGGCGAAGGGCGCCAGGAAGATCTGGACCTGCTGAATTCGGTGGCCGAGAACATCATGGGCCGCACGATCTGTGCGCTCGGCGATGCGGCAGCGATGCCGGTACGCGGGATGCTCAAGCACTACTGGGACGAATTCGCGTACCACGTCGAGCACAAGCACTGCATGGTCGGCGGCCACGCGCACGCGGCGGCAGCCTGAAGCGCACCCGGTTGCGGAATTTGAGCGCACGGTCGGGCCAAGGCGCGAACGGGCGGAAATAGGTTAAGGACCATTCACCATCATGGTTGAACTTGAAATAGACGGCAAGAAGGTCGAGGTGCCCGAAGGCAGCATGGTGATCCAGGCTGCGCACAAGGCGGATACGTACATTCCTCACTTCTGCTATCACAAGAAACTGTCGGTAGCGGCCAACTGCCGGATGTGCCTCGTCGAAGTCGAGAAGATGCCGAAGGCCGTGCCTGCCTGCGCGACCCCCGTGTCGGCCGGCATGATCGTCCGCACGCAGTCCGACAAGGCTGTGAAGGCGCAGCAGTCGGTGATGGAATTTCTCCTCATCAATCACCCGCTCGATTGTCCGATCTGCGATCAGGGCGGCGAATGTCAGCTGCAGGATCTGGCGGTCGGCTACGGCAAGTCGTCGTCGCGCTACTCGGAAGAAAAGCGCGTGGTGTTCCACAAGAACGTGGGCCCGCTGATCTCGATGGAAGAAATGTCGCGCTGCATCCACTGCACGCGCTGCGTCCGCTTCGGCCAGGAAATCGCCGGCGTGATGGAGTTCGGCATGCTGGGCCGCGGCGAGCATTCGGAAATCACGACGTTCGTCGGCAAGACGGTCGACTCCGAAATGTCGGGCAACATGATCGATCTGTGCCCGGTCGGCGCGCTGACCAGCAAGCCGTTCCGCTACAGCGCCCGTACGTGGGAACTGTCGCGCCGCAAGTCGGTGAGCCCGCACGATTCCGTCGGCGCGAACCTCGTCGTGCAGGTGAAGAACAACCGCGTGATGCGCGTGCTGCCGTTCGAGAACGAAGCCATCAACGAATGCTGGATCTCGGACAAGGACCGCTTCTCGTATGAAGGCCTCAACAGCGAAGAGCGTCTGACGAAGCCGATGCTGAAGCAGGGCGGCCAGTGGATCGAAACCGACTGGCAGACCGCGCTCGAATATGTCGCGAAGGGCCTGAAGGGCATCGCCGCGGATCACGGCGCCAACGCACTGGCGATGCTCGCGAGCGCGCACAGCACCGCGGAAGAGCTGTTCCTCGTGAAGCAGCTCGCCAACGAACTGAAGACGCCGAACGTCGACTTCCGTCTGCGTCAGCAGGATTTTTCGGCGCCGGTCCAGGGCGCGCCGTGGCTCGGCATGCCGATCGCCGACCTGTCGAACGTGGACGCCGCGTTCGTCGTCGGTTCGTTCCTGCGCCGCGACCACCCGCTGTTCGCGTCGCGCCTGCGTCAGGCTGCGAAGAACGGCGCGAAGCTGCACTTCCTGCACGCGACCGGTGACGATTCGCTGATCCCGACCGCGCAACGCATCGTCGCCGCGCCGTCCGCCTGGATCGACGAGCTGGCCGGCATCGCCGCGGCCGTCGCGCAACTGCGCGGCGTCGCGCTGCCCGACGCGCTCGCAGGCGTCGCCGCATCGCCGGCCGCGCAAGCCGTCGCGCAGTCGCTCGCGAACGGCGAACGCCGCGCGGTGCTGCTCGGCAACGTTGCGGTCCGTCATCCGCAATTCGCGAAGCTGCACGCCGTCGCCCAGTGGATCGCCGACAACACCGGCGCCACGTTCGGCTTCCTGACGGAAGCGGCGAACACGGTCGGCGCGCACGTCGTCGGCGCACTGCCTGGCGAAGGCGGCCTGAACGCACGCGAAGCGTTCGCGCAGCCGCGCAAGGGCTACGTGCTGCTGAACGTCGAACCGGAATTCGACACCGCCGATCCGGCACAGGCACTGGCCGCGCTGAACCAGGCGGAGATGGTCGTCGTGATGTCGCCGTTCAAGCACGGCCTCGACTACGCCGACGTGCTGCTGCCGGTCGCGCCGTTCACGGAAACGGCCGGTACGTTCATCAACGCGGAAGGTACCGTGCAGAGCTTCAACGGCGTCGTGCGCCCGCTCGGCGACACGCGTCCGGGCTGGAAGGTGCTGCGCGTGCTCGGCAGCCTGCTCGGCCTGCCGAACTTCGAATACGAGACCGCGGAAGAAGTGCGTGTCGCCGCGCTCGGCGACGCCGGCGTCGCGGGCCGTCTGTCGAACCGCACGTCGGTCGCGCCGGCTCGTGCCGCGGCGAATGCCGCGAACGGCGGGTTCGAGCGCCTGGCCGACGTGCCGATCTATCACGCCGACGCGCTCGTGCGCCGCGCAGGTGCGCTGCACCTGACGGCCGCCGCGAAGGCGGCGAATGCCGCAGCCCTGCCGGCCGCGCTGTTCGACAAGCTGGGCTTGAAGGAAGGCGACGCCGTGCGCGTGCGCCAGGGCGAGCGTGCGGTGCAGTTGCCGGCCGTGCGCGACGCGAATCTTGCGGAGACGGTCGTTCGCGTGTCGGCGGCGACGCCTGCCGGCGCAGCGCTCGGCAGCCTGTCCGGTGAACTGGTGGTGGAGAAGGCGTAAATGAGCTTGTTCGATACGATCAACGCGGGCGGGGCCGAGCTTCTCGGCTTCGCGTGGCCGACGGTGTGGGCAGTCGTGCGCATCCTCGTCGTCTCCGTCGTCATCCTGCTGTGCGTCGCGTACCTGATTCTGTGGGAGCGCAAGCTGATCGGTTGGATGCACGTGCGTCTCGGCCCGAACCGCGTCGGCCCCGGCGGCTTGCTGCAGCCGATCGCCGACGTGCTGAAGCTGCTGCTGAAGGAAGTCATTCAGCCGAGCGCCGCCAGCCGCTGGCTGTACCTGATCGCGCCGGTGATGACCGTCGTGCCGGCGTTCGCCGTATGGGCCGTGATTCCGTTCCAGGCCGAAGCCGTGCTCGCGAACGTGAACGCGGGCCTGCTGTACGCGATGGCGATCTCGTCGATCGGCGTGTACGCGGTGATTCTCGCCGGCTGGGCGTCGAACTCGAAGTACGCGTTCCTCGGCGCGATGCGCGCCGCGGCACAGATGGTGTCGTACGAAATCTCGATGGGCTTCGCGCTGGTGCTCGTGCTGATGACCGCCGGCAGCCTGAACCTGTCGGAAATCGTCGGTTCGCAACAGCACGGCTTCTTCGCCGGCCACGGCGTGAACTTCCTGTCGTGGAACTGGCTGCCGCTCCTGCCGGCGTTCGTCGTCTACTTCATCTCGGGTATCGCCGAAACGAACCGTCACCCGTTCGACGTGGTGGAAGGGGAGTCGGAGATCGTCGCGGGTCACATGATCGATTACTCGGGCATGGCGTTCGCGCTGTTCTTCCTCGCCGAGTACATCAACATGATCGTGATCTCGGCGCTGGCGGCGACGCTGTTCCTCGGCGGCTGGGACGCACCGTTCGAATTCCTGTCGTTCATTCCGGGCATCTTCTGGCTGGTGCTGAAGGTCTTTGCGCTGCTGTCGGTGTTCATCTGGGTGCGCGCGACGTTCCCGCGCTTCCGTTACGACCAGATCATGCGTCTGGGCTGGAAGGTGTTCCTGCCCGTCACGGTGGTCTGGGTGGTCGTGGTCGGCTTCTGGATGATGTCGCCGCTGAACATCTGGGTGAAGTAAAGATCGGACGAAATCATGACGGCTATCCAACACTTCTTTAAGACTTTCTTCCTGACCGAGCTGCTGAAGGGGCTCGCGCTGACCGGTCGTTACACGTTCAAGCGCAAGTTCACCGTGCAGTTCCCGGAAGAGAAGACCCCGATTTCGCCGCGTTTTCGCGGGCTGCACGCACTGCGCCGCTACGAGAACGGCGAAGAGCGCTGCATCGCGTGCAAGCTGTGCGAGGCCGTGTGCCCCGCGCTGGCGATCACGATCGAATCGGAAACGCGCGCGGACAACACGCGCCGCACGACGCGCTACGACATCGACCTGACGAAGTGCATCTTCTGCGGTTTCTGCGAAGAGAGCTGCCCGGTCGATTCGATCGTCGAGACGCAGATTCTCGAGTACCACGGCGAAAAGCGCGGCGACCTGTATTTCACGAAGGAAATGCTGCTCGCGGTGGGCGATCGCTACGAGAAGGACATCGCCGCGGCGAAGGCTGCCGACGCGCCGTATCGTTGATTGTGTTTGCAGTGCCGGCCCGGCATGAACGGGCCGAGCCGCCGCGACGGGTGCGGGCGTCCCGCAAGCCGCGCCTGACTATGGCCTAACGATGAACCGGTAATCATGGAATTCACGACCGTACTGTTCTACATCTTCGCGCTGCTCCTGGTGGTATCAGGGCTGAAGGTGATCACTTCGCGCAACCCGGTGGCGTCTGCGCTTTTCCTTGTGCTGGCGTTCTTCAACGCCGCCGCGATCTGGATGCTGCTGGAGGCGGAATTCCTCGCGATCCTGCTGGTTCTGGTCTACGTGGGCGCGGTGATGGTGCTGTTCCTGTTCGTCGTGATGATGCTGGACATCAACATCGACTACCTGCGCCGCGACTTCAAGCGCTTCGTGCCGATGGCAACCGTGGTCGGCGCGATCATCGTGATCGAAACCGCGCTGATCCTGTGGCGCGGTTACGGCGACACGCACACCGTGCATGCGATGGCGACGGGCGAGATGGCCAACTGGTCGAATACGCGCCTGATCGGCAAGGTGATCTACACCGACTACATCTTCGCGTTCGAAATCGCCGGCCTCGTGCTGCTGGTCGCGATCATCGCCGCGATCGGGCTGACCGAGCGCAAGGGCAAGGACAGCAAGCGCCAGCGCGTGTCGGATCAGGTCAAGGTGCGCCGCGACGACCGTGTGCGCCTCGTGAAGATGGAAGCGGACAAGCCGCAGCCGGAAACGGCGCAAAGCGAAGCCGGTTCGGGCACCAACGGCTAAGCGGAGGAAAAGAAAACCATGCTGACTCTTGCTCACTACCTTGTGCTCGGCGCGATCCTGTTCGCGATCGCGATCGTCGGGATCTTCCTGAACCGCCGCAACGTCATCATCATCCTGATGTCGATCGAACTGATGCTGCTGGCGGTGAACACCAACTTCGTCGCGTTCTCGCATTACCTCGGCGACGTGCACGGCCAGATCTTCGTGTTCTTCGTGCTGACCGTCGCCGCAGCGGAAGCCGCGATCGGTCTCGCGATTCTGGTGACCCTGTTCCGTAAGCTCGACACGATCAATGTCGAGGATCTCGATCAGCTCAAAGGTTAATTTCAGGCAACGCTGTTATGTCAACGACACTCAATGAAAACCTGCTGCTGGCGATTCCGCTCGCTCCGCTGGCCGGCTCGCTGATCGCGGGGCTGTTCGGGAACGCAGTCGGGCGCAAGGGCGCACATCGGATCACGATCCTCGGCGTATTGATCGCGTTCCTCCTGTCGGCGAAAGTCTTCTTCGACGTGATGGGCGGCGCAAGCTTCAACGCGACCGTCTACGAATGGATGAACGTCGGCTCGCTGAAGCTCGAAGTCGGCTTCCTCGTCGATTCGCTGACCGCGATGATGATGGTCGTCGTGACCTTCGTCTCGCTGATGGTGCACGTGTACACGATCGGCTACATGGCGGAAGAAGATGGCTACCAGCGCTTCTTCTCGTACATCTCGCTGTTCACGTTCTCGATGCTGATGCTCGTGATGAGCAACAACTTCCTGCAGCTGTTCTTCGGCTGGGAAGCGGTGGGTCTGGTGTCGTACCTGCTGATCGGCTTCTACTTCACGCGTGAGAGCGCGATCTACGCGAACATGAAGGCGTTCCTCGTGAACCGCGTGGGCGACTTCGGCTTCCTGCTCGGCATCGGCCTGCTGCTCGCGTTCGCCGGCTCGATGAACTATGGCGAAGTGTTCGCGAAGCGCGCGGAGCTCGCGAGCCTGCACTTCCCGGGCACCGACTGGGGCCTGCTGACCGTTGCCTGTATCTGCCTGTTCATCGGCGCGATGGGCAAGTCGGCGCAATTCCCGCTGCACGTGTGGCTGCCGGACTCGATGGAAGGCCCGACCCCGATCTCGGCGCTGATTCACGCGGCGACGATGGTGACGGCCGGCATCTTCATGGTGTCGCGTATGTCGCCGCTGTTCGAACTGTCGGACACCGCGCTGTCGTTCATCACGGTGATCGGCGCGATCACGGCGCTCTTCATGGGCTTCCTCGGCATCGTCCAGAACGACATCAAGCGCGTGGTCGCGTACTCGACGCTGTCGCAGCTCGGCTACATGACCGTCGCGCTCGGCGTGTCCGCTTACCCGGTCGCCGTGTTCCACCTGATGACGCACGCGTTCTTCAAGGCGCTGCTGTTCCTCGGCGCCGGCTCGGTCATCATGGGCATGCACCACGACCAGGACATGCGCAACATGGGCGGCCTGCGCAAGTACATGCCGATCACGTGGATCACGTCGCTCATCGGGTCGCTCGCGCTGATCGGTACGCCGTTCTTCTCGGGCTTCTACTCGAAGGACTCGATCATCGATGCGGTGAAGCTGTCGCACCTGCCGGGTTCGGGCTTCGCGTACTTCGCGGTCGTCGCGAGCGTGTTCGTCACGGCGCTGTACTCGTTCCGCATGTACTTCCTGGTGTTCCACGGCGAAGAGCGCTTCCGCAATCCGAAGCATCCGGAATCGCCGATGGGCATGGCGGCCGCGCACGGCCACGACGATCACGGCCATGGCCACGGTCATGACGACCACGCGCACGAGCCGCACGAGACCCCGTGGGTCGTGTGGGTACCGCTGGTCCTGCTGGCGATCCCGTCGGTGATCATCGGTGCGATCGCGATCAGCCCGATGCTGTTCGGCGACTTCTTCCAGCACGGCGTCGCATTCGACAAGGTGATCTTCATCGGCGAAAACCATCCGGCGCTGGCCGAGATGGCCGAAGAGTTCCACGGCTGGGTCGGCATGGGCCTGCACTCGGTGTCGGGTCTGCCGGTGTGGCTGGCGCTCGCCGGTGTCGTCGTCGCGTGGTTCCTGTATCTGAAGCGTCCGGAACTGCCGGCGTCGATCCGCCGTGCATTCGGCCCGATCTACACGCTGCTGGACAACAAGTACTACATGGACAAGATCAACGAAGTGGTGTTCGCCCGCGGTTCGGTGGCGATCGGCCGCGGCCTGTGGAAGGAGGGTGACGTCGTGGTGATCGACGGCCTCGTCAACGGCAGCGCCCGGTTCATCGGCTGGTTTGCCGGCGTGATCCGCTTCCTCCAATCCGGTTACATCTATCACTACGCGTTCGCCATGATCATCGGCATGCTGGGGCTCCTGACCCTGTTTGTAACGCTCGGCGGCAAATAAGGCGGGGGGACAACACTAATGCACGCTTTTCCGATTCTCAGTACCGCGATCTGGCTGCCGATCGTTTTCGGCCTCCTCGTGCTTGCGGTGGGTAACGACAAAAATCCGGGGACGGCCCGCTGGGTCGCGCTGATCGGTGCGCTGCTCGGCCTCGCGGTCACGATCCCGCTGATCACCGGCTTCGACTCGAGTACGGCTGCGCTGCAGTTCGTCGAGAAGTCGACCTGGATCGAACGCTTCGATATCGCGTATCACCTCGGCGTCGACGGCATTTCGATGTGGTTCGTCGTGCTGACCGCGCTGATCACGGTGATCGTCGTGATCGCCGCATGGGAAGTGATCACCGAGAACGTCGCGCAGTACCTCGCGGCGTTCCTGATCCTGTCCGGGATCATGATCGGCGTGTTCTCGGCGGCCGACGGCCTGCTGTTCTACGTGTTCTTCGAGGCGACCCTGATCCCGATGTACATCATCATCGGCGTGTGGGGCGGCCCGAATCGCGTGTATGCGGCGTTCAAGTTCTTCCTGTACACGCTGGCCGGTTCGCTGCTGATGCTGGTCGCGCTGATTTACCTGTACACGGAAACGCACTCGTTCGACCTCGCGACGTGGCAGAACGCGAAGATCGCGATGACGCCGCAGATCCTGCTGTTCATTGCGTTCTTCCTCGCGTTCGCGGTGAAGGTGCCGATGTGGCCGGTGCACACGTGGTTGCCGGACGCGCACGTGGAAGCGCCGACGGGCGGCTCGGTCGTGCTGGCGGCGATCATGCTGAAGCTCGGCGCATACGGTTTCCTGCGTTTCTCGCTGCCGATCACGCCTGACGCGAGCCATTTCCTGGCGCCCGTCGTGATCACGCTGTCGCTGATCGCGGTGATCTACATCGGCCTCGTCGCGATGGTGCAGGCCGACATGAAGAAGCTGGTCGCGTATTCGTCGATCGCGCACATGGGCTTCGTCACGCTGGGCTTCTTCATCTTCAACCAGCTCGGCGTCGAAGGCGCGATCATCCAGATGATCTCGCACGGCTTCGTGTCGGGCGCGATGTTCCTCTGCATCGGCGTGCTGTACGACCGCGTGCACTCGCGCCAGATCGCCGATTACGGCGGCGTCGTCAACGTGATGCCGAAGTTCGCGGCATTCGCGATGCTGTTCTCGATGGCCAACTGCGGCCTGCCGGGTACGTCGGGTTTCGTCGGCGAGTTCATGGTGATTCTCGCGGCCGTCCAGTACAACTTCTGGATCGCATTCGGCGCGGCATTCACGCTGATCCTCGGTGCAGCCTACACGCTGTGGATGTACAAGCGCGTGTATTTCGGCGCGGTGGCGAACGATCACGTCGCCAAGCTGAAGGACATCGGCCGTCGCGAATTCCTGATGCTGGCCGTGCTCGCCGCGTTCACGCTGCTGATGGGCCTGTATCCGAAGCCTTTCACCGACGTGATGCACGTTTCCGTGGAAAACCTCCTCTCCCACGTCGCGCAGTCGAAGCTGCCGCTGGCCCAGTAATCGCGAGCGGAGGAACTCAAGATCATGCAAAACGCCTCTATGAATGTCCTGTTGCCTGACGCGCTGGTGCTGGCCGCCATCGTCGTCGCATGGCTGAACGACACCTTTACCGGTGCTTCCGGCCGCCGCCTGACCTATCTGATCGCGGTCGTCTCGTCGGTCGTCGCCGGCGTGTGGTTCGCGGTCCAGGCGCTCGACCCGCAGCAGTACTACTTCTTCTCAAAGATGGTCGTCGTCGACTCGTTCGCGAGCATGATGAAGGCTGTCGTGTCGTTCGGGTTCGCGGTCTCGCTCGTCTATTCGCGCAAGTACCTCGAAGACCGCGACATGTTCCGCGGCGACGTGTTCCTGCTCGGCATGTTCTCGCTGCTCGGTCAGCTGGTCATGGTGTCGGGCAACAACTTCCTGACGCTGTATCTCGGCCTCGAACTGATGTCGCTGTCGCTGTATGCGGTGATCGCGCTGCGTCGCGATGCAGCGCAGTCGAGCGAAGCCGCGATGAAGTACTACGTGCTGGGCGCGCTCGCGTCGGGCTTCGTGCTGTACGGCATCTCGATGCTCTACGGCGCCACTGGCTCGCTCGAACTCGGCGAAGTGTACAAGGCGGTCGGCGGCAACACCGACGCGGCCGTGCTGATGTTCGGCGTGATCTTCATCGTCGCCGGTATCGCGTTCAAGCTCGGCGCCGTGCCGTTCCACATGTGGGTGCCGGACGTCTACCAGGGCGCACCGACCGCGATGACGCTGTTCGTCGGCGGCGGCCCGAAGGTTGCCGCGTTCGCGTGGGGCCTGCGCTTCCTGGTGATGGGCCTGCTGCCGCTCGCGCAGAACTGGCAGACCGCGCTCGTGATCCTTGCCGCGCTGTCGCTGATCGTCGGCAACATCACCGGTATCGTCCAGCGCAACATCAAGCGGATGCTCGCGTACTCGGCGATCTCGAACATGGGCTTCGTGCTGCTCGGCCTGCTCGCGGGCATCGTGAAGGGCGACGCGGCGGCGCCGGCGAACGCGTACAGCTCGGCGATGTTCTACGCGATCGTCTACCTGATCACGACGCTCGGCTCGTTCGGTGTGGTGATGCTGCTCGCTCGCCGCGATTTCGAAGCCGAAACGATCGACGACTTCAAGGGCCTCAACAAGCGCAGCCCGGTGTTCGCGTTCGTGATGATGGTCATGATGTTCTCGCTGGCCGGCATCCCGCCGACCGTCGGCTTCTACGCGAAGCTCGCCGTGCTCGAGGCGACCGTCAACGCGGGCCTCACGTGGCTGGCCGTGCTGGCCGTGATCACGTCGCTGTTCGGCGCGTTCTACTACCTGCGCATCGTCAAGGTGATTTACTTCGATGCGCCGCAGGATTCGACGCCGATCTCGGGCGATTTCTGCAAGCGCACGATCCTCGTGCTGAACGGCGTGGCGGTCGTCGTGCTCGGCCTGATCCCGAGCCCGCTGCTGACCGCCTGCCTGCAGGCAATCCGTCACACGCTGCCGCTGTAATGTCGGCAGCCGGCTGGTTCATCGTGCTGTTGGCGCTCGTCTGCGCCAACCTGCCGTTCCTGAACCAACGCCTCTTCGCCGTCGTGCCGTTCGGCGCGACGAAGAAGAATGCGTGGGTGCGGATCGGCGAGCTGATCGTGCTGTACTTCGTCGTCGGCGCGCTCGGCTTCTGGCTCGAGTCGCGTGCCGGCAACCGCTTCGAACAGGGCTGGCAGTTTTACGCGATCACGTTCAGTCTTTTCGTCGTGTTCGCGTTTCCCGGCTTCACGTTCCAGTATCTCGTCAAACGACGCTGACGGCTTCGGCCGTCCGTCGTGCTCATTCAGGAGCCGCCGATGGCCGAACTACCCAATCACGACGCCGCACTGACCGAAACCTGCCTCGAGAGCGAGGCGATCTTCGACGGCGCGTTCCTCAAGCTCAAGCGCGACACCGTCCGTCTGCCGGACGGCAAGAAAGCCACGCGCGAATACGTGCAGCACCCGGGTGCGGTGATGGTGATCCCGCTGTTCGACGACGGCCGCGTGCTGATGGAAAGCCAGTTCCGCTATCCGATCGGCAAGGTGATGGCCGAATTCCCGGCCGGCAAGCTCGACCCGAACGAAGGCGCGCTCGCGTGCGCGATGCGCGAGCTGCGCGAGGAAACGGGCTACACGGCGCGCGAATACGTGTTCCTGGCCCGCATTCATCCGATCATTTCCTATTCGACCGAATTCATCGACCTGTATCTCGCGCGCGGGCTGACGGCCGGCGAACGCAAGCTCGACGACGGCGAATTCCTCGAAACCTTCACGGCGACGCCGGCCGACCTGCAGGAATGGGTGCGCACGGGCCAGATCACCGACGTGAAGACGATCATCGGCGCGATGTGGCTCGACAAGGTGCTGTCCGGCACGTGGCCGCTCGGGCCGGTCGTCACGCCCTGAGCACGGGCGTCGGCGGCGGCCGGGGCGCCGCGTTACAATTCCGTGACGCGGCGCGCTCGTGCCGCGCGATCCGGATTTAGCACGATCGTTCACAAAACCGCTTTTTGCGCTACACTCGCCACACGCCCTGATTCAGCATGAAGGTCCTCGATTTACAGTGTCCGCACGGTCATCGGTTCGAAGGCTGGTTCGCTTCCGCCGATGAATTCGAAGCGCAGTTGTCCCGCAAGCTGGTCGAATGCCCGGTGTGCGGAACGACGGAGATCAACCGGATGCCGTCGGCGCCGCGCCTGAACCTGTCGGGCGCGACGCAGGCGCAGCCGGTCGATCCGCGTGCGCTGCAGGCGCAGGTGATGCGCGCGCTGCGCGAGGTGCTGGAGAAGACCGAGAACGTGGGCGAGCGCTTCGCCGAGGAAGCGCGGCGCATCCATTACAACGAGGCGCCGGCACGCAGCATTCGCGGCGTCACGACGCCGGAGGATGCGCAGTCCTTGGTCGAAGAAGGCATCGACGTGATGCCGCTGCCGATTCCAGCCGCGCTGAAAGAACCGCTGCAATAACGTACGCAGTGTGTCCTTGCCGGGCCGGACGGTCGCGGCGAGCCTTGCATGGGATCAGAGTAAGCGCTGAAGCGCCGATGCTGATCGACCGCGAAGCATGGGACCGGAGTAAGTGCTGAAGCACTCACTCCGGTCGACAGGAGACACTGCGCATGGATCTGGATTATTCCCCCGCCGACGACGCATTCCGCGCCGACGTCCGCGCCTGGCTCGAGGCCAACCTGCCTCACGCGCTGCGCGCCAAGGTACTCGATCACAAACGACTCGACCGCGAAGACTTCGCGAGCTGGCACCGGATTCTCGGCCAGCGCGGCTGGTCCGCGCCCGCCTGGCCGGTCGAATATGGCGGCCCGGGCTGGAACGCGACGCAGCGACACATCTGGGACGAGGAGTGCGCGCGGATCGGTGCGCCGACCGTGTTGCCGTTCGGGGTGTCGATGGTCGCGCCGGTCCTGATGAAATACGGCAGCGAAGCACAGAAGCGCCGCTATCTGCCGCGTATTCTCGACGGCTCGGACTGGTGGTGCCAGGGGTATTCGGAGCCGGGTTCCGGGTCCGACCTCGCGTCGCTGCGCACGCGCGCCGAGCGCCACGGCGATCACTACGTCGTCAACGGCCAGAAGACCTGGACCACGCTCGGCCAGTACGCCGACATGATGTTCTGCCTCGTGCGCACCGATCCGGCTGCGAAGAAGCAGGAGGGCATCTCGTTCCTGCTGATCGACATGAAGACGCCCGGCATCACGGTGCGCCCGATCGTGATGCTCGACGAGGATCACGAGGTCAACGAGGTGTTCTTCGAGGACGTGAAGGTGCCGGTCGAGAACCTCGTCGGCGACGAGAACCGCGGCTGGACCTACGCGAAATATCTGCTCGGCCACGAGCGCACCGGCATCGCGCGCGTCGGCGCGTCGAAGCGGGAGCTCGCGTTCCTGAAGCGCGTCGCATCGAATCAGCGCAAGAACGGCAAGCCGTTGCTCGCCGATCCCGTGTTCGCCGCGAAGGTCGCGGCGCTCGAAGTCGAGTTGATGGCGCTGGAAGTGACGGTGCTGCGCGTCGTCAGCCGCGAGACGAGCGGCAAGGGGCCCGGTCCCGAGGCGTCGATGCTGAAGATCAAGGGCACCGAGGTGCAGCAGGCGCTCACCGAGCTGATGGTCGAAGCGATCGGCCCGCTGGCCGCCCCGTTCGACGTGCCGTTCCTTGACGGCGAGCGCGAACACAGCATCGCGGGCGACGACGATGCGGCGCCGCTCGCCGCGTACTACTTCAATTACCGGAAGACGTCGATCTACGGCGGTTCGAACGAGATCCAGAAGAACATCATCGCGCAGATGATTCTGGGGCTGTGATCAGGGAACGGAGACAACCATGGATTTCAGCTTTACCGATGAGCAGCAGCAGTTCGCCGACGCGCTGCGCCGGTATCTCGGCGAGCAATACGGCTTCGAAGCGCGCCAGGCGATCGTGCGCAGCGATGCCGGTGTGTCGGATGCGCAGTGGAGCGCATTCACCGAGCTGGGATTGACCGCGTTGCCCGTGCCGGAGGCACAGGGTGGCTTCGGCGGCGGCCCGGTCGACATGCTGGTCGTGATGCAGGAGCTCGGCCGCGCGCTCGTGATCGAGCCGTACTGGGCGACGGCGGTCGGCGTCGAAGCACTGCGGATCGCCGGCTCGGGCGCAGGCGCCGACGCCGCGCTGCTGGAGGCGATCGCGCAGGGGCAAAAGCGCGTGGCGGTCGCGTTCCACGAACCGCGGGCGCGCTATGACCTGTACGAACTCGACACGCACGCGCGCGAGCAGGGCGGCACGTACCGGCTGACCGGTACCAAGTCGGTGGTTCAGCACGGCGCCCAGGCGCATGCGTGGATCGTGCCGGCGCGGGTCGACGGCGGCGGCATCGGCCTCTTCGTCGTCGAACGCGATGAGGCCAACGCGAAGGTGGTCGACTACCGGACCATCGACGGCCAGCGTGCCGCGACGATCGCGTTCGACGACACGCCGGCCCGACTGCTGACGGGCGGTGCGCGCGACGCGGCGGCACTCGAGCAGATCGCCGATTACGCGACTTTCCTGCTGTGCGCGGAAGCGGTCGGCGCGCTCGACGAACTGAATCGCGCGACGGTCGAATACACGAAGACGCGCGAGCAGTTCGGCGTGCCGATCGCGCGTTTTCAGGCGCTGCAGCACCGGATGGTCGACATGCTGATTCATGCCGAGCAGGCGCGTTCGCTGACCTATCTCGCGGCGGTGCGCTACGCGAACGGCGATGCCGATGCGCGGCGCAAGGCCGTGTCGGCCGCGAAGGCGCGGGTCGGCGCGGCCGCGCGCTTCGTCGGCCAGCAGGCCGTCCAGTTGCACGGCGGTATGGGCGTGACCAACGAAGTGGCCGCCGCGCACTTGTTCAAACGGCTGTCGATCATCGAGACGACGCTCGGCGATACCGATCATCACCTCGCCCGCATCGCGGCGCTGCCCGATTTTGCGCAGACCGACGTAGCATGACGGCGACGCGCGAGCGCGCCAGACAAGGAGACTTATCCGTGGGCATCAGTTACGAAGACCTGGTGGTGGGCAGTACGACCGAAGTGGGCCGCTACACGTTCGAGCCCGACGACATCAAGACGTTCGCGAAGCGCTACGATCCGCAGCCGTTCCATGTCGACGAGGAAGCGGGGAAGGCATCGCATTTCGGCGGCCTCGTCGCGAGCGGCTGGCATACGTGCTCGGTGTTCATGAGCCTGCTGGTCCGCAAGCTCGGATCGGATTCGACCAGCATGGGTTCGCCGGGCATCGATTCGATCCGCTGGCTGAAGCCGGTCCGCGCCGGCGATACGATCACGATGTACCAGAAGGTGCACGACAAGCGCGTGTCGGAGAGCAAGCCCGATCGCGGCATCGTGTCGACCGAATGGGTCGGCGTGAACGAAGCCGGCGAGACGGTGATCACCGTCCAGACCAAGGTGATTTTCGGGCTGCGCCATCGGGGGGGCGCGAACCCATGACCGACGTGACCTTGCCGCTGATCGCATCGGCGCAGGCGTTGCGGGCGCGGGTCGGTGCGGAGCCGCTCGCGAGCGGCTGGAGCGAGATCGATCAGGCGCGCGTCGACGGTTTTGCCGACGCGACCGGCGATCATCAGTGGATTCACGTCGACCCCGAGCGCGCGCGACGCGAGTCGCCGTTCGGCGGGCCGATCGCGCACGGGTTCCTGACGCTGTCGCTGATTCCCGCGTTGATGACCGACGCAATGCGCTTCGAGCAAAAGATGGGCGTGAACTACGGGCTGAACCGCGTGCGGTTCTTGAAGCCGGTGCCGGTCGGGGCGCGCGTGCGTGCGCTGTTCGCGGTGAAGGAAACCGCCGACGCCGCGCGCGGCGGCATCCAGGTGACGTGGTCGGTGTCGATGCAGGTCGAGCGCCCCGACGCGCCGCTGCCGGTATGCGCGGCGGAGTTCATCACGCTGCATTACTTCTGACGCACGGAGCGGCATGCGCGAATGCCGCTCCGCTCGTCATGCGCTCGTCAGCGTTTCGCGTATTGCGTTGCGCCGAACAGCACTTCGCGCGCCTTGTCGTCCTGCAGCGCCTTGCGCAACGACGCGAGCACCTCGACGCCGCGCTGCACGGCCGGTCGCGCGGCGATCGCCTCGTGCCAGCGCTTCACGTTCGGCAACTCGTCGAGCACGATGCCCTGGTTCTGCCACGAGCGCGTCCACGGGAACGTCGCAATGTCCGCGATCGTGTACGCATCGCCCGCGAGATACTCGGATTCGCCGAGGCGCTTTTCCATCACGTTGTACAGGCGCTTCGCTTCGTTCGTGTAGCGGTTGACCGCATATTCGATCTTCTCCGGCGCATACAGGCGGAAGTGGTGCGCCTGCCCGAGCATCGGACCGACACCGCCCATCTGGAACATCAGCCACTCGAGCGTCGCATAGCGCGCGGCCGGATCGGTCGGCAGAAACTTGCCGGTCTTTTCCGCGAGGTAGATCAGGATCGCGCCCGATTCGAACAGCGAGATCGGTTGGCCGCCGGGGCCGTCCGGATCGACGATCGCGGGGATCTTGTTGTTCGGGCTGATCTTCAGGAACTCGGGCTCGAACTGGTCGCCCGCGCCGATATCGACCGGATGCGCGCGATACGCGAGGCCCGTTTCCTCGAGCATGATGTGCACCTTGTGACCGTTCGGGGTCGCCCAGCTATAGACGTCGATCATCGTCAACTCCTGTGTGGCATGCGCGAAAACGGCGCCGGCGGCGCCGCGACAGGCGGTCATTAGAGCATGGATCGACACGGGCTGCTGGCGATGCAAACGCGTGTGCCGACGGGCATGCGCAGCCTGCCCGGAGAGCGCCGCGACGTCGCGCGCGGCGGCGACGGGCCGCATCGGATGGACGTGGCGGCGTTGGCGTCGGTTCGAAGGCCGACGCGGCGGATCAGAGCTTGTAGCGTGGCTGGCGCTTCTCGAGAAAGGCAGTGATGCCTTCGAGGCCGTCCGCATGATGCAGCGACGCGACGAAATGATCGCGCTCGGTGCCGAGGTGCGCATCCAGCGGTTGCGCGGTCGCGTCGTCGAGCAGCGACTTGATGCGCGTGAGCGCATTCGGCGAAATGCCGGCGAGCGCATCGGCCCATGCCAGTGCGTCGCCAAGTGCCGAGCCGGGCGCGGCGAGCCGGTTGACGACGCCGAGCGCATGCAGCCGTTCGGCGGCGACTGGCTTGCCTTCGAACAGGATCTCGGCCGCGATCGCACGCGGCAACGCGCGGGCGAGAAACCACGAGCCGCCGCCGTCGGGCGTCAGACCGACGCGCGCATACGACATCACGAATTTCGCGTCGTGTGCCGAGACGATCAGGTCGCACGCGAGCGCCAACGAGAAGCCCGCGCCGGCCGCGGCGCCTTCGACGGCTGCGATCACCGGCTTCGTCGATGCGCGGATCGCCGTGACCCATGCCGCGAGCTGATCGATGCTGTCGGCCTGGAAGGACGGATCCTTCGAGCGATTCTCGAGCAGCCGGTTCAGGTTCCCGCCTGCGCAGAAGAAACGATCGGCACCCGTCAGCACGACGGCGCGAATCGCCGGATCGCGCTCGGCGGTGGCGAGCGCTTCGATGCCGGCCGCGTACATGTCGGGATGCAGCGCGTTGCGCGCGCCGGGATTGGACAGCGTGAGGACGAGCGTCGATTCGCTCTCGGGCGGACGCGAGGCCAGCAGTTCAGCACTCATGCGAGCGTGTCTCCATCGGGTGGCGCGGCGGCGGCGGCGCGTGTGTCGCGCGGACGGGCGGAACTGACGCCGCAGCGGAGGTAATGTTGTCGTGACGAACGCACGACTTGCTTTAGACTAGCACGAACGTGCTTTTCAGCGCGATGAATCCCGATGCGGCCGGCGTCGATGCGGCCGCACTTCAGCAAGGAAGGAGACGCCAATGCTACAGCTGTGCGGTATTCCGTTGTCCAACTACTACAACAAGGTGAAGTTCGTCCTGCTCGAGCACGACATTCCGTTCGAGGAGGCGGCGTGTGGTTTGCCGATCAGCGATCCGGCCCGGCTTGCCGATTCGCCGCTCGGCAAGATTCCGTTCCTGAAGACCGAAGAGGGGGCGCTGTTCGAGTCGCAGGTGATCGTCGAATACCTGGCGGCGCGCTATCCCGAAAAAGGCATTTTCCCCGCGAGCCCGTTCGCGGCGGCGAAGGTGCGTGAACTGGTCGAGACGCTCGAGCTGTATCTCGAATGGACGGCGCGCGAGGTGTACACGGAAGCGTTTTTCGGCGGGAAGGTGAGCGACGGGATGAAGGCGCACGTCGAGAAGCGGCTGCCGCGCGCGATCGATGCATTCAGGCAGATGACGCGGTTTTCGCCGTATGCGCTCGGCGAATCGTTCGGCCTCGCGGACATTGCCGCGTGGGTTCATCTGCCGGTCATCGGGATGGCGACGAAGGCCATATTCGGCCGCGACTTCCTGCTCGAGGCAGGCATCGACTGGAAGGCGCACGCGAAGACGGTGGGTGAACGCCCGGCCGCGCAACGCGTGGCAACTGAGCGCAAGGCGTATGTCGAAGCGGCGAACGTCGCACGTTCGTAAGCGCGGTTCCCGAAGGGCGGCGCGCGGCCGCCCGTGCGGCGCTTACAGGCGAGCCAGCCGATCGAGCGCGGACGCGAGCGTGCTTTCCTGCTTCGCGAAGCAGAAGCGGACGACGCCCGACTCGTGCGGCTCGTGATAGAACGCCGACACCGGAATGGCGGCCACGCCGATCTCCGACGTGAGCCATTTCGAGAATTCCGCTTCGGGCAGGTCGCTGATCGCCGAGTAATCGACGCACTGGAAGTACGTGCCCGTGCACGGCAGCAGCTTGAAGCGCGTGCGCTCGAGGCCGGCCCGGAAGAAGTCGCGCTTCTGTTGATAGAAGCCCGCGAGCGACAGGTACGGCGCCGGGTCGCGCAGATAGTCGGCGAGCCCGATCTGCATCGGCGTGTTCACCGTGAACACGTTGAACTGGTGGACCTTGCGGAATTCCGCGGTCAGCGCGGCAGGCGCCGCGACGTAACCGACCTTCCAGCCCGTCACGTGGTAGGTCTTGCCGAAGCTCGACACGATGAAGCTGCGCGCGGCGAGTTCCGGGTAGCGCGCGACGCTCTCGTGGCGCGCACCGTCGTAGACCATGTGTTCGTAGACTTCGTCGGACAGGATCAGCACGTTGGTGCCGCGCACGATGTCCTCGAGCTTGCGCATGTCCGCCTCGCGCCACACGGTGCCCGTCGGGTTGTGCGGCGTGTTGATCAGGATCATCCGCGTTTTCGGCGTGATCGCTGCCGCGAGGCGATCGAACGGGATCGCGTAGTCGGGCGCTTCCAGCGTGACGAACACGGGCTTGCCGCCGGCGAGCTCGATCGACGGCAGGTAGCTGTCGTAGGTCGGCTCGACGACGATCACCTCGTCGCCCGGATGCACCGCGCACAGGATCGCCGTCAGCAGCGCCTGCGTCGCGCCGGCCGTCACGGTGATTTCGGTGGCCGGATCGTAGCGCCGGCCGTACACCTGCGCGATCTTGTCGGCGATCGCGTCGCGCAGCGGCGCGACGCCGGCCATCGGCGGATACTGGTTGTGCCCGTTGCGCATCGCGGTTGCGACCGCATCGACGATGCGCGGATCGCAATCGAAATCAGGAAAACCCTGGCCGAGGTTCACCGCACCTTTTTCGGCGGCAAGCGCGCTCATGACCGTGAAGATCGTCGTGCCGACGTTCGGCAGGCGCGAGGGGAAAACGGGCGTCGTTGGCATATCTGAAGGAGCGTTCATCGATACGGTCGGATTCGGATGGATTGCGTCAGGCGGGCGTCGCCGTGGCGGGCGGCGCGGCGTCGAGTGCGCAGGCTTCCACGAACGGCGCGGGTTGCGCGATCCTGAAACCGAAGTCGCGTGCGGTGCGCTTCGCGAGCTTCAGCAGCGCGCGGTCTTTCGACACGAGCCACTCGGCCTGCGCGGCGCGGGCGAGTTCGAGAAATTTCTGATCGTCGCGGTCCTTGCACTTCGGCAACGGCGGCGCGTCGGCGTCGACGGGCGGCGGTTCGACGAGGCTCGCGAGCCGGGCGACCGTGGCGAGCGCGTCGGCCTTGTCGATCGCACGCGACTGGAACTGCGGATAGTCGAGCACGTATTCGAGCTCGGTCAGGCAGCGGCCGTCGATCACGGCGGCAAGCATGCCGTGCTCCAGCGCGGCACGGATCGGGCGCGTAGCGGGGTCGTCGAATACGAGGATGTCGATCCAGACGTTCGAGTCGAGCACGACGCGGTGTGCGGCATGCGGGGCGAGAGAGCGGGCCATTCGTTACAATCGGAGGTTTTCGTCTGACCGCAAGGCACGGCGTGCCAGCGAGCCTCTATGATAATCGTTCTCTCTCCCGCCAAATCCCTCGACTACGATACGCCCCCGCACGTCCAGTCTTACACGAAGCCTGCATTCGTCGACGACGCATCGGAGCTGATCGACGGCCTGCGCAAGCTGTCGCCGCAGGACATCGCGACGCTGATGGATATCTCCGATCCGCTCGCGCACCTGAACTTCCAGCGCTACGCCGACTGGTCGCCGACGTTCACGCCGGCCAACGCCAAGCAGGCCGTGCTGGCGTTCAATGGCGACGTCTACGAGGGTTTCGACGCGAAATCGCTGTCGTCCGCCGATCTCGACTATGCGCAGCAGCACGTGCGCGTGTTGTCGGGCCTGTACGGGCTGCTGCGTCCGCTCGATCTGCTGCAGCCATACCGGCTCGAGATGGGCACGCGGTTCGCGAACGCGCGCGGCAAGGATCTGTATGCGTTCTGGGGCGACCGCATCACGCGGGCGCTGAACGAGCAACTCGAGACGCGCAGCGGCGCCGCGCGCGTGTTGATCAACTGCGCGTCGACCGAATACTTCAAGTCGGTCAAGCCGAAGCTGCTGGCCGCACCGGTCATCACGCCGGTATTCGAGGACTGGAAGGGCGGCCGCTACAAGATCATCAGCTTCCATGCGAAACGCGCGCGCGGCCTGATGGCGCGTTTTGTCGTCGAGAACCGTATCGCCGACCCGAAGGCGCTGAAGGCATTCGCGACCGAAGGCTATGCGTTCGATGCGGCCGCATCGAACGATTCGACTTACGTATATCGCCGGCGCGTCGGCGAGTGACCCTGCGGGCCGTTCACGAGACGGCCTGCGCATGCATGAGACTGGATGGGCGGGATACCGTCTGCTTCGGGCTTCGCATGGGACCGGAGGTAAGCGCTGAAGCGCTAACTCCGGTCGACAAAGGAGAGATAGATGGCCCTTTCGATTACCAGTAATTTCGACGCAGGCGCAATCGACGTCGTGTCGTGCGACCGCCCCGATGCAATCCGGCTGCGCGTGCGCGGCGACAATCGTTCGGAATTCGCGCAATGGTTTTACTACCGCTTGACGGGAGCGCGCGGCGAGCGATGCGTGATGACGTTCGAGAACGCAGCCGAATGCGCGTATCCGTCCGGCTGGCGCAACTACCACGCGGTGGCGAGCTACGACCGGGTCGACTGGTTCCGCGTGCCGACGACGTTCGACGGCAAGACGATGACCATCGACCATACGCCGGAGTTCGACAGCATCTACTACGCGTATTTCGAACCGTACTCGGAAGAGCGTCACGCGGCGTTTCTCGGCGCGGTCCAGCAGTTGCCGCAGGCGAGCGTCGTCGAGCTCGGCCGCACGGTCGAAGGCCGTCCGATGTCGCTGCTGACGCTCGGCACGCCGGAAACCGATGGTGCGCCGAAGAAGAAGGTGTGGATCATCGCGCGCCAGCATCCGGGCGAGTCGATGGCCGAGTGGTTCGTCGAAGGCCTGGTCAAGCGGCTGGCCGGCTGGGGCGACTGGGCCGGCGATCCGGTGGCGCGCAAACTCTACGATCGCGCGACGTTCTACATCGTCCCGAACATGAACCCGGACGGCAGTGTGCACGGTAACCTGCGCACCAATGCGGCCGGCGCGAACCTGAACCGCGAGTGGATGGCGCCCGATGCCGAGCGCAGTCCCGAGGTGCTGGCCGTGCGCGACGCGATCCATGCGATCGGCTGCGACATGTTCTTCGATATTCACGGCGATGAGGATCTTCCGTACGTGTTCGTCGCCGGCTCGGAGATGCTGCCGAGCTTTACCGAGCAGCAGGGCAAGGAGCAGGCTGCGTTCATCGACGCGTTCAAGGTCGCAAGCCCCGATTTCCAGACCGAGCATGGCTACGCGGCGAGCAAGTACAAGGAAGATGCGTTGAAGCTCGCGTCGAAGTACATTGGCCACCAGTTCGGCTGTCTGTCGCTGACGCTCGAAATGCCGTTCAAGGACAACGCGAACCTCCCCGACGAGCGCGTCGGCTGGAACGGGGAGCGCAGCGCGGCGCTCGGTGCGGCGATGCTGGCCGCGATCCTGGTGCACGTCGACACGTTCGCGTAAGCGCAGCCGTCGTTGCATGAAAAAACCGACGCATCTCGCGATGCGCCGGCTTTTCTGCTGCTGTCGTTGCCGCTCCGCCGTATCAGGACTTCTTCGCGGTTTTTTTCTTCACGGCTTTGTGCTGGCCGCTTGATTTCTTCGTTGCGACGGCCTTCTTGCTGCCGGTGCGGCCCGATGCCTTCGCCTTGGCTTTGCCGCGGTGCGACTTGCCCTTGAACTTCTTCGTCGAAGACGACGAACGCTCGACGCGCGGCTTCAGCGGCGGAACCGGATCGTTCCAGCTGAACGCGAGCATTTGCTGGCCGACATAGCCGCAACGGAATTTCAGCGGCGTCGGATCGCTGCCGTCGCTGTGGATGCCGAGCCCGTCGACGGTGACGATATTGTCGACTTTCACGCGCTGCTTGCCTTGGTCGAACGAGTCGTTCCACGGCGTGATCGTCGCGTTGCCGCTGTCGAATGCATTCGGCGCGAAGTCGACTCGGTCGAAGGCCGTCGACGTGCTGGCGATGAAGCTGCCGTGCGCCGCACAATCGGCGGCGAGCGGATCGGCATGCATCTCGTTGACGAATTTGTTGATCAGTTCGGAGCGCTGGTCGAGCAGGTCGGCGAATACCGGAGCGGGAAGCGCAAGCGACAGGCCCGCGATACAGGCTGCCAGCTTGCCGAGCGCCCGGAAAATCCGGAGCGAGGCAGGTGAGCTGTCCATCTGGTTATTGGTGAGGAGCGAAGGAGACATCGGGCACGTATAGATGCCCGATGAAGAACAGGAGTTCAATCTTAGCGTAAAAAAGTTGTGCGGCAGTAGGCGACGTATTCGGCGCGCGCCGCGGAAGCCCGTCGGTATGCGGGTGCGCCGAGCCGATCCGAAGGAAATTCAGGCGCGCGGGCCGCCGAGGCGGTAGCGCCGGACGTCGAAGGTCGTGACCCACGCAGGGCGATAGACGGCGATGAGTGCCGTTGCCATGCCGGTGAACCATGCTTCGCCGAGCGCGAGCAGCGCGGTGTTCAGCAGATAGCCGGCCGGAATCACGACGGGCACGCCGTCCGCGAGCGCGAGCTGGACACCGGCTGCTGCGGCGGCGACCGCGACGATCGCGATGGCCGGCGACAGGAAGCCCTGCCCGGTGATGAACGACGCGAGGTTGTGCGGCAACCACGCGAGCGCGGCGCGTTGCAGCAACGCCGACACGCCGACAGGCAACGCACCGTAGATCAGATAGGTCAAGCCGATGCCTTGCCACGGTGCATCGAAGATGACCGCGGCAATCGCCGTGACGGCGCCCATGGCGACCAATGCGAGTGTCCAGTCGAACAGCGTGACGAGCAGCGTTGCGCCAAGCAGATGCATGACGATGCCATCTTCGAGCCATGCGTTCGAGGCCCACAGGACCGTGATCGCAGTGACGAGCGCAAGCCACACGTGCTGAAGCGTGGCGTCTTGCAGACGGACGAAGGGACGATTCCAGATCGCGAGCGCGAGCAGGGCCACGGCGGCGATCCAGCCACCGATGCCAACCCAGAGCGGAAGCGGTGTGAAAAGAAAACCCATGCGTCCATATTACTCGTTGAGCATCAAAGGTGGGAGCCTGCACATGCCCGACCGTCGCAATATCGAGACTGTTTGCCTAACGTCCGCGCCGGAACCGTGCCGGCGGCTCGGCGGCGAGCGGCAGATTCTGCGTGCCGGCATTCGCGATGGGCAACGGGTACGGATGGTCGTGCCGTTGCGTACGCAGCGGAGCCGGGCCGTGTTCGCCGACGGCCGGCTTGCGGGCGCGGTTGCGGTTCGCCAGCAGCACCTCGAGATGGGGCGACAGCCAGCCGTTGTAGATCGCGACCGCGGCGGCGCGGTTTGCGGCGCCGAACTGCTGGAAGATGCTCGCGAGGTGGATTTTCACAGTGCCTTCGCTGATGCCGAGCGTACGCGCGATCATCTTGTTCGTGCTGCCCATGTGGACGAACCGCATGATCTGCGCTTGGCGCGGCGACAGGAGGCCGCTCGGCGGGCGCCGGGGCAGCGAGCCGGCGAGCGTCTGGAAATGGGCGTCGTGGCGCGCCGTCGCCGTCGCCGTGGACGGCAGGAGGCTGAGGGCGATCGGCGGAATGTAGTATCCGCCCAGCAGGACGATCTCGAGCGCTCGCACGATCAGGTGCGGCCGCGTGGAGTGCGGGATCACGCCCGCGACGCCGTAATTGAAGAAGCGTTGGATGGCGTCGGGCGAGATGTCGTCGACCAGAACGGCGACCGGTGTCGGCGAGCACGCGTTGCCGAGTGCCTGAAGCTCGCTGAGCCGGCCCACGTCCAGCCAGTCGATCGCGACGAGGTCGAAACGCTGGGTGCGCAGCAGCCGGCGCGCCTGGAAACCGTCAGGCGCATCGTTGATGCTGGCGTGCCGGTCGATCTGCCGCAACAGGGTCTTCAGTCCGTCACGCCGTTCGGCGTCTGAGTTAAGTACCAAGAACCGCATATTCAACCTCCGTAAAGTGAGTCATTCACTGCTGTCGGGTATTAGCTGGCCCCGATAATGACAAAGACCTTACACGATGTCTGCTTGGCTGAAAGGCTTAGGAAAAGTTCGAAATTTTGGACGACCGGCATCGGATAAGAAAAAAGCCGCTTCGGTGGGCACCGGAAGCGGCTTTAAGCAGGGCAGGCCATCGAGGCCTGCGGGGTGGGTCAGTGGAAGTGCGGCTGGGCGGGCGACGCGTCTTCCGGCATTTCCGCATGGACGATTTCGCCGAGCGGATCGGCGTAAAGTGGCACGCCGCAGTCGTCGCAGTATTCGGGTTCGAAGCGACCCGCGTGCCGGCGGATGTCGGTTACGCCGCATTCTTTCAGCAGGCTCACGATTTCCTCGAGCGGCCCTTCGATCGGGGCTTCGCCTTCGAGCGTCGCGTTGTCGATCGATACGTCGCCGTTTTCACGGCCGTAGAGCGGCCACACGACGCCGTAGATCACGTCGTTGCTGGCACGCCGCGTGAAGCCGACGCGATACTCGTCGATACGACGTTCGCCGAAGCCGGCGACCACCGCGCGCAACTCCTGCGGCGCCGCACCAAGTGTGTCGAATAGATAACGAATGGCCGTTCGGACGGTGTGCGGACGCACGCGTTCGTCCGCATCGCGACAGGCCGAGTAGTACGCGTCCGGAAGCAGGCATTCGAACTCGCAGCCGGGCAACGCGATCGACAGGTTCGGGCCGCCTTGAGCCGTCCATTGTTCGAGGCACTGGCCGCGCTCGATCCGGCTGCCGTTTTCTTCCTCCTGCCAGCGGAACAGCGGCGAGCCGGCCGGCGCGGCGACGACCGCCAGCAGGAAGCGCGGATCGGCCAGGATCGGTGAGGTTTCCGGCAGATCGCCGAAGCTCAGCTTCGGGGGCTGCTGGCCGATCGCCGCATGGGCGAGTTGCTGAGCGAGCCGATAGGTTTCCACGTGATGCCGCGGCAACTGGTCGATGCTGTAGAGGAACGGTGCGAGCCCGACGAGGGTGCCGTTCGCGAGCACATGCGCCTGCAGGTGCGTTCGCAGCGCGTCGGCAACGTCGCTCTTGAGCGGGCCCGACGGAATCATGTAGCGCGTCCAGGCGAGAACCGGGACGGCGACCAGCAGCGCATCGTAGGGTTGGCCGTCGTGTTCGATCATCATCGACTCGCTGTGCGTCTCGGCCATGTCGGCGAGCGCGCCGTAGGCGTCGGGATGATTTTGCTGAAGATGGTCGAGCGCGGCGTCGAGCGTGGTCTGATTGCCGTTGCGGACAATCTTGGCGAGCAGCGCATCGAGCTTCGCTTCCCAGAAGCGATCCTCGATGCGGCTGCCCGACGCGAAGAGCGCAAGTGACAGACCGACCAGTTTGTCGGCATCGGGGGGGAGGCGTTTGGCGATTCGCTGGCGCATATTAAAGACGTATATAGAAAGAGGCGAAGAACCTCACATTCTAGTCCGTTCTTTGCACCATAAGCGGCATTGTGCCCAGGCATGGCCGGACGGCCGAATTCCGGCGTTTGTAAAAAAAGTTGCTTCAAACCCCTTGCGCTCACGGTGTGGGCTGAATAGAATCACGCCTCTTTCGCGCTAACGGAAACGCGGCGCGGGAGGAAGGGAAGCGGTGCTGTTGAGGTTCGGAAGTAGCGAGCCCGACGGCGCAGGAAGATGACCCCGCAGTCGCAACGATGTCGTGCAGAAAGTAGTTGACGCGCTGCGAAACACGGTTCATAATCTCGCTTCTCTGCTGCTGAAAACGCAGCGCTGCTGAGGGGTTCAGGA
>NZ_LPDI01000109.1:0-25651 GCF_001528895.1 Burkholderia sp. MSMB1078WGS | reverse complement strand
TACATGGCGACGATCTTGTCGTCGAAGCCCGTGAAGCGCCGTTCGTGCTTGGGAATCAGGATGGGTTCGAAGCTGCCATCGCGGTCGCGCGGCACCTCGATACGGATCGGACCGTCTTCGGTCAGAACCGTCTTGGCCCCTTTGCCGTTGCGCTGATTCGTGGCGTTGGCCGGCTTGGCAGCACCGGGAGGGTAGCCGAGATGATGATTCATCTCGCCGCCCAGTGCCCGTTCGATCAGCGCCTTCTTGAGCGCTAGCGTCGCGGCATTGATGGCTTCGGCCGTCATCGGGCCGTTGCCGAACTGTTCGAGCAGCTCGGCCGGAATCGCCGGCAGTGCCACCGGCTGGGCTTTCGGTTTGCGAGGCATAAACTCTCCTTGGGAGCATGTTATGCCTTAAACACAAAATTCCTGACAGGCCCAGCGTCAGTTGGACTGGCCTGCAATATCTACCTTGTGTCCCGCACGCTCTATACCTAACGGCCAATCTCTCTAAATTCCCCTTTTCTGAGATGCCAGTCCGACTACACTGGTCATGAAGCCATGCTTCTCGCCATCGGAAGGCAGACGCAGTCCCCTCCACCCCGATGGTCGAAAAGTCTTGCCCAACAAGACGCAGCGGAAGGGGAGAAAGAAGGGGAAACCCGAGGCAACAAAGAAGCGCGGGCCGCATGGGCTGCAACCCATACGACCCGCTGACCACCACCAACTCGCCACAGGAGTCGGAAATGGCTGACACCAATACTAAGCCACGTCATAGAAAGAACAAACCCGTCAACATGCAGAAGACGTTTGAGCTGGTCCTTCGCAACTACCCGGACCTTCCCAAGCGAGGTTGGCCGTACCTGCCGTGGATGAAGGCGATCGATATCAATTTCAAGATCTTCGGATTCAAGCCGGGCGACCGCGTGTACCTGAGGGTCTGCGATGCCAACCGTACGATCACGATCACACCGGACTACGGCCAGTTGGCGCTGCGAGAGCAGCCGTACCACGATCCTGATTGGGTACCGCAGCCGCTATAACGCCTGCAAGGGCCGCTTGACGCGGCTCTAGCGAGTGGAACGCAGGCGTTTCTCGAATGCGATTGACCCCGGGGCGACACAGCCCCGGCCATTGCCGCGAACGCCGCGATTCACACGTCCAGCGACTTTCAACAACTGTCACGACGCAAGGCCCGGGAGGTCGCACCGCGCCTGCCGAAATAGCCGAACGAACGGCCTCACATCACCGCGCGCCAGCCCGCCGCTTCACAACCGTTCCCCGCTGCAACACATACTCGACCCGCGCGCTTTCATCAGCCACGACCCCGATATCGGCGAGCGGATTCCCATCCAGCACGACGAGGTCCGCGATCGCCCCCGTCGCAACCACCCCAAGCTCCCCCGTCATATTGATGATCTCCGCCGCCACCGTCGTTGCCGACCTGAGCGCTTCCAGATTCCCAAGCACCTCCGCCCGAATCCGAAACTCACCGGACTGGAACGCATGCATCTCGCCGAGCAGGTCCGACCCGAACCCCATCTTCACGCCGGCCTTTGCATAGATCTCGAGCGATTCACGTCCTTTCTGCTGCACGGAAGCCACCTTCGCGATGGAGTCCGCCGGCATCCCAAACTCAGCCCCATGTTTAGCGAGCGCGTCATAAGTCACCAACGTCGGCACCACGAACGCCCCCCGCTCATGCATGAGCGCCGCAGCCGCTTCATCCACGAGATTCCCGTGCTCGATCGTCCGCACGCCGCATCTTACGGCCCGTGCAATCGCCCGCCCCGTATACGCATGCGCCATCACATAAGTATTCGCGGCCTCGGCCTCATCGACGATCGCTCGAATCTCATCCTCCGAATACTGCGTATTCGCAATCGGATCAGTCGGCGAAGCCACGCCACCAGAAGCCATGATCTTGATCTGCGCCGCGCCTTTTTGAATTTCTTCACGAACCGCGAGCCGCACACCTTCAACGCCGTCAACCACCCGAGCAATCGCCCCCGTTCGAAAGCAACACGAACAAGGCTCCAGCAAGTCCCCCCGAGGCCGAAAATCCCCATGCCCGCCGGTCTGCGACAACGCCTTCCCCGACGGAAAAATCCGCGGCCCCGGAATCAGCCCCGTCTCGACCGCCTGCATCAGGCTCCAATCCGCGCCCCCCGCATCCCGCACACTGGTAAACCCCCGCGACAACATCGCATCGAGAATCGGCAGCGACCGAATCGCCGCGAGAATATTCGGCTGCATCGCATTCGCGCCCAGGTTCGCATTCGACGCCAGCACATGCACATGGCAATCGATGAACCCCGGCATCACGGTCTTGCCGCGCACGTCGATCACCTGCGCGTTCGGCAAATCCACCGGCCGATCGGTGACTTCGACGATCCGCTCGCCTTCGATCACGACATGATGATGTTCGAGCAACACGCCTCGTTCGAGGTCGAGCACGTTGCCGCCTTGAAGCACGGTAATGGTCATGGAGAAAAAATCCTTATCGAGTCGTTGCGGCCGCACGCTTCGCATCCTTCACGAAGCGCGTGCCGACGAAGCTGACGGCCGCCGCGAGCATCACGTAGAACGCGGGCGCCATGTTGCTGCCGGTGCGCGCGATGAGCCACGTGATCAGGAACGGCGCGAACCCGCCGAAGATCGTCACCGCGAAGTTGTACGCAACGGATAACCCGGTCGACAGCACCTTGGTCGGAAACAGTTCCGCGAACGCCGCGAGGATCGGCCCCGTATAGGCCGCGATCAGCACGCCGAACACGGCCTGGAACACGATCAACGACGTGAACCCGGGCGCGTGGTTGATCCACGAGAACATCGGCCACGCCAGCACGAGGATCGCGAGCGCCGAGCCGGACAGGAACACGCGCCGTCCCCATGCGTCGGCGAGTCGCCCGACGATCGGCGAGCAGCACATGATCATCAGCCCGCCGATCATGCCGGCCGTGAAGCCGGTCGATTGCGGCAGATGCAGCGTGCGCACGGAATAGGTCGGCATGTAGAACAGCAGCACGTAGGTGCAGACGGTCCACAGAATGACCATCGAGAAACTCGCGAACGTCTCGCGCGGATACGTGTGCAGCACTTCCTTCAGCGGCGAGCTTTCCTTCGCCTGCGATTCGACGGCGCTGAACGCGGGTGTCTCGTCGATATGGCTGCGAATGAAGTAACCGACCGGCCCGACGATGATCCCGAGCAGGAACGGCAGCCGCCAGCCCCAGCTATGCAGCGCCTGCGTGTCGAGCGAGGTCGTGACGAACGTGCCGGTCGCCGCACCCAGCAGCACCGCGAAGCCGATGCTCGACTGGATCCAGCTCGAGTAATACGCGCGTTTCTCCGGCGGCGCATATTCGGTGAGGAACGCGGTGGCGCCGCCCATCTCGCCGCCTGCCGAGAAGCCTTGGAGCAGCCGTGCGACGACGATCAACAGCGGCGCGGCGATGCCGGCCTGTTCGTAGGTGGGCGCGATCCCGATCAGCGCGGTGCCGGCCGCCATCAGCAGGATCGTGAGCGACAGCGCGGCCTTGCGGCCTGCCTTGTCGGCATAGACGCCGAGCACGATGCCGCCCACCGGCCGCATGAAGAAGCCCACGCCGAAGGTCGCGACGGTGAGCAGCACGGACGTCAGTTCGTTGCCGGTCGGGAAGAACAGCTTCGCGATGATCACCGCGAAGAAGCTGTAGACGGTGAAGTCGAACCATTCGAGGCCGTTGCCGATCACGGTCGCGACGATGGCGCGGCGGCGCTGTTGCACCGCCGCATCGACGGCAGGCGCGGCGCGTGGAGAAAGCGTTCCTTGCATGGTCTCTTCCTTGGTCAGAAGACGGGACGGCTGCCCCGCACGAATCCCATGCTAAGGAACGCCGGATTTTTTTCTGAAACGAAAGATTCGCATGCAGGCATGCGCTGCACGCATGCGTCGCGCCCGGTATTCAGGACGCGATCTGCTGCTCCGCCTGTTCGAACAGCCAGCGGGTGAACAGGCGGGCGGCCTGGTTCTGCGCGCGGTCGTTCGGCGAGATCACGTAATAGCCGCCGCCGTGGCTCGCGGACGCGTCCGTCACGCGCACGAGCAGGCCGGCTTCGATACAGGCGTCGATCATGTAGCGCCAGCCAAGCGACACGCCTTGACCGAGAATCGTCATCTGCACGATCTGCGGATAGGAATTGATCGTGATGTCCTGCGGCTGCGCCTTCTGCCGGTCGACGTCGTTCAAGTCGAACCATTCGGACCACGACATCCATTGGCGCTGGCCGTCTTCGAGGCGCAGCAGCGTTTCGTTCGCGAGATCGGCCGCGTCGAGCGTGCGGCCGGCCAGATAGCCAGGCGCGCAGACGGGGAACACTTCTTCGTCGAACAGACGGCGTGCGGTGTATTCGGCCGGCGCCTGCTGGCGCACGTAGTAGACGCCCACGTCGAATTCCGCGGGCGACATCGAGGCAAGGCCGTCGCGCACGATCAGGCGCAGCTTGATGTTGGGATACGTGGCGCGAAAGTGCGGCAGCCGCGGTGTGAGCCAGAGCAGCGCGACGCCGGACGAGCATGCGATCGTCAGTTCGAGATCGCCGTACGGTTTCATCACGTCGTGCGTGGCTTGCGCGCATTGCGTGAGCAGATGGTGGACTTGCGCCGCGTATTGCTCGCCGGCGATCGTCAGCCGCAGCGAACGGTGTTCGCGAACGAACAGCGAGCGGCCGAGGAATTCCTCGAGCTGCTGGATCTGGCGGCTGATCGCGCTTTGCGTCAGGTGCAGTTCGGCGGCGGCTTTCGTGAAACTCGCGTGCCGCACGGCGGCTTCGAACGCGATGAGGCACTGAAGGGGCGGCAGAGGCGTGATGCGCATGGCGGTTGGCGGAGTCGATGGCGCTGCCGACATGATACGGGCGCGCTCGACGAAAATCGCACCCTGCAAAGGGCGCTGTGGATTCGTTCTATTCGTGCGAAGATTGCGTGAAACGACACCGACACGTGCCCGAGAATGACGTGACCCTATCGAACCCTGAGAGCAAAGTGAAAGCCGCCGCCGCCCACCCGCCCTGGATGCCCGTCGCGCTGGCCGAACTCGGCATCCGCCGCCATCCGCCGGGCAGCATCAACCCGCGCATCGTCGAGTACAACAACCAGACGAACCTGGTCGGCTACGACGACAAAATCTCCTGGTGCTCGTCGTTCGTGAACTGGTGCATGGTGCACGCCGGATTCCGCGGTACAGGCTCGGCGTTGGCGCGCTCGTGGCTCGAATGGGGCAAACCGCTGGAGCGCCCGGTCTACGGCTGCATCGCGATCCTGACGCGCGATGATCCGGCGAGCTGGAAAGGGCACGTCGGTTTCTACCTGCGTCACGACGCCGAACACGTGCATCTGTTCGGCGGCAATCAATTGGAAGAGGTTCGCGAGCTTGCGTACCCGTTGCATGAAGTAATCGGGTACCGTTGGCCGGCCACTGAATGATCGCGCAGCGACGGCGCGCACAAAACACCCAACGACACCTTTCCCGCCGCTGCTAATCTGTCGAGCGTGCCGCATTGGCCCACCTGGAGCCTGTCGGCGCGCTAACCCGCAGTCGCCGATTTCCGTACCCCCAAGGAACCCGCAGCGCAGACCGGCAATCTTCGTCTCTACGCTGATGCGCAATACAGGCTCCTGTTGAAGCCGGGTGCGACGAATGTACAGGCTCAGGCGAGATAAATGGGTAGTGTGAAAATCTCACGTGGTGTAGTGATATTTCCGCCAATGGAAGGCCGGTCAGGACAGCTGACCGGCCTGGCCAATTACGATCCCTCTCTTGCAGTGGCCTCGATCGCATCCGTGTCCCACTTCCCGCGTCGCGTCGCCTCGGCCAGCATGCCAAGCGTCAGCGGGTAGCGCTTTGGCGGTCGGAGCCGCTTCACGAATAGCCCAATGAGTGACGACAGCAGTTCCTGACCTTCAGGGCCGAAGTATCGCCGGTACGGGAACCCTTTGGCGTCCACGTTGAATGTCTCGGCCCACTTGTCGATAAATTCGATCCCGTCGAGGCCGGTGACGCCGAGATCCTCCTCAAGCCGTGATTGCGGCTGAAGGTTCAGCTTGCCGCCGAACAGCGGCCGGCCAAGCTCCTTACGGGCGAAGGCTTCGAAACGTTCCCAGGTGTCGTCTTTCATGGCTCAGAGCACTCGATCTTCGGGTTTCACGAGTCGGTTGTAGGTCGTCACGGTGTTGCGCATGATCAGAAAGGCATCGCGAGCCAGAAACACCTCGCCTACGACCGGAATCGTCCGGCCGACCCATGCGCCGAGGCGGTGAGTGAAGGCGATTCGAACACCGGACAATCCAACGCCCATGATCATCGGCAGGCGAAACGGTAGCGTCTGCGGGAACAGCTTGCGGGCAGCAAGTGAGGCGACGGAGGTGCCTGGCGTAGCCCCTGAGAATTTGCCGGGGACAGGGACGTCAGCCTGACCAAGCAGCATTGCCGACGCGGCTGCCAGATCGTCCAAACCCAGTTGCTTGCGCGTCTCATCGAACGCCACCAGGGCAAAGACGTCGACGGGTCGTAGATTCTGTCAAGTGCCCTAGGTGTAGCGGTTTTCACTCATTTAATTTTTCCTGATCGAGCAAGGGCGCTGCTCTCTCAGCGTATGCCCCTCGCGAAGGCGATACTTTACCGTATCGCCTGGAACAGCCCGGCAGGTATGTTCGTTGCGATCCGATTCTGGCACATGCTCATCACGCGTATCGTCGCCGTTATCGTGGGGCTGGATATTGCGGTGACCGTGGCTTACTCGATTGCGTTGACGACGGTCCAATGTCTCGGATCGTGCGACTGAATAGTGGGCGCCGGCAAGTATTGAAGTCGGCGCCGCATCGCGACTCCTCCTAGTTTTTCGCCACAGCCTGAGTTTCCACCTCCGTCCCACCCGCCCCCTCATTCCTGCTCCACCCACCCCCAAGCGACCGATACAACGCCACCGCCGCGAGCGCATGCTCGCGCTTGACCTGATTGAGCGAATCCGAATCCCTTAGATAGACCTCCTGCGCCGACAGCACATCGAGAAAATCGGTCGCGCCGCCCTTGTAAAGCTGATTCGCCAACCCAAGCGCTTTATCGGAAGCCGCCAATGCGCTACCCAGCCTCCGCGTCGCCTCATCGGAACTGACGAGATTCGCGCGCGCATCCTCGACTTCCCGCAACGCTTGCAGCATCGTCTGCCGTAACCCGAGTTCGGACTCACGCATCCGGCTTTCGCTCTGCGAGATATCGGCGGTAATCCGTCCCGCGTTGAAGATCGGGCTCGTCGCACTCAGCGCCGCGCTGAAGAGGTTATCGGTCAACGTCGGCAACCCGAGATACGAAGCCGCCAGAATGCCGTCCGTCAGGTTCAACGAAAACTTCGGATAGCGTTCGGCCTTCGCCACGCCCACTTGTGCCGCACGCCGCTCGACTTGAGCGTAGGCAGTCAGCACATCGGGCCGCCGCAACAACGCTTGCGACGGCAACGTCCCCGGCACACCGACCGGTGGCGCCGGAATCTCCCCGGCCTGCGCCAGCACGAGCCGATCGACCGATTCCGGCGTCCGCCCCGAATACACGGCGATCAGATTGAGCTGATGCGATATCTGCGCCTGCGTCGGCGGAATCCTGGCTTCGAGCGCATCGAGCTGGTTCTGCGCACGGGTCACGTCGAGTTCCGTCGACAGTCCGAACGCCTGTCGCTTGCGCGTGAGTTCGAGCGCATGCTGCCGAATCCTCGCGTTGTCCTGCAGGATCTTCAATTCCTGCTGCGCCCAGCGCAGATCGACATACGCGGATGCCGCATCGGCCGCGAGCGCGAGCCGCATCGCATCTTCTGCATGCTTCTGCCCGACCAGCTCCGCTCGAGCGGCCAGCAAATCGAGCCGTTCGCCGCCGAACACGTCGGGCGACCAGCTCAGCGCGAGCCCCGCACCCGCCTGCCGCACATAGCCGAGCGGCGGCGGCGTGTTCTGCCGCGCGTCGGCCGCATGGGCGGTCGCGTCGAGTTCGGGCAGCAGCGCCGCGCGCTTCTGAACGGTCAGCGCCTGCGCCTGCTTCACGCGTTCGGCGGCGGCTTGCAGATCGAGATTGCCGTCGAGCACGGTGGCGATCAACCGGTCGAGCACGGGGTCGTGGAATTGCGCCCACCAAGCGGCGGCGTCGATGTCCGCGCGCGGCACGTCGGTATCCCATGCGGTGGGCGCGAGCGTCCGAACCGATTCGTTCAACGCCGGATGTTGCGCGGGCTGCACCGCACACCCTGCGGCGAATGCGCTGACGGCCAGCGCGACGAGTAGCTTCTTCATGATGATCCTTTGGCCTCAGTGCGCGTCCGGCGGTGGCGCATTCAACGTAATGGGTTTGGAAAACACGACGGCAAGCAGCGCGACGACGAAGCACAGCGACAGTGCGTAGTACGCATCCGCATAGGTGAGCGTCAGTGCTTCGCGATAGATCAGCCGATGCAGGTTCGCGAGGCCGGCCTGTGCGGTATTCAACGTATTGCCGGCCACCGATCCCCAGTACGCGGCCTGGCGATCGAGCAGCGATGCGACCTGCTGTTCGCCGGCGCTCACGTGCTCGTTCAGCCGCAGGTAATGAAAATTCAGCCGGTCGTTGAGCATCGTCGCGCTCACCGCGATGCCGATCGCACCGCCGAGGTTACGCATCAGGTTGAACAACCCGCTCGCCGATTTCAGCCGCGACTGCGGCAGCGAGCCGAGCGCCATCGTCACGATCGGCGGCACGCTGAACTGCTGGCCGATGCCGCGCAGCGCCTGCGGCAGCAGCAATTCCCGCCAGCCCCAGTCGTGCGTGATCGGCGTGTACAGGTAGCAGCCGAGGCCGAAGCAGATCAACCCGAACACGAGCAGCGCACGCATGCTGAAGTAGCGCGCGGCGAACGCATACGCGCACAGCGCGATCAACTGGAACGCGCCGACCGACAGCAGCGCGATGCCGATCTGCAGCGAGCTGAACGCACGCACCTGCGCGAGGAACAGCGGCGTCAGGAACACGGTCACGAAGATCCCGATGCCGGTCACGAACGACAGCAGGCTGCCGATCCCGAAGTTGCGCACGGCGAGCGCGCGCAGGTCGACGATCGGATCGTCGGCGGTCAGTGCGTGCACGATGAACAGGAAGCCGCAGATGCCGGAGATCCACGCGCAGATGACGATTGCGTCGTCGCCGAACCAGTTCTTGCGCGGGCCTTCCTCGAGCACGTATTCGAGGCAGCCGAGGAAGCCGGACATCAGCGCGATGCCGAGATAGTCGCCGCGCTTGATCAGGCTGAGGTCGGGCTCGTCGATATGCACGTAGCGCGGTACGAGCGCGGCCACCGCGATGCCCGGCACGAGGTTCAGGTAGAACAGCCAGTGCCACGACCATTGGTCGGTGATCCAGCCGCCGATCACCGGGCCGATCGCCGGCGCGAGCGATGCGAGCGCGCCGATGGTTGTCGACGCGATCAGTCGCTGCTTGCCGGGGAACAGCACGAACGCGGTGGTGAACACGGTCGGGATCATCGCGGCGCCGAGCGCGCCCTGCATCCCGCGGAACAGGATCATCGAGTCGATGTCCCACGCGAGCCCGCACAGCATGCTGGTGATCGTGAAACCGACGGCCGATGCAACGAACAGCCAGCGCGTCGACATCACCTTCGACAGCCAGCCCGACATCGGGATCACGATGATCTCGGCGATCAGGTACGCGGTCTGCACCCACGACAATTCGTCCTGGCTCGCGGACAGCCCGCCGCCGATGTCGCGCAGCGACGACGCGACGATCTGGATGTCGAGGGTCGCCATGAAGAAGCCGACGCACATCAACGCGAACGCGAACACGCGCTGCTTCGTCGGTTGCGACGCGGGGTCGCCGGAAAACGCGGTGGTCATCGTCGGCTCCCGCTCAGTGCTTGTGGTCGGTATGCACGGTCACGACCGCGGACAGGCCGGGACGCAGCACTTGCTCGATGCCGGGCTGCGGATCGAGATGCACGCGGACGGGCACGCGCTGGACGATCTTCGTGAAGTTGCCGGTCGCGTTCTCGGGCGGCAGTACGCTGAAGGTCGCGCCGGTCGCGGGCGCCAGGCTGTCGACGCGGCCGTGCAGGCGCGTGCTCGACGCATCGAGCGCGACGTCGACGCGATCGCCCGCGCGCATCTTGCGCAACTGGTCTTCCTTGAAGTTCGCGTCGATCCACAGGCCGGACGCGGGCACGACGATCAACAGCGGCACGCCGACGTTCGCGAGCATCCCGACGCGGCCCGTGCGGTTGCCGACGTAGCCGTCGACCGGCGAGCGGATCGTCGTGTATTCGACGTTGAGCGCCGCGACGCGCTGCGCGGCGAGCGCGGTGTTCACGCGGGCGCGCGCATCGGCGAGTTGCGCGCCGAGCACGTCGAGCTGCCGCTTCGAGGCGAGCAGCGCGGCGTCGCTGCGCTCGACGGCCGCGCCGGCCTTCGAGTAATCGGCATCCGCGCGTTCGACGATCTGGTTCGATACGGCGTCCGACTTCACGAGTTCGCGATAGCGCACGCGGTCCGACGCGGCGCGCGTCAGTTCGGCCGACGACGCGTTCTTGTCCGCCGCGTGCTGGCCGATCACCGCGTATTGCAGTTGCTGCTTCGCCTCGAGTTCGGTCACGGCGGCGCGCGCGCTGTCGACTTCGGCGCCGGCCTGCGCGAGCTTCGCGTCGTAGTCGCGTGCATCGAGTTGCACGAGCACGTCGCCGGCCTTCACGCGCTGGTTGTCGGTCACGAGAATCCTGTCGACGAAGCCGTTGACCTTCGGCGCGAGCACCGTCACGTCGCCGCCGACATACGCGTCGTCGGTGCTTTCCTGAAAGCGCAGCACGAACAGCCAGTCGAGCACGGCGGCCGCGACCACGACGACGGCGGCGCCCACCGCGATGCGCATCCACGGCACGCGTCGTTGCTGCTTCGCGGGCCGCTCGGTTGTGGCTGCTTCGCGCGACGAGGCAGCGGCTTGGGTCGTATCCATCGATTCACCTATGTATATGCACTGTTCAAAACGGCCGACGGTACGGCGTCGATCGGGGAAGGGGTCAGCGTTCCGGCAGGTTGTGCGTGATCCGGAACAATTCGTCTCTCAGGCGGGCCGCCTGCGTCGGCCCGAAGCACCGCTCGAACGCTTCCTGTGCGGCGAGCCAGTGCACGTGCGCATCGGCGACCTTCGTTTCGCCGTTCGCGGTCAGCGCGAACGTCTGGCCACGGCAGGGCGGCTCGATGCGCCCCGTCACCAGCGCCGCGCCGACGAGCGGCTTGAGCGCGCGCAGCAGCGCGGTGCGTTCGATCACCAGCACATTCGACAACGTCGCCATCGTCAGGCCGGGCCGGTCGCGCAGCAGCGCGAGGATGCTGTACTGCGACGGCGTGACGCCCGCCCGCGACAGGTAACGCTCGTAGAACTGCGAGATCCGCCGGGCGGCTTGCCGGACTGCGAAGCAATCGTCGTCGGTGAGCGTGGTCTTGTGCATGTGCACATGTTAGGTGGCGGCGCGGTTCGAAGCGAGCGGCGCGGCGGGATCAGATTGGTGTCGTGGCTGTACCAATCGGCGCCGGCAACGCGCGTTCGCGCGCCGGGTCATGCCGCCGCGGGCACGCTCCAGCCTTCGCGGTCGCAATACGCTGCCGTGTAGTCGATGAACGCTTTCACCTTCGCGGGCAGCAGCGCGCGATTCGCGTAGGCGAGCTTGATGTCGACGAACGCATCGACGAGATCGGCGCCTTCCAGCAACTGCACGAGCGCGCCCGATGCGAGTTCGGCCTCGACGAGCGTTTTCGGGACGATGCCGATGCCGAAGTCGTGCATCACCATTTCGCGGTTGAACACGGGGCTGTTCGACGAGATGTCGAAACGGAACGGCACGGTGAGCGTGTCGCCGTCGACGCGGAACGACAGCGCGGGGCGGCGCAGCGACGGCGAGATCGGCACGAACGGATGAAGGGCGAGGTCGGCCGGCGTCTCGGGGCGCGCATTCGCGTGCAGATACGCAGGCGTCGCGACGATCACGACCGGAATGCGCTCGATCAGCCGCACGACGGTCGATTCGCTCGTCAGCATGTACGGCACGACGATGCCGATGTCGTAGCCTTCGCCGACCAGATCGACCGGGCGCTCGGTCAGCGTGACGTCGAGGCGCACGTTCGGATGCGCGGTCTTGAAGCCGGCGATCAGCGGCACGAGGCGGTTCAGCGCGGCCGTCGTATGCGCGACGAGGCGCAGCAGCCCCTCGGGCTCGCGCGTGTGCGTCTGCGCTTGCGCTTCGAGGGCATCGAGCTCGTCGAGTACGGCCGCGCAACGCTCGTAGATCCGCTCGGCCGTTTCGGTCAGCGACACCTGGCGCGTGGTCCGGTGCAGCAGCCGGCTGCCGAAGCGCGCCTCCAGATCCGCGACCGCGCGCGACACGACCGGCCGCGCAAGGCCGTGCATGTCCGCGGCGCGCGTGAAGCTGCGCATTTCCACCACCGACCGGAAGATCCGCAGCTTGTCGATGTAGTCCATGTCCGTCTCCTTGACGCGATGGCCGGCCGCCGGCCAGTGTTACGACGGAGTGTACATTGACTTTATGCATATGCACATATAGATTGCGAAACATGAACGACACCTCGATTGCTCAGACCTGCAACTGCCTCGCGCTGCGCCAGGCGGCGCGCTTCGTCACGCAACTGTACGAGCGCCATCTGGCCCCGATTGGCGTCACGCCCGCGCAGTTCTCGATCATGGCGAACCTCACGCACCGGCCCGGCCTGGTGATGAGCGAACTCGCCGATACGCTCGTGATGGACCGCACGACCTTGCTGCGTGCGCTGAAGCCGTTGCAACGCGACGGCTTCGTCGCGACGGCTGCGTCCGAGCACGATGCGCGTGCTCATGCGCTCCATCTCACGAAGCTCGGCGAGCGCACGTTCGCACGAGCGAAAATCGCGTGGCAGGCCGCTCAGGACGAATTCGACGCGCAGTTCGGCCGCGATCGCGCGAAGGCGTTGCGCAACGAGTTGTTCAGCCTGACGGCGGAACGTTAGGCGCGGCTGGCGGCTCGCTGTGGCGATCGACTGGTGCGAAAACCGAGCCATTGGTACGACGCGGAAGCGTTTGGGTTGTGAAGATTGGTTTTAATGGTGCCCGGTTTTCGAGTGATCTGGACAGTTTTTGTTTCCAGTTGTAGAGTCCTCTGACCGATTTCAGGGCCGGCGCCGCCGGCACGAGTCAGAGGAGCAATCGATGCTGCAGTTGAGTGACCGCGACGACGCGATGTTGCGCGGGGATTTCGGCGACGGCGTCGCCCGCGCGATGCGAATCGTTGCGCGTACGGCGCACGTGATGTCCGCGCCGCACCTGATCGACATTACATCCGCCCACATCGACGGCTGTCTGTATCACGGCCAGGCGAGCCTCGACTTCGTCGACTATTTCGTCGAGACGGGCGCGAAGGTCGCGGTGCCGACCACGCTGAACGTCGGGTCGCTCGACCTGATCCATCCCGAGCTGTACCACGGCGACCGCACGATCCAGCGCGATGCGCAGCGCCTGATGGACGCGCATGTGCTGCTCGGCTGCGAATCGAGCTTCACGTGTGCGCCGTATCAACTGAAGAATCGCCCCGCGATGGGCGAGCAGATCGCGTGGGCCGAATCGAATGCGATCGTGTTCGCGAACTCGGTGCTCGGCGCGCGCACGAGCCGCTACGGCGATTTTCTCGACCTGGCCGCCGCGATCACCGGGCGTGCGCCGTATGCGGGGCTGCATGTCGACGCGAATCGCGCCGCGCGGATCGTGTTCAATGCGCCGGACTTCAGCCGCCTGCCGTCGCGCGACATCTATTTCGCCGCGCTCGGTTTGGCGGTCGGCAAGTTCGCGGGCGCCGTCGTGCCGGCGATCGTCGGGCTGCCGGCGGACACCACCGAGGACGAGCTCAAGGCGCTCGGCGCGGCCGCCGCGTCGAGCGGTGCCGTCGCGCTGTTCCATGCGGTCGGCGTGACGCCCGAGGCGCCGACGCTCGATGCCGCGTTGCACGGGCAGGCGGCGCAACGCACGATCGACATCACGATGGCCGATCTCGACGAGATTCGCCGCACGCTGAATCACGGCGCGGCCGGCGACGCGCTCGTCGCGGTCGCGCTCGGTACGCCGCATTTTTCGCTGGCCGAATTCCGCACGCTCGACACATTGCTCGACGCGTTCGACGGCCAGCCGGCCTGCGATTTCTACGTGAACACGAGCCGCTTCATTTTGTGGGAGCTGGAGCAAGCCGGTCTCGCGGAGAAATTTGCCGCGCGCGGCGTCCAGATCGTTGTCGATACCTGCACGTACATCACGCCGGTGATGAAGCAGTTGTCGGGGCTGGTGATGACCAACTCGGGGAAATGGGCGTCGTATGCGCCCGCGAACATCGGCGTGACGGTTGCGTACGGCAGCATGCGCGAATGCGTGCGGTCCGCATACGAAGGCAAGGTGCGATTCGATGACTGAAGCGACGGGACAATTCTTGACGGGCGACACGCTCGTGCCGGGCAGCGCGTGTGCGCGCCCGTTCGTTCTCGACAAGCCGCTGAGCTTCTGGGGCGGCTACGACTCGGGCGCGGGCAGGATCGTCGATCGCGGGCATCCGCAGGCCGGCGCGAGCGTGGCGGGCAAGGTGATGGTGATGCCGCACGCGAAGGGCTCGAGTTCGAGCAGCAGCGTGCTCGCGGAAGCGGTGCGCAACGGCACGGGGCCGGTTGCGATCGTGCTGAAGGAGTGCGACCTGATCATCTCGATCGGCGCGATCGTGGCCGCCGAGCTGTATGCGATCGCGGTGCCGGTGGTGTGCGTGAGCGACGATGCGTACGACGCGATCGCCGCCGCTACGGGCGACGTGCGGATCGAAGCGGGCGAGGGGGACGGCGGCGCGCGGATTCATATCGGCCGCTGACGCGCTGCGCGCACGTCGCGTCAGAGGAAACGTATGTTCCGCGCCTCCGTGTTCGCAAGAGACAGCGCGCGCTTCGCGGCATTCATCTCGCGCTTGCCGCCGGGCTGCGCGAGCCGCCGGATTTCGGGCCACGCGATCAGGCCGAACACGGTACGCAGAATCGTGCTCAACACGAACAAGCCGATCGTACCTGCGCCGAACCACGCGATCGCATCGACTATCCCGTTTGTGCGTGCTACCGCGGACATGATGCCGGAGGCGAGCATCACGGCAACGAAAATGAACAGCGTCACGAACATGTCGGTTCGAGCGGCGGCGACTTTCGCGGGGCGAACGAGATAGATCGAGCCGTCGGTCGTATTGCGGATGCCGTAGACGGCCAGTCGATCCCGATCTTCGACATAGGCGACATCCAGCCGGTCGCCCGCGACGACGAACAGGCGCCGTGCGCCGCTCGTTCTGAGCACGAGCGGCGCGTCGCATGCGTCGAGTTGCAGCGAGATCTCCTCGATGCCTTGCGTGGTCCAGCCGAGGTTGTTGCTCCAGACTTTCGTACTGGTTGTTTTCTGGCCGACCGATGTCACGCAACCGGATGCGATTCGCAACGAACGATCGGTCATGTGCTGCTCCGTTCCACCGTGAAACCCGTGGGTTCGTATTGCCACTTTTGCTGTGCTTCGCGCCGCTGAGGCCTGAAGATCAGGTCGGACAGGCCGGCGAGCGCCAGCAAGCCGCCCAATACGCTGACAATGCTCACGAACAGGGCCAGCGCCCCGATGAGCGCCCTGTTCGCGCTGAATGCGGCTGCGCCGATCACGAGGCCCAGCACGAACATGCACGACGTCCACGTGAGCAGCGACACGTCGCGCCGCTTTTGCGCAAGCGCGTCGTAAGGCGCGATCGCCACGTCACTGCTCCTGATCCACGCGATTGCGCGACGGCCGCGATCCTCGAAAACGCATGCGCGCACCGCCATGCCGGGCTTCAATTGATCGATCCGCTTGAATGCTTCCGCATCGACGTCACTAGCGGCGATGAAGTAGCAGGCGTCCTGTATCGTAAGGCGGTAAAGCGGCACATTCTTGATGTCGGCTTCGATACGGATGAGATTCGTATCGATGCGGTCGATCGTCGACTCGATCAGGGTGGTGTGATTGCGCATAGGCCAGGCGGGGCACCGGTATGGCATTGATCATACCGATGAAACTGTGGGCATGCATCTCGCGCCGACGGCATCCCCGCGTCATTCGAGTGCAGAATTCCCCGCCGCCTCCCGATACGCGCTCGGCGTCTGCCCGGCCCAACGCCGGAACGCGCGCGTGAAATTCGCCGGGTCGGTGAATTGCAGCCGTTCGGCGATCGTCTTCAGGTCGAGATCCGACGCGGCGAGCAACTGCTTGGCGTCGCGAAACCGTGCTTCGTCGAGCAATTGCCGATAGCTCGATCCGGCTTCCTCGAGCCGGCGCCGCAGCGTGCGCGTCGACACGAGCAGCGCGTCGGCGAGCGTGTCCGGCCCCGGATAATCGCCGGCCGCGCGCGCCAGTTCCGCCCGCGCGCGCCCGACCAGATCGCCTTCCTCCTGCCGCACCTGCGCATACTCTCGCTCGACCTGCACGAGCGCCTGCCGGTGCGCGACTTCATCGGCGAGCGGCAGCGGCCAGTCGAGCGCGTCGCGTGCGATCCACAGCGCATTGGCCGCGCAGCCGAATGCCACCGGCGGCAGCGTATCGCGATAGCGCGCGAAATATGCGGGCTCCGGCCACGCGAATTGCAGCCGGATCGGCGGTGACGCGCGCCCCGACCACTGCGAGATATTCTGCGCGAGCCCCGTGAGCACGAATTCGAACATCACGTGGTGCTGCAGCACGGGGTTCGCCTGCACGCCGTGCAGTTCGAGCGTCGCGCCGCGTTCGTCTTCCGCATAGGTCAGCCGGTATTGGCGATTGCGCATCCGGAAGTAGCGCTGCGTGACCGACAGCGCTTCGCGGATGTCCCGCGCGGTCAGCGTCGCGTAGCCGAGAAAGCCGTGCACGGTCGGCTTCAGCAGCAGCCCGAATGCGAGCCCGATACCCGGATCGCCGCCGATTTCGATCGCGTTGAGTACGAGCCGCCCCCATTGCGACGGCGCGACGCGTGCGTCCGGTTCGGCCAGCACCGCGTCGCGCAGGCCCGTGCCCGCACGCACGGCGGCCAGGTCGACGCCGCGTGCGGCCAGCGCTTGCAGCAGCAGGCGCGTATAGGCGACCGGAATCGTCGGCCGGCGCAGCCCGAGGCGATCCTTGCGAGACGGGGAAGTCATGTCGATTTGGCCGGAAATGACAAGCATTATGGCTGTTTGGCCCCTCACGTTCAAGACGGCGCGCGCCTACGATGGCAGGCATCGCTTATTGGCCGGATCATCATGACGACTCCCTTTCCCCACCTGCTCGCACCGCTCGATCTCGGCTTCACGACGCTGAAGAATCGCGTGCTGATGGGCTCGATGCATACGGGCCTCGAGGACAGCCGCAAGACGCTGCCGCGCCTCGCCGAATATTTCGCCGAGCGTGCGCGCGGCGGAGTCGGCCTGATCGTGACGGGCGGCTTCGCGCCGAACGTGGCCGGCTGGACCAAGCCGTTCGGCGGCATGCTGACGACGTCGGCCGCCGCGCGCCGGCATCGCGAGATCACCGGCGCCGTGCATGCGGAGGACGGCAAGATCGCGCTGCAGATCCTGCATACGGGTCGCTACGGTTATCACCCGTTCGCGGTCGCACCGTCGAAGATCAAATCGCCGATCTCGCCGTTCGCGCCGCACGAGCTGAGCGCGCGCGGCGTCGAGCGGCAGATCCGCGCGTTCGTGCGCTGCGCGACGCTGGCACGCGAAGCCGGTTACGACGGCGTCGAGATCATGGGCTCCGAGGGCTACCTGATCAACCAGTTCATCTCGATGCACACGAACAAGCGCACCGACCGGTGGGGCGGTTCGTACGAGAACCGCATGCGCTTGCCGATCGAGATCGTCGAGCGCACGCGCGAAGCGGTCGGCCGCGATTTCATCCTGATCTACCGGCTGTCGATGCTCGACCTGATTCCGGACGGCAGCGACTGGAGCGAAACCGTGCAGCTCGCGAAGGCGGTCGAGCGCGCGGGCGCGACCATCATCAACACGGGGATCGGCTGGCACGAGGCGCGCGTGCCGACGATCGCGACGTCGGTGCCGCGCGGCGCGTTCGCATGGGTGACGAAGAAGATGAAGGGCGAGGTCGGCATTCCGCTCGTGACGACCAACCGGATCAACCGGCCCGAAGTGGCCGAGCAGATTCTCGCGGACGGCTGCGCGGACATGGTGTCGATGGCGCGCCCGCTGCTTGCGGATGCCGAGTTCGTCGTCAAGGCCGCGCAGGGCCGTGCCGACGAGATCAATACCTGCATCGGCTGCAATCAGGCATGCCTCGATCACGCGTTCAAGAACCAGATCGCATCGTGCCTGCTGAACCCGCGCGCGTGCCACGAGACCGAACTGAAATACACGCCCGCGCCGCAGCCGAAGCGGATCGCGGTGGTCGGCGCGGGGCCGGCCGGGCTCGCCTGCTCGACGGTGCTCGCGCAGCGCGGCCATCGGGTCGACCTGTTCGACGGCGCGGCCGAGATCGGCGGCCAGTTCAACATGGCGAAGCGGATTCCGGGCAAGGAAGAGTTTCATGAAGCGCTGCGCTACTTCGGCCGGCAGGTCGAACTGACCGGCGTGAAGCTGCACCTGAACCGCCGCGTCGACGCGAGTGACCTGATCGCGGGCGGCTACGACGAGATCGTGCTGGCGACCGGCGTCGCGCCGCGCGACCCGAAGATTCCGGGGCAGGACGGGCCGAACGTGCTCAGCTATATCGACGTGCTCGCGGGCAGGCAGCCGGTGGGCCGGCGGGTCGCGGTGGTGGGCGCGGGCGGGATCGGTTTCGATGTCGCCGAATATCTGGTGCAGGGCGGCGAGTCGCCGACGCTCGATCTCGACGAATGGAAAGCGGAGTGGGGCGTGACCGACCCGGCCGCGACGCGCGGCGGCGTGACGCGGGCACAGGCGTCGGCGCCGGCGCGTGAAGTGACGCTGCTGCAGCGCAAGGCCGCCCCGCTCGGCAAGGGGCTCGGCAAGACGACCGGCTGGATTCACCGTGCGACGCTGAAGATGAAGCAGGTGAAGATGATCGGCGGCGTGAACTACGAGCTGATCGATGCGCGCGGGCTGCATGTGTCGTACGGCGAGCAGCGCACCGATCACGAACTGATCGAAGCCGACACGATCGTGCTCTGCACGGGGCAGGAGCCGCAACGTGCGTTGCTCGCGCCGTTGCAGGCCGCCGGGCGCTCGGTGCACCTGATCGGCGGCGCGGAACTGGCGGCCGAACTCGACGCGAAGCGCGCGATCGATCAGGGCGCGCGGCTGGCGGCGCGGCTGTAACGGGTTGCCATTGCGACGGCCGCTCCGGCGTACGTCGCATGGCGACGATCAGCCTGCGCGACGGTTCGCGGCTTGCCGCCCGATGCGCCGATTCGCCGGTGCGGAACTGCGGCGAGCCGCAGTGCCGACCGCACGGCCGCGCAAGGCGGCGACGCGAACTCGGCCGACGGTGGCCGCGATCGCCGGCGCGGCTCAGGCCGCTTCGGCCCGCTCTTCCTCTTCCGCTTCGAGCATCGCCTTGACGATCAGATAGACGGCCGGCAGATCGTCGTCGTCGCGGCGCCAGTCGACCGGCTCCTCGACGTCCGCGGCGACCAGCCGGCTGTCGCGCAGCCGGATGAACGCGTCGACGACGGCCGGATCGTTGCGGTTCAGGAAACCGGGATTCGAGAACGCCAGCTCTTCGACGTTCAGCAGCGCCTGCCAGCTCATCGTGCGCACGGCCGCCGGGTGGGTGCGGCGGCGCAGGCCGAGCGCCCGCTGCGCGGGGCCGCCGACGACACGCTGCAGATCGACGACCGCTCGCTGCGCGGCGCGCTCGAAGTGGACGGGATTGAAGCCGGGTTGCTCGGGATCGAATGCGGAAGCCTGGAACATGGTCGCCTCACAAAAGTCCGTTCGTCTGTGGATGACGGAATTCGGGTCAAATGGTGCAAAAGCACTGTAAATATATACAGTGTTCGATGCGGTTTCAAGTCCCGAATGCAGGATTCCGTGCGTCGGCGATCGACGCGGCGAATCGCGTCGATCGGGCGAACGATCTACACCGCCGCCGCGATCGTTTCCCGCAGCCATCGATGCGCCGGATCGCGATGCATGCGCTCGTGCCACAGCATCGACATTTCATAGCCGGGCACCTCGACCGGTGCGTCCACCACGCGCAGCGCGGGCACGCCGCGCACCAGCCGCTCGGGCAGCATCGCGACGAGGTCGGTGCTCGCGACGGCCGACATCACGAACAGGAAGTGCGGTACCGACAGCACGACGCGCCGTGCGGCGCCGACTTTCGCGAGCGCTTCGTCGGTCACGCCGAAAAAGCCGCCGCCGTCGGGCGACACGATCACGTGCTCGAGCGTGCCGAACTGCGCGAGCGTGGGGCGCCGCTTCAGCTTCGGGTGGCCGGCACGGCCGATCAGCACGTAGCGCTCGACGAACAGCGGCAGGCGCCGCATGCCGGGCGGCGACCCTTCGGTCGTATGGAACGCGAGGTCGACACCGTTTCGTTCGGCATCCTGCTCGATGCGCGGCGGTACGAGCTCGATGACGGCCAGCCGCGTGCCGGGCGCGGTCGACCGCAGCGTGTGCAGCGCGGGCAGCACGATCGTCGATTCGCCGTAGTCGGTCGCGGCCACGCGCCACGTGTTCGTCGCGGTCGCGGGATCGAACGGCGCGGCCGGGAGCACCGTGCGCTCGACCGCTTCGAGCGCGTCGCGCAACGGCTCGCGCAGCGCTTCCGCGCGTGCGGTCGGCCGCATCCCGCGCGGCCCCGGCAGCAGCAGCGGATCGCCGAACACATCGCGCAGTTTCTGCAGCTGCACGCTGACCGACGGCTGTGACATGTTCAGCCGCTCGGCCGCGCGCGTGACGTTGTGCTCGGCGAGCAGCACGTCCAGCGTGACGAGCAGGTTCAGGTCGAGCCTTCTGAGATTATTCATGGCTATAGCTGGAATATCCGAAATTCATTTCAAATATACCTTCGAAGGCGGCATCCTGCAGTCATTCAATCCACGGAGTGACGAGCATGAATGTGCTGATCGTGTATGCCCATCCCGAACCGCGGTCGCTGAACGGCGCGCTGCGCGACTTCGCCGTCGGCCATCTCGAAGCGGCCGGTCACGCGGTGCAGGTGAGCGACCTGTATGCGATGAACTGGAAGGCGGTACTCGATGCGAATGACGTGACCGATCGCACGCATGACGCGCGGTTCGATCCGTCGCTCGATTCGAAGCGCGCGTTCGCGGCAGGTACGCAAAGCGAAGATATCGCGCGGGAGCAGGACAAGCTGAAGTGGGCCGACGCGGTGATCCTGCAGTTTCCGCTGTGGTGGTTCTCGATGCCGGCGATCATGAAGGGCTGGTTCGAGCGCGTGTATGCGTACGGTTTTGCGTACGGCGTCGGCGAGCATTCCGATACGCACTGGGGCGATCGCTACGGCGAAGGCTCGCTGGCCGGCAAGCGGGCGATGATCGTCGTCACGACGGGCGGATGGGAGCCGCACTACAGCCCGCGCGGCATCAACGGGCCGATCGACGACTTGCTGTTCCCGATCCAGCACGGCGTGCTGTATTACCCGGGGTTCGACGTGCTGCCGCCGTTCGTGATCTATCGGACGGGCAAGATGAACGCCGCGCGCTTCGACGAAACGTGTACGGCGCTCGGCCAGCGTCTCGACGATCTGTGGACCACGCCGCCGATTCCGTTCCGCCGCCAGAACGCGGGCGACTACGAGATTCCGGCGCTGACGTTGAAGGAGGAGATCGCGCCGGGGACGGTGGGGTTCGCCGCGCATCTGGCCGCGTGACAGGAGCTGCGCACGTCGACGCGCGGCGATGCGGGTCACCGTCGCCGAATGCAAAACGCCCCGGGCGGCCTGCGTGACATCGCCGGCCGCCCGGGGCGTGCATCTCGCGGCCGTCGGTCACGGTCGCGCTGCATCGTTGCTTACCGATCGTCTTCCCGCACCGACGAAGGATGCCGGCACAGCGCCCGCACCTCCATCTCCATATACGGAAACAGCGGCAACTGACTCAGCACGTCGTGCAGTTGCTGCACGCTGTCGATGTCGAAGATACTGACGTTCGCATACTGCCCGGCGATCCGCCACAGATGCCGCCACACGCCTTCGTTCATCAACCGCTGGCACATCGCCTTTTCTTCCGCCTTCAGCGTCGCCGCCTTGACCGGATCCATGTCCGCCGGCAGGCGAACGGTCATTTCCACATGAAACAGCATCCTGCACTCCTTGCGTTGTCGATTCGTCGAACGGGACGGGCGCTCACGCCTGCGCGCGGGGCCGATCGACTTCGCTCCCCGGCACGTCCTGCTTGTCCTTGAGCAGCGAGAAATCGAAGTCGATCAGCGCGAACTGCCCGTCGACGCCGTACGGCTTGCCTTCCGCGCCCTCCGCCTGCCTGACCGGCGGGATCAGCCCGTCGCGCGTCGCGAACGCGAAGTCGTCCCACAGATGCGGATCGCCATCGATGTTGATCTGCGTCGTCAGCTTACGATACCCGTCCGCGGAAACGAAGAAATGGATGTGCGCCGGACGATGGCCGTGGCGGCCGAGCTGGTCGAGCAGTTGCTCGGTCTTGCTGCCCGGCGGCACGCTGTAGCCGACCGGCAGCACGCTGCGGAAGCTGTAACGGCCTTCGGCATCGGTGCGGATCGAGCGGCGCAGATTGAACGCGGGCTGCGACGGGTCGAAGTACGAGTAATTGCCCAGGTGGTTCGCATGCCACACCTCGACCAGCGCGTTCGCGAGCGGCGCGCCGTCCTGGCCGAGCACCCGGCCGCGCATGATCAGCGTCTGGCCCGGATCGGTGCCGTCGTCGAGCCGTGCATGGCCGACCGATTCCGGCGCGCCGGCGACATACAGCGGCCCTTCGATCGTGCGCGGCGTGCCGCCGTGGATGCCGGCCTTTTCCTCGGCTTCGTCCATCCGCACGTCGAGGAAGCGTTCGAGGCCGAGGCCCGCGGCGATCAGCCCGAATTCACGGCCGGCTTCGTTCAGGAAGTTCAGGGCCGTCCAGAATTCGCTCGGCTGCACGTCGAAGTCCTCGATCGTGTAGCAGATGTCCTTCACGATCCGGTTGACGATCGCGCGCACGCGCGGGTTGCCGGGCTTCTCGGCGGCGTCGTCGAAGGTCTTCAGCAGTGCGTCGATGGCTTGCTTGTTCATCTGTGTCTCCGGTTTCGGTTGTCGTGTGGGGATCAGCGGGCGTCGCGCCGCATCCGTTCGATGCGGGCCCAGTCGAAGGTGAGGCCGAGGCCGGGCGCTGCCGGCAGATGCAGCTTGAAGTCCTGGTAGCGCAGCGGCTCGACGAGGATCTCCTCGGTGAGCAGCAGCGGGCCGAACAGTTCGGTGCCCCATTTCAGCGAGTCGAACGTGCTGAACAGTTGCGCGGACGCCATCGTGCCGGCCGCGCCTTCGAGCATCGTGCCGCCGTACAGTTCGATGCCGGCCGCCGCGGCGATCGACGCGACGCTCGCCGCGCCCTGCAGGCCGCCCGATTGCGCGATCTTCACCGCGAACACGTCGGCCGCGCGATCCTGCGCGAGCGCGAACGCGTCGACGGGGCCGTGCAGCGCCTCGTCGGCCATGATCGGCACCTGCGCGAGCTGCGTGAGGCGTTTCAGCCCCGCACGGTTGGTCGCGGCGATCGGCTGCTCGACGAGGCTCACGCCGGCGTCGGCGAGCCGCGCGCCGGCCCAGATCGCCTCGGTTTCGCTCCAGGCCTGGTTCACGTCGACCCGCACGTCGCCGCGCTCGCCGAGCGCGCGCTTGATCGCGACGACGTGCGCCACGTCGTCGGCGACCGCGTTCGCGCCAATCTTCAGCTTGAACGCACGATGGCGGCGGGCTTCGAGCATCGCTTCGGCTTCCGCGATGTCGCGCTGCGTGTCGCCGCTCGCGAGCGTCCATGCGACATCGACGGCATCGGTCCGCCGCCCGCCGAACAGCTCGGACAGCGGCACGCCCAGACGCTGCGCCTGCGCGTCGAACAGCGCGGTCTCGATCGCGCACTTCGCGAAGCGGTTGCCCTGGAACAGCTTGCGCACCCGCGCCATTGCGGCGCCGGGGCGCGTCGCGTCCATGCCTTGCAGCAGCGGCGCGAAATAGGTGTCGAGGTTGACCTTGATGCTTTCGGGGCTTTCCTCGCCATAGGCGAGGCCGCCGATGGTCGTCGCCTCGCCGACGCCTTCGATACCGTCCGTGCATCGAATTCGGACCAATACGAGCGTCTGGCAATTCATCGTGGCGACCGACAATTTGTGGGGCCTGATCGTCGGCACATCGACCAGCAACGTCTCGATGCGCTCGATGGCGGCGGCGGTTGCTATCATGCGATTCCTCCTGTTGGTGCACATGGTAGGAATTCCCGCCCCGCGTCGTCCAACACTCTTTCCGACTACTTCCATACCTTTGAGGCATGAAATGGAATTGCGTCAGCTCCGTTACTTCATCGCCGTCGCCGAGGAAATGAACATCACGCGGGCCGCGGAGCGGCTGCACATGACGCAGCCGCCGCTGAGCCGCCAGCTCCAGGCGATCGAGGACGAGATCGGGTTGCCGCTGTTCGAGCGCGGCGCGCGGCCGCTGAAACTGACCGATGCCGGGCGCGTGTTCTATGCCCAGGCGAAACGTCTGGTCGACCAGGCCGACGAGTTCGGGCCGCTGACGCGGCGGCTCGCGCAACTGTCGGAGCGGATCGTGATCGGTTTCGTGCCGTCGACGCTGTACGGCGCGCTGCCGGACGTGATCCGTGCGTTTCGCGAGGCGCAGCCGGACGTCGAGCTGTCGCTGATCGAGATGTTCACGCTCGAACAACTGGGCGCGCTGAAGGGCGGGCGGATCGACGTGGGGTTCGGCCGCTTGCGCTTCGACGACGACCAACTGGTGCGCGAGGCGCTGATCGAGGAGAAGCTGATCGCGGCGCTGCCGGTCGGGCATCGGCTCGCCGATCCGGCCCGGCCGCTGACGCTCGCGGATCTCGCGAACGAGACGATGATCGTCTATCCGAGCACGCCGCGGCCGAGCTTCGCCGATCAGCAGTTGTCGGCGCTGCGCGACGGGGCGGTCGTGCCGGCGGCCGTGCACGAGGTGCGCGAACTGCAGACGGCGCTCGGGCTCGTCGCCGCCCAGGTGGGCGTGTCGCTGGTGCCGGAGAGCGTGGAGGGCGTGCGCGTGAAGGGCGTCGTCTATCGGCGGCTGCCGGAGCCGGGCGCGACGTCGCCGATCATCATGAGCCGCCGGCTGCACGGCGAAAGCGCCGCCACGGCGGCGTTCTGCGCGATTGCGCGGGAGATGATCGTGCCGGCCGCATAGCGAAGCCGACCGCCTCCCGACTGCAACTAACGGCCCGGCCCGGCGGCGGCGAGCGGACGCATGTGCGAGGTCCGTTGCGGGGCGATGTCGGTGGGCATCGGCATGCGGCTACCGCGGGCGAGGCGGCAGGCAGATCGGAAGGTCTGGAAGGTCTGGAAGGTCGGGAAGGTCGGGAAGGTCGGGAAGGTCGGGAAGGTCGGGAAGGTCGGGAAGGTCGGGAAGGTCGGGAAGGTCGGGAAG
>NZ_LPDI01000108.1:0-13063 GCF_001528895.1 Burkholderia sp. MSMB1078WGS | reverse complement strand
TGCGCATAGCGCCATCGGCGGCGTTGCGCCGATGGCCAGACTTCCTGCGTCGAGAAACAACCTCTTGACGCTTCACAACCGTCACGCACCCGGCAGTTGTCATCCGCCACGCATAGCCACCGCCCGCGTAGCGGTGCGCCTGCGCTTCCTCGGCTTGCATGGCCAGACGAGCATATCGATTGCCGTCGTCGCCGTGGTCGTACAACGACTGATGCTCGAAGCGCTCGGTCGAGTCGAGCCGAGCGTGCTTCAGGTTCTCCGGGCCGGCTTCGACTCGCATCAGCCTCAGCGGGCGGGATATAGCCGACCGCTTCCATCAGCCGATGATGGTTGTACCAGGCGACCCATTCCAGCGTTGCCAGTTCGACGGATTCCCTTGTTTTCCAAGGGGCGCGCCGATGAATCAGTTCCGTCTTTCCCTGTAGTTACTCCACTTGCCTTAAACACGGAAACCATGCCCCTCGGCGGCATCGCGTTGCCGTACGTCGCTACCCTGTCACCGGCGACCGTCGCACTTCCGAGAGATAGATCAGGATCAGCGACACCCACACGATCCCATACAGGAACATGAAGCACGTCGTGCGCACGCGCAGCACGTCGAGCAGCACGCCGAACAGGATCGGCAGCAGGAACCCGCCGAGCCCGCCCGCGAGCCCGACGATGCCCGTCACGACGCCCATGTTGTCGGGGAAATCGTCGGCGACGTACTTGAAGGTCGACGCCATCCCGAGCGCGAACACCGCGCCCAGCACGAAGATCAGCGCGACGAAGCCGGCCACTGGCATCGCGACGTTCAGCGTCGCGGTGCCGTCGATCGTGTGGATCACGAAGTCGGTCGCCGGGTACGACAGCAGGAACAGCACGATCCATGCGACCCACAGCCCCCACCACGTGACCGCATGCGCGCCGAAGCGGTCGGACAGCGCGCCGCCGAGCGCGCGCAGCACGGAGCCCGGCAGCGAGAAGCCGGCCGCGAACGCGGACGCCATCACGAGCGACATCCCGTATTCGCTCTTCAGGTACTGCGGAATCCACAGCGACAGCGCGGTGAAGCCGCCGAACGTGATCGAGTAGTACTGGCAGAGCCGCCATACGCGCGGGTCGCGCAGCACCTTGAACGAATCGAGCATCGATCCGCCGCGCTTGCCCGCGCCCGGATCGGGCGCCGACGCAAACCAGAAGATCGCGGCCGTCACCAAAAGCGCGACCGCATAGACGCGCGGCACGAAGCGCCAGCCGTACGCGCCGAGCAGCAGCGGCGTGACGAACAGGTTGACGGCCGCGCCGACCGTGCCCGCGCCGAACACGCCCATCGCGAGCCCGCGCCGCTGCGGCGGGAAAAAGCGCGCGACATACGGCGTGCCGACCGCGAACGACGCGCCGACGCAGCCCAGAAACAGCCCGATCAGCAGGAACTGCCACAGCTGCGTCGCGTAGCTGACGATGTAGACGGGCACCGCGCACACGACGAGCAGCACCGTCATCACGATGCGGCCGCCGAAGCGGTCGGTCCACGTGCCGAGCGGCAGACGCATCAGCGCGCCGGTCAGCACCGGCGTCGACGTGAGCAGCCCGAACTCCGTGCTGTTCAGCCCGAGATCGGTGCGCAACTGCACGCCGAGCACGCCGAACATCATCCACACGACGAAACACACCATGAACGCGAGCGTGCTCGCGGCCAGCACCGACCACGCACGCAGCGGCACGGCCGGCGCATTCGCGACCGGCCCGGCATTACCTTGTTGAGTTGCCATATGCAAAACCCCGTTTCATTGAACCAGCGGCCCGTTCGCACCGTCGAATTGCACGCCTTCGACACGTGCGCCGCCCGCGAGAATCGCCACGTACTGCCGCATCGCCTGCTGCCGCACGCGCGCCGCCAGGTACGCGGCGATCTGGTCGGCTGCTTCGTCGAACGGCACCGCGTCGCCCGGCACGCGGCGCTCGATGCGCACGATGTGGAAGCCGAAGCGCGTGTTGACCAGCTTCGGCAGCACGCCAACGCCGTCGGTATCGAACAGCGCGGCCTCGAATTCCGGCACCGTGTCGCCGCGCAGCAGTTGCCCGAGGCTGCCGCCCACTTCCGCCGACGGGCAATTCGACGATGCACGCGCGATCGCTTCGAACGTATCGGGCGCGGCCACCACGTCGGCGAGCGCCCGTTCCGCGCGCTGCCGCAGCGGCGCGAGCGGCACGCGGTCCGTCATCGCGAACAGCACGTGGCTCGCATAGACGATGTCGTTGCGCCGAAAACGCGCCGGATGCTGCGCGTAATAGCGTTCGCAAGCCGCGCGATCGGGATCAGGCACGTGGGTCAGTTCGCGTTCCAGCAATGCGTCGACGGCCGCATCGTCGAGCGGCGCGCCTGCGTCGAGCAGCGCGAGCGACACCGCGCGTTGCCGCAGCAGTTCGCGCACCGCGAGCGCACGCCGCGCCGCATCGAGCGGGTCGGGCGCGTCGGCGTGATGCGCAGCTTCGGCCGCGATCGCATCGTCGTCGATCGCGACGTCGTTGATGCGCAACGCGACCGGTGCATCGGAGAGAACGTCGTTCATGCGGCCTCCTCAGCGCTTGCGCACGAGCTGGTATGGACGGATCAGGTACGCGACCGACGCGATCCCGCTCCAGATGTGCACCATCCGCGTGAACGGCGACACGAGGAAGATCGTGAAGCCGAGCAGGATATGCAGCCGGTACGTGAGCGGTACGCCGACGAGCAGGCTCGCGATGTCCGGACGGAACGTGACGACGCCCTTCACGTAGTCGGTCAGTTGTTCGAACATCACGCCGTCCATGTGGCGCGTCGACAGCACGACGGTGCCGAGCCCGAGCGCGAGCTGCGCCCACAGCATCAGCACGATCAGGATGTCGGACGTGCGGCTGTTCTTGCGAATACGTGCGTCGCCGAGGCGCCGCCAGATCAGGATCGAGAGCCCGATGATCGCCGCGACGCCGGCCGCGCCCCCCGCCACCATCGCGACCAACTGGTGCCCGGACGCCGACAGGAACGGCGATACGAGCCAGTGCGGCGCGAGGAAGCCGCCGAAGTGCCCGAGCACGACGACCAGCACGCCCCAGTGGAACAGGTTGCTGCCGAGCCGCAGCATGCCGTGGCGCAGCAGTTGCGACGAATCGCTTTTCCACGTGTACTGCTCGCGGTCGAAGCGGATCAGGCTGCCGACCAGCAGTACGGCAAGGCAGATGTACGGGTAGATCCCGAACAGAAACTGATGCAGGTAAGCGTTCATGTCGTTCCCCAGTTGGACCCGCGCTTACGCGCCGCGGGCCGGCCGCTTGTCATGGAACCGCACCGTCTGCTCCGCGTGCGCCGGTGTTGCTGCGCCGACGAAGCGCACTGCCTCGTCCGCATACGACGCGTCGAGTGCGCGGTAGTCCGCCGCGCTCGGCCGCTCGGCGGCCACGTCGTCGTCGGCCGCCTCCAGCGCATCGGCGGGCGCAAGGCCGGCCATCGGCAGCAACGCCCCGACAACGAAGTTGTAATGGCTCCCGCGCTGCGCGAGCTGCCCGGCCAGCGCACGCAGGATCTCGCCGGTTTCGGCGAGCAGCTTGCGCGCATCGGGCGCCGGCAGCCGCGACAGGTATTCGAGAAACACGGGCAGGTAGTCGGGCAGTTCGCCCGGGTTCAGGAACAACCCGTGCCGCTCGTACATCTGCAGCAGGTCGACCATCGCCTGCCCGCGGTCGCGCGATTCGCCGTGCACGTGCTCGAACAGGTGCAGCGACGTCGCGCGGCCGCGATCGAACAGCCCGACGTAGTTCTCCTGCAGCGTCAGCAGATCGCGCTCGCGCACGTATGCAAGGAACCGGTCGAGGCCCGCGCGCACTGCTTTCGGCAAGCGCGCGCTCTCGCGCAGGTGCGTGTCGATCGAATCGAGCGCGGCGACGAGCGACTCGTCGGGATAGTCGAGCAGCGCCGCGAGCGCCGCATAGGTCGGATCGGGTGCGTTGCTCGTCATCGGGAAACCTCGTGAATCGGAATCGTCTTGTTGCCCTTTCTCGGGCTGAACAGGCTGGCGTCGGAACGGCCGTCCGAGCAGCCGTTGCCGAACGAGAAGCCGCACGACGCACGCAGGTCGTACGCGTTCTCCGCGTACTCCCGGTGCGTGGTCGGGATCACGAAACGATCCTCATAGTTCGCGATCGCGAGATAGCGGTACATCTCCTCGACCTGCGCGAGCGACAGCCCGACCTGATCGAGCACGCCGCGTGCGTCGATGCCGTCCACGTGGCGCGCGCGCATGAACGCGCGCATCGCGAGCAGCCGTTCGAGCGCGAGCTTCACGGGTGCCTCGTCGCCGGCCGTCAGCAGGTTCGCGAGATACCGCAGCGGAATGCGCAGCGAGTCGACGTCCGGCAGGTAGCCGTTCATGCCGAGATCGCCGCTGTTGGCAGCCGCGTTGATCGGCGACAGCGGCGGCACGTACCACACCATCGGCAGCGTCCGGTATTCCGGATGCAGCGGAAACGCGATCTTCCAGTCGATCGCCATCTTGTAGGTCGGTGAACGCCGCGCGGCCTCGATCCACGCGGCCGGCACGCCGTCGCGCTCGGCCTGGGCGATCACGGCCGGATCGGCCGGGTCGAGGAACAGCGACAGTTGCGCTTCGTACAGATCCTTCTCGTTCTCCGCGCTGGCCGCCTCGCTGATCCGGTCCGCGTCGTACAGCAGCACGCCGAGATAGCGGATGCGGCCCACGCAGGTTTCCGAGCACACGGTCGGCTGGCCGGCCTCGGTACGCGGATAGCAGAAGATGCACTTCTCGGCCTTGCCGCTCTGCCAGTTGTAGTAGATCTTCTTGTACGGGCACCCCGACACGCACATGCGCCAGCCGCGGCACTTGTCCTGGTCGATCAGCACGATGCCGTCTTCCTCGCGCTTGTAGATCGAGCCCGACGGGCACGCAGCGACGCATGCCGGATTCAGGCAGTGCTCGCAGAGCCGCGGCAGATACATCATGAAGGTGTTCTCGAACTGGCCGTAGATATCCTTCTGCACGTGCTCGAAGTTGTAGTCCTTCGCGCGCTTCTCGAACTCGCCGCCGAGGATTTCCTCCCAGTTCGGCCCCCACTCGATCTTCTCGAGCCGCTGGCCGCTGATCAGCGAGCGCGGCCGCGCGACCGGCATCGCGCGCGTGTTGCCAGCTTCCTGAAGATGCGCGTAGTCGAACGTGAACGGCTCGTAGTAGTCGTCGATCTCGGGCAGGTGCGGGTTCGCGAAAATCTGCGCGAGCAGCCGCCACTTGCTGCCCAGCCGCGGCTCGATCCTGCCGTCCGCGCGGCGCTGCCAGCCGCCGTGCCAGCGGTCCTGGTTCTCCCAGTCCTTCGGATAGCCGATGCCCGGCTTCGTCTCGACGTTGTTGAACCACGCGTACTCCATCCCTTCGCGGCTGGTCCACACGTTCTTGCAGGTCACCGAGCAGGTATGGCACCCGATGCACTTGTCGAGGTTCAGCACCATCGCGATCTGTGCGCGTACTTTCATGACGTTTCTCCGGTGCGGACGTTCGACGTATCGGCGACGGTCTCTGCCCCGTCGAGCCAGTCGACCTTGTTCATCCTGCGCACGATCAGGAACTCGTCGCGATTCGAGCCGACCGTGCCGTAATAGTTGAAGCCGTACGACAGTTGCGCGTAGCCGCCGATCATGTGAGTTGGCTTCAGTGCGATGCGCGTGACCGAGTTATGAATGCCGCCACGCGTGCCAGTAATCTCAGATCCCGGCGTGTTTACGACCTTTTCCTGCGCGTGGTACATCATCACCATCCCGGATGGAATGCGCTGGCTCACCACGGCCCGCGCGCACAATGCGCCGTTCGAGTTGTAGCACTCGATCCAGTCGTTATCGACCGCGCCGATCGCCTTCGCGTCGTCCTCCGACATCCATACGATCGGACCGCCGCGCGACAGCGTCAGCATCAGCAGATTGTCTGTGTACGTGCTGTGAATGCCCCACTTCTGGTGCGGCGTCAGGAAGTTCAGCACGCGCTCGGGGTTTCCGTTCGAGCGCTTGCCGACCATGTGCGCGTAGCTGCCCGTGTCGATCGGCGGCTTGTACACGCACAGCGACTCGCCGAACGCGCGCATCCACGCGTGATCCTGGTACAGCTGCTGACGGCCCGTAAGCGTGCGCCACGGCACCAGCTCGTGCACGTTCACGTAGCCCGCGTTGTACGACACGTGTTCGGACTCGATCCCGCTCCACGTCGGCGACGAGATGATCTTGCGCGGCTGCGCCTGGATGTCGCGGAAGCGAATCTTCTCGTCCGCGCGCGCGGCCGCCAAGTGCGTGTGATCGATGCCGGTGATGCCGGACAGCGCACGCCAGGCCTTCACCGCCACTTCGCCGTTGGTCTCGGGTGCGAGCGCAAGGATCACCTCGGCCGCATCGAGCGCCGTGTCGATGCGCGGACGCCCTTGCGCCGCGCCGTCGGCGACCGTGTAGTTGAGCTCGCCGAGCAGCTTCACTTCGTCCTGCGTGTCCCAGCCGATCCCCTTGCCGCCGTTGCCGAGCTTGTCCATCAACGGCCCGAGCGACGTGAAGCGCGCATGGGTGTTCGGATAGTCGCGCTCGACGACGATCACGTTCGCCATCGTGCGGCCCGGCACCGGTTCGCATTCGCCGCGCTTCCAGTCCTGCACGTCGAACGGCTGCGCGAGTTCCCCCGGCGTATCGTGCGCGATCGGCGCGAGCACGACGTCGCGCTCAACGCCCAGATGCCCGTCGCACAGCTCGGAGAAGCGCTTCGCGATCCCCTTGAAGATCTCCCAGTCGCTCTTCGATTCCCATGCGGGGTCGACCGCCGCCGACAACGGATGGATGAACGGGTGCATGTCGGACGTGTTCATGTCGTCCTTCTCGTACCAGGTCGCGGTCGGCAGCACGACGTCCGAATACATGCAGGTCGTCGACATTCGGAAGTCGAGCGTCACGAGCAGGTCGAGCTTGCCGCGCGGCGCTTCGTCGTGCCACGTCACTTCCTCGGGACGCCCGCCGCCGGTCGCACCTAGATCCTCGCCCTGCACGCCGTTGGTGGTGCCGAGCAGGTGCTTCAGGAAATACTCGTGGCCCTTGCCCGACGAGCCGAGCAGGTTCGAGCGCCACACGAACAGGTTGCGCGGGAAGTTGTCGGGAGAGTCCGGATCCTCGCACGCCATCCGGAGCGTGCCGGCCTTCAACCGTTGCGCAATGTCGGCGCCGGCGCGTGCGGGATCGCCGAGCGCCGCGCCGACCTTCAACGGGTTCGTCGCGAGCTGCGGAGCGGACGGCAGCCAGCCCATCCGCTCCGCGCGCACGTTGTAATCGATCGGCGCGCCGTGGAACCGCGACTTGTCCGCGAGCGGCGACAGCAGCGTGGCCGGGTCCATCGGGTCGTAGCGCCACTGGTCGGTGTGCGCGTAGAAGAACGACGTCGAATTCATCTGGCGCGGCGGGCGGCTCCAGTCGAGCGCGCCCGACAGCGCCGTCCAGCCCGTCTGCGGCCGCAGCTTCTCCTGGCCCACATAGTGCGACCAGCCGCCGCCCGGCTTGCCGATGCAGCCGCACATGATCAGCATGTTCATGATCGCGCGGTACGACATGTCCATGTGGAACCAGTGGTTGATCCCCGCGCCGATGATCACCATCGACTTGCCTTGCGTCTTGTGCGCGTTCTCCGCGAATTGCCGCGCGACCGAGATCACGTCCGCGCGCTTCACGCCCGTAATCGCCTCCTGCCACGCCGGCGTGTACGGCAGGTCGTCGTCGTAGCTCGCGGCCACGTCGTGCCCGCCCAGCCCCTGGTCGAGCCCGTAGTTCGCGACGAACAGGTCGTAGACGGTCGCGACCAGCATGTCGCCGTTGCGCGTCGCGATGCGTCGCACGCCGATCCGCCGCGACAACTCGGACGCGTGCCGCGTCGAGTTGAAATGCGCGTGCGGGCGGTTGCCGAAGTACGGGAACAGCACGTCGACCACATCGTCGTGCGCAGCCGTGCACGACAGTCTCGGCGACAGCGCCGCGCCCTTCGACGTCTCGCCGCGCAGGTTCCACTTGCCCTTGTCACCCGAACCGTCCTTGGCTTGCTGGCTCCAGCGGAAGCCGACCGAGCCGACCGGCACGACGAATTCGCCGTTCGCGTCGTCGATCATCACGGTCTTCCACTCCGGATGCGCGGCTTCGTCGAGCGCGTCGTCGAAGTCGGACGCGCGCACGAGGCGCTCGGGCACGTAGGCGTCGCCGTGCGGCACGAGGCGCACGAGGCACGGCATGTCGGTGTAGCGCTTGCAGTAGTCGGCGAAGTAGTCGCTCTTGCCGGCCAAATGAAACTCTTTCAGGATCACGTGACCCATCGCGAGCGCGAGCGCCGCGTCGGTGCCCTGCATCGGATGCAGCCACAGATCGCCGAACTTCGCGCCCTCCGAGTAGTCGGGAAACACCGACACGACCTTCGTGCCGCGATAGCGCGCCTCGACGAGGAAGTGCGCGTCCGGCGTGCGCGTCTGCGGAACATTGGAGCCCCACATCATGATGAACGTCGAGTTGTACCAGTCGGCCGATTCCGGCACGTCGGTCTGCTCGCCCCAGGTTTGCGGCGACGCGGGCGGCAGATCGCAGTACCAGTCGTAGAAGCTCAGGCACACGCCGCCGATCAGCGACAGGTAGCGCGAGCCCGCCGCGTACGACACCATCGACATCGCCGGAATCGGCGAGAAGCCGACCACGCGGTCGGGGCCGTAGCGCTCGACCGTGTAGACGTTTGCGGCCGCAACGATCTCGTCGACCTCGCTCCAGCTCGAACGCACGAAGCCGCCCAGTCCGCGCCGGCTCTGGTACGAACGCCTTGCTTCGTCGTCCTCGACGATCGAGCGCCAGGCATCGACGGGGGCCAGCGTGCGGCGACGTTCGCGCCACAACTTCACGAGCGCGCTGCGCACCATCGGGTGCTTGAGACGGTTCGCGCTGTACAGATACCAGGAGTACGACGCACCGCGCGAGCAGCCGCGCGGCTCGTGGTTAGGCATGTCGGGACGCGTGCGCGGATAGTCGGTCTGCTGGGTTTCCCAGGTGACGATCCCGCCTTTCACATAGACCTTCCACGAGCACGAGCCCGTGCAGTTCACGCCGTGGGTCGAGCGAACGATCTTGTCGTGCTGCCAGCGCATCCTGTAACCGTCTTCCCATTTGCGGTCTTCGTCGGTGACGGCGCCGTGTCCGGCGGAAAAGCGCGGCCTCGTGGTGGAGAAATAACGCAATCTATCCAGGAAATGGCTCATGGGGATCTCGTTTTTCCGGTCTTTTTGGCAGACCCTGATTATTTAAGGAGGTGAAATAGCGGTTGTAAAGAACGATCGGCATTCGAAATCAAACCGTTTCGCCGTTGTCACCGTAATCGAACCCCATTGTCGCGCGGATCGAAATATCATTAATTGATACAAATCACGGTATCGCGCATCCGTTTGCAGCAACGACACTGGATAGCGCCTCAGCGATTCCCGCATCACAAACGCACGATTGCCGACCTGAACCGCCCCGACTTTTGTGGAGGCTCCAACTCTTGAGAGAATGGAGCTATGAACAAAAAGCCAAGCAAGTTTTCCCCGGAAGTCCGAGAGCGCGCAGTGCGCCTGGTACCCGAGCAGCGTAGCGAGCACCCGTCGATGTGGGCGGCCGTCGAATCGATTGCGCCGATGATCGGCTGCACGCCGCAGACGCTGTTGGATTGGGTTAAGCGCGACGAGGTCGACCGTGGAGAGCGCGATGGCGTGAGTCCGGCCGAGCGTGAACGCATCAAAGCCTTGGAGCGCGAGGTCAAGGAACTACGCCGGACCAACGAGATTCTCAAACTGGCGACCGCATTTTTCGCCTAGGCGGAGCTCGACCGCCGTTTCAAGTCCTGAAGGCCTTCATTGATCAGCATCGCGACACCTTCGGGGTCGAGCCGATCTGCAAGGTCTTGCGGATTGCCCCGTCGGGCTACCGACGCCATGCAGCACAACTTCGCGATCCGTCGAAACGCTGCACCCGCGCGAAACGCGATGAGCTTTTGCAACCGGAGATCAAGCGTGTCTGGCAGGCCAACATGCAGGTCCACGGCGTGCCGAAGGTCTGGAAGCAGATGAACCGGGAAGACATTGCGATGGCACGCTGCACGGTCGGACGGTTGATGAAGCTGCAGGGCTTGCGTGGCGCAGTTCGCGGTATGCGTGTTCGCACAACGATTGCCGATGTGAGCGCGCCGCGCCCGCTGGACCGAGTCAACCGGCAGTTCAAGGCTGACCGACCGAATCAGCTCTCGGATTTTACGTATGTCTCGACATGGCAAGGCTGGCTGTACGTAGCATTCGTGATCGACGTGTTCGCCCGCCGTATTGTTGGCTGGCGCGTCAGCTCGTCGATGACCACGGACTTTGTTCTGGATGCACTTGAACAAGCGCTGTACGCCCGCCAACCGGGCGAGGACGGGACTTTGATACACCACTCCGATAGAGGGGCCCAATACGTCAGCATTCGCTACAGCGAACGGCTGGCTGAGGCCGGCATCGAGCCGTCGGTCGGCGGCCGGCGGCCGTGGCGACAGCTACGACAATGCGCTGGCCGAAACGATCAACGGCCTGTACAAGACGGAACTGATTCATCGGCGCGCCCCTTGGAAAACAAGGGAATCCGTCGAACTGGCAACGCTGGAATGGGTCGCCTGGTACAACCATCATCGGCAGATGGAACCGCTCGGCTATATCCCGCCTGCTGAGGCAAACTACTACGGGCAACTCAGAAATGCCGCTGACGTGTCCGCATTAACTTAAACCAACCAGCCTCCACGATGCAAATTGGTCACTGACTGCGACTTGCGAAGAGCGGTGTCAACTCCGCTGCGGCGTCGGTAGAGGATGTCACGCGTTGTGCGGCACTCGAGTTTGACCGGGCAATCGCACTATCGGGATAAGGTTCCCTCTTGCTAGCACTTCCGCCCCGGTGTTAGCGTTGGCACGCGGCCGCGAATGGCGGTTCTGGGGACGACACGAACGGCTCTGAACGACCCACAACAGCCTGCCGTGGTTTCTGAAAGCGGCCGTTAGGGGTGTCTGTCTCTCTCAAGCAGGTTGGAGCTTGCGCGCACAAAGACCATAGTCCATCGACGTAAATGCCGAGAATCCGAGTTCGACCAGCACAGACTGCAGTCGGTTGGTAAGCGAAATCCCAAAGACCTCCAGGATCGAATAACCAGGATCGCAAGAGTGAGAATTGTGGTCCCCGTATTGAATGAACCTGGTAACGCCGCCTTCCATGTGGAGCCCCCGCGAGTTCGGCGATGCTCTCCAGATTTGCTCGGCAACGGCAACGTTCGCAGGAGTAGCAACGACCCAAGTGTGTCGGACTCTTGCGATCACTTCTTGAATACGAGCGCGGAAATCAGGATCTACGATAAGTGCGACAGTGTCTTTCATCGGTATTCGCCCTCTCTCGTTGCTGGAATTCATCCCATCAGGGACAAGCGAACTAAAGGAGTCCGATGGCGATCCTCGACCATCTATCCAGCGATGTCGAATGTCAAAAACTGGCCGGCAGCTGCCGGTCGGCCTTCAATAGCTGGCCGAGCGGCCCACTTCGGGCGCCGTGCGGCCCGCTGGCAAACTCAAGCTTCAGTCCACCGGATCCCGCCATGAAACAGAATCACTTCGACAAAGATCCTCGCGGTGAGCTTTGGCGATGCCAACTACGCACGCCGTGACTCGTTTCCTAGAGTTTCTACGTCGAAACTATCGATTTCGACGTCCACACAAGGATCGCGCATTGACGGCGCCAACTGACAGATTTATACGTACGTATCAACCGCCGACGTATTCGCCACGGCAGGCAGACAACGTTCAGCACTGCTCCGATTTGACCGTCAATTCGAACGAAAGCCTATCAACAGGCTGCACCTGCTCCAGCGCTCTAAGATAGCGATGGACCGGCACAGCACCAAGTTGCTCATCATGAACACGAAGCAACGCTTCGAGTGCAGTCCGTTCCGCATCCGTCAAAATCCACTTGCCACCCCGCTCTGCCCGCGCAATGCACTGGTTGAGTGCAGAGTCTGCGGAGCGATACAGTTCCGTTTCACCGTCGGAACGCAAATAGAACGCGAGTGCGAGCATATTGGACAGAGTGGCGATCGACTCAACATCACCACGGCCGTCGCAAAGCAACGCAAGTGCGAGATGGTGCTTGAGAGAAAGACGACGGGCGTGATCAATCGGAAGTGGTAACAGTTGCGCCTTCGTCAGTGGCGGTCGGCGCCGGGTAGAGTGTTTTCGCATAGCTTGATCGTGAGTACAGGCAACATCAAGACTTACCGGCTGGCTGGCGTCAGCGTGGCCGCCAATCCGCGCGTGTCCAAGCATCTCAAAGCTTCGGGCGCGGAAGTCATGTCTTGTGGCCCCGGCGCTCTAGTTCAATCCTGGTACGCTCCAATTCTCGCGCGAACGTGGCCTCATCCGGGAGGATCGTCTGATACTCCGCTGCGAGTATCTTATTCGAAGGTGGAGGTATCCGGAATTTCGTGTGTGAGGCGGGTTGAGATTCAGATTCCAATGTTGAATCGTTCCGGGTGAAGCAGCGCGAACTGGGTCATCGCGCTCTTCCAATCGTGCCGAGAGCCGGTCCACTTGGCCACGACGTTGCGCAGCGCCAGCCAGATCAGTTTGAGCGCGGCCTCGTCCGACGGGAAGTGGCCGCGCGCCTTGATGATCTTGCGCACGCCCGGCGCACCGCAAAGAACGGGATCACGCGATCCCAGGCGTTGCGCCACGCGCTACTGACAGTCGGGAATTTCTGACCCCACGGCCCATCCGCAAACGCATCGAGTTCGGCCTGAGCGGCTTCCGCGCTGGGCGCGGCGTAGATCGGCTTGATCGCCGCGGCCAAGCCTCGGCGGTCCTTCCAACTGGCGTAATCGAGGCTGTTGCGGATGAGGTGGACGATGCAGGTCTGCAGCGTGGTGGCCGGGAATACGGCGGCCAGCGCTTCGGGCATGCCCTTGAGCCCGTCAGTGACGGCAATCAGGATGTCGTGAACGCCGCG
>NZ_LPDI01000107.1:0-2258 GCF_001528895.1 Burkholderia sp. MSMB1078WGS | reverse complement strand
GGACTGTCGACGTCGGCGTCGACGGGCATCAGCACAGCGCAAAGCGGCGTTACGTCATTGTCGACCAGCCTGAGCGTGACCAACAGTTCGGTTGCTTCGCTGTCGACCGGTGTAGCAAATTCGGTGCAGTATGACAATTCGGCTCATACGTCAGTGACGCTGGGTGGTACAAGCGCGACTGCGCCAGTCAAATTGACCAACGTGGCAGCAGGCGTAGATCCGACCGACGCAGTAAACTATAGCCAGTTGAGTTCACTGTCGACATCGGCCTCGACGGGTATCAGCACGGCACAAAGCGGTGTGAACTCGCTGTCGACCGGATTGAGTACGACGAACAGCAGTTTGGACTCGCTGTCGACCTCGACGTCGAGCAGCGTCAGCTCGCTGTCGACGGGTCTGAGCACGACCAACAGCTCGGTGACGTCGCTGTCGACATCGGCCTCGACGGGTATCAGCACGGCGCAAAGCGGTGTGAACTCGCTGTCGACCGGGTTGAGTACCACGAACAGCAATCTGGACTCGCTGTCGACCTCGACGTCGAGCAGCGTCAGCTCGCTGTCGACGGGTCTGAGCACGACCAACAGCTCGGTGACGTCGCTGTCGACATCGGCTTCGACGGGTATCAGCACGGCGCAAAGCGGTGTGAACTCGCTGTCGACCGGATTGAGCACCACGAACAGCAATCTGGACTCGCTGTCGACTTCGACGTCGAGCAGCGTCAGCTCGCTGTCGACGGGTCTGAGCACGACCAACAGCTCGGTGACGTCGCTGTCGACATCGGCTTCGACGGGTATCAGCACGGCGCAAAGCGGTGTGAACTCGCTGTCGACCGGGTTGAGCACGACCAACAGCACGGTAACGTCGCTGTCGACGTCGACCGCAACGGGGATCGGCTCATTGTCGACCGGTCTCAGCACCGCAAACAGCACGATGACGTCACTGTCCACGTCGACTGCTGCAGCTGTTGGTTCGCTGTCGACGGGCCTTAGCACGACGAACAGTACGGTGACGTCGCTGTCCACGTCGACGTCGAGCGCCGTCGGTTCGTTGTCGACCGGTCTGAGCACGACGAATAGCACCGTGACATCGCTCTCTACCTCGACGTCAACTGGTCTCTCGTCAACGACCAGTGCGATTTCGTCGTTGTCGACGTCGACGTCGACTTCCGTCAGCTCGCTGTCTACCGGCTTGAGTACCACCAACAGCAATGTTGCATCCCTGTCGACCGGGCTTTCCACGACCGACGCCAGCCTGGCGTCGCTGTCGACTGCGGTCGCGCCGCTGACGTCGATCAAGACCCAGACGACGGATGGCAGTACTGCAATCGGTTCGGGCGCATCGGCAGCTGCAAACTCGACAGCCGTTGGCCAAGGCGCGAATGCGTCAGGCACGAATTCAACCGCAGTGGGCGAGGGCGCAACGGCCTCAGGACAGAACTCGACCGCGGAAGGCCAAGGCGCGATCGCATCGGGCAAAAACTCCAAGGCCAACGGTCAAGCAGCGGCCGCAACCGGCGATAACTCGACGGCCTTGGGCCAGGGATCGACGGCCTCGGGAGTCAACACGACCGCGGTGGGCCAAGGCAGCACGGCAACTGCACCGAATTCCGTCGCAGTCGGCACCGGGTCGATCGCCTCGGCTCCGAATACCGTTTCGTTCGGGACGCCCGACAACGAACGTCGCTTGACGAACGTGGCGCCCGGGATCGACGGCACTGATGCAGCCAATATGAATCAACTTTGGCGCGTTCAGTCGTCGGTCAATGAAGTGGCGCGTCGTGCGTACTCGGGCATTGCCGCTGCCACCGCATTGACCATGATTCCGGAGGTCGATCCCGGGAAAACGATCGCGGTCGGGATCGGCACCGGCAGCTACCAAGGTTACGCGGCATCGGCGATCGGGGTATCGGTGCGGTTCAGCGACAACCTGAAGGCTAAACTCGGTGTCGGGATCAGCGGCAACGGCAGTACTTACGGAGCCGGAGTCTCATACCAGTGGTAAGTCGCTGAGACTTATCCCCCGGGACGTGGCGACTGCGCCCGGGGGATCGTGTATCGACGGTCGTATCGAATGACATACGACGAGCACGTAATGCAGACGACATCTAATCACGATGCCCCTTGCTGTCGCATCGACGGGCGACTGGCTGTCGGTATCTCGCTGTTTGCGCGCGATGGCCAGGCGATCTGGGAGAACGGCATTCACCAGAACATCGCGTTCCTCGCGATGATGCTCAAGCGTTCGGATCGCGTCGGCCC
>NZ_LPDI01000106.1:0-1507 GCF_001528895.1 Burkholderia sp. MSMB1078WGS | reverse complement strand
AACCTCGACGCGTTCGTCTCGCGTCTGGTCGCCTGAACCGGAGCATACGCATGTCGGACTCCAATGCCCGTCAAGCGTCCGTGGAGGACAAGCGCCTCACCGCCGGCCAGCCGTTGGGACGAAAGTGTGTCGTCGGTAGATTCGCGCTGAATTCGTCGTGCCTCATTACGCCTGGAACGCAACATCGCGCTGTTGAGTGCACGGAGGTGTCGTGATCCGATGCGAACATGTACTGGCCCAACATGCTGCTGGACGAGATCCACGGCGGCAACCGAATTCAGACACGAGGGCAGCAGGCATGGTACTGGCTGCGATTGCTCAAGACAGAGTGGTATTGCATGCTCAACCGATATTGAGCCTGAATGGCGATGAAGAGCCGCTATATTACGAGTGTCTGGTGAGAATACTTGGAGACCACAACCGAGTAACGTATCCGTCAGCGTTCGTTAGCAGTCTGGAACGCCTTGGACTCATGCGCTTCCTGGACCGCTACGTTGTCGGGATGGCCATTGAATTCATGGAGTCGAACATTGACCTTCGTCTGGGGGTCAATATTTCTGCGCAAAGTGCAAATGAGATCCAGTGGTGGGATTCAATCCTTCAGCGGCTTGCGGGAAGACCCGATATCGCTAGTCGCCTAGTCGTGGAGATTACCGAAACCACGCAACTGTCCCCGGTCTCGGGCCACGTGCTTGTTGAACGCTTGCAGCAGATCGGCTGCAGAATCGCCGTGGACGATTTAGGTGATGGATTCAGCATCGAGAACAGTGCAAGGATCGTGTCACCCGACGTCATCAAGATTTCCGGGCGGATGTTACCGAAAAATGGCTCCGATGAGGTACGTGTCGATCAGTTTGAAGAATTGGTAACTCGCGCGGGACGTCATGCACCGCAGATTGTGGTGGAGGGTATAGAAAGTGCCGAATTGCTGCGCGTTGCCGCGTTGGCCGGTGCAAATTGGGTGCAAGGCTACTACGTCGGAAGGCCTCGCCACTTGGGGAAAACGAAGAACTCGAATGGCCGATCAGTGAACCGATCGGTGATGCAATTCAAGCGCATTGCAGATGCTTTGATTGACCCCCATGTGGACGAAAAGACGCGTCGCGAAGTGGAAATTGCATATGCCGTTGGACTTGCGAGTGCGTTATACGGTCGACACTCTGCCATCGCGGCTGGTTTGCGCAGCAGCTTGATAAAAGTCACGCGCACGATGAAAGAGCGTCCGGTTGCTTCAGCACAATTGTTACGGTGTTTTGCCATGCTTGGTCGGCTCAATGGACACGGATTGGCTGGCTCAATAGGATCAAGAGTCAGCTCATGATTGTGCGACGACGGTACGCAGGGCAACGAACTTCTGTTATGAAAATTTTCTCAATCTAGAGGAATACATGGCAAGGGCAGGGCACCACTCGAAATCTTGCACTAGCAAACGTCTCGTCGTCGGCGTGTCGCTGTTCGTGCGCGGCGCCGGCCAGTCGCTGTGGGAAAACGGCATTTTCCAGAACTG
>NZ_LPDI01000105.1:0-1464 GCF_001528895.1 Burkholderia sp. MSMB1078WGS | reverse complement strand
GATGCAAAAACACGCTTTGACTGCAATCGCAGTCGCGCTCCTTGCCACGGGGTGCACGATGGCGCCGCATTACAAGCGGCCCGACGCGCCCGTCGCGCAGGCGTACCCGGCCGGCGGCGTCTACGCGACGCAGCCGGGCGCGGCCGGCGCGCGCAGCGCGAACGGCCAGGCGGCGACTGCCATCGGCTGGCGCGAGTTCTTCGTCGATCCGCGCCTGCAGCGGCTGATCGAAATCGCGCTGAAAAACAACCGCGACCTGCGCGTGTCGGTGCTGAACATCGAGGCGGCGCGTGCGCAGTACCAGATCACGCGCGCGGGGCTGTTCCCGACGCTCGACGGTACGGGCACGGGCAACATCCAGCGCTATCCGCAAGGTGTTTCGCCGACCAATCAAGCCTACGTTTCGCGCGTCTACAACGTCGGGCTGTCCGCATCGTGGGAACTCGACCTGTTCGGCCGCGTGCAGAGCCTGAAGGATCAGGCGCTCGCGCAGTACCTGTCGACGTCGTACGCGCGGCAGGCGTCGGAGATCTCGCTGGTGTCGCAGGTGGCGGATCAATACCTGACGCTGCTGTCGACCGACGATCTGCTGAAGGTCACGGAAGACACGCTGAAGACCGCGCAGGCGTCGTACGACCTGACCAAGCTGCAGTTCGACAACGGCACGGGCTCCGAGCTCGAGTTGCGTCAGGCGCAGACGGTGGTCGAGACGGCGCTCGCGAACCAGCAGGCGCAGGCACGTGCGCGCGCGCAGGCGCTGAACGCGCTGGTGCTGCTGATCGGCGAGCCGCTGCCGGACGATCTGCCGGCGGGCCTGCCGCTCGATGCGCAGAACCTGCTGACGGACGTGCCGGCGGGCCTGCCGTCGGATCTGCTCACGCGTCGTCCGGACGTGATGCAGGCCGAGCAGACGCTGCTGGCCGCGAACGCGAACATCGGCGCGGCCCGCGCGGCGTTCTTCCCGAAGATCTCGCTGACGGCCGCGTTCGGCACCGCGAGCCCGACGCTGGGCGGCCTGTTCAAGGCCGGCACGGCGGCGTGGTCGTTCGCGCCGAACATCGCGCTGCCGATCTTCGAGGGTGGCTCGAACATCGCCAATCTCGATCTCGCGAACGTGCAGAAGCGCATCGAGATCGCGAACTACGAGAAGGCGATCCAGTCGGCATTCCGCGAAGTGTCGGACGGGCTGGCCGCACGCGGCACGTACGACCAGCAGATCGCGGCGCTCGAGCGCAACGAGCACGCGCAGCAGCGTCGCTTCGATCTGTCGGACCTGCGCTACAAGAACGGTGTGGACAGCTACCTGTCGGTGCTGACCGCGCAGACGGATCTGTACTCCGCACAGCAGTCGCTGATCAGCGCACGTCTGGCACGCTGGACGAACCTGGTCGACCTGTACCGCGCACTCGGCGGCGGCTGGATCCAGCGCGCCGGCGAAGCGCCGCGCGCGCCGGATGCGCCGGT
>NZ_LPDI01000104.1:0-2949 GCF_001528895.1 Burkholderia sp. MSMB1078WGS | reverse complement strand
TACATGGCGACGATCTTGTCGTCGAAGCCCGTGAAGCGCCGTTCGTGCTTGGGAATCAGGATGGGTTCGAAGCTGCCGTCGCGGTCACGCGGCACCTCGATGCGGATCGGGCCGTCTTCGGTCAGAACCGTCTTGGCCCCTTTGCCATTGCGCTGATTCGTGGCGTTGACCGGCTTGGCAGCACCGGGAGGGTAGCCGAGATGATGGTTCATCTCGCCGCCCAATGCCCGTTCGATCAGCGCCTTCTTGAGCGCCAACGTCGCGGCGTTGATGGCTTCGGCTGTCATCGGACCGTTGCCGAACTGCTCGAGCAGCTCGGCCGGAATCGCCGGCAGAGCCGCCGGCTGGGCTTTCGGTTTGCGAGGCATAAACTCTCCTTGGGAGCATGTTATGCCTTAAACACAAAATTCCTGACAGGCCCGGTCAGCCCCTTCAAGCCGTCCACCACGGCGATCAGGATGTCCTGACAGCCGCGCGTCTTCAGTTCGTTGAACACCTTGAGCCAGAACTTGGCGCCCTCGGTCTGCTCGATCCAAAGGCTCAGCACGTCGCGCTGGCCGTCGGCCTGGATACCCAGCGCCAGATAGACGGCCTTGTTGCTGACCATGCCATCGTCGCGGATCTTGACCCGCAGCGCATCGAAGAACATCACCCGATACATCGTCTCGAGCGGGCGGCTCTGCCAGCTCAGCGCTTCGGCCATCACCTCGTCGGTGACCGAACTGATGAAGTCGGGCGAGACCTCGGTGCCATAGTGCTCGGCCAGAACTCCCTGAATCTCGCAGCCGCTCATGCCGCGGGCGTACATCGCGATGATGCGTTTCGTCGAAGCCGGTGAAACGGCGTTCGTGCTTGGCAATCAGGATCGGCTCGAAGCTGCCGTCACGGTCACGAGGTACGTCGACCCGGACTGGGCCACGATCGGTGATGACCGTCTTGCCGCTGGCGCCGTTGCGTTCGTTGGCCTGACCGGGCGGCTTGGGCTGGCCCAGCGGGCAGCCTAGATGCAGATTCATCTCGGCGCCCATCGCACATTCGATGACCGCTTTGTTGAACGCCATCACTCAGATCTCCTAGCATGCCGGCATGCAGCTCATGGAAAGCGCGCTTGCTCGCGCCACGGCGGGCGGCATCGCGCCAACACGCTATCGCCTTCCCGCCCCGTTGCTCGCATTCCTGGAGGCTCTGTGATAATGCCGACAATCCGAGCGCCCCGGAACAGTGATCCACCCAACCGGTGGTCCATGGATTCTCGACGGGGCATAATGGCGGAGTGGGCATAACTTGTGTCATGCCGCTAGCGGCATGAATAACGTTGTTCGAGATCGGCCAGTTACCGTTATCGACGTATCGCAGCAGCTTGGGCCACTGTCCGCTCATGTACTGCAATGCCTTGCCGAGCAGACTCGACGGCACGATGCCCGGCAGATGCTCGATCAGGATGCGCTCGATGATGGCGACCACGCGGGCGCTGTATCGGGTACGTAATCGCTGCCGGCGTTCGGGCGTCCAATTCGCACTGCGCGCCTCGGCTGTGAACAGCTTCCCGATCAGTACGGCGAAGCGCGTGGGTAGCAGATCAGGCGAGCGTGCAACCTTCGGCACTGACTCCTCGGCCTTGATGGAGCTGCGGCGCACGTGTGCCCAGCATCCGAGATGCACGAGCTGGTGATCGTCGGCGATGCCGTTGTAGGGTTCGTACCCGTCAGTCATCAGCACGGTGCCAGGCTGAACGCCAGCATAGAGCTTATGCGCATGCTGGACGCCGCGCCCCGGCGAACACGAAAACATCCGTACTGCTGGCCCCGAGCCGTTGATTTGCGCCCACACTGCGGCCTTCGTCCCGATTCCTTCAGCACCTGGAACGGTGTCTCGTCGCCGTAGATTAGGTGCGACTCGAACAGCACGTCCTGCATCAGATTGATTACCGGCTGCGTGCCACCGTCGCTTCACGCTCAAATTGAGCGACTTATCGCGGTGATTGATTCTCGAATCTATTCGATGGTGCTGTCTTGCTGCGCGCGGCAAAGTGTCGATGAGCACGCATGACGCCGCTCGTAGTCAACAAGATTGAGGAATTGCCATGAAAAAGACGCTGATCGCCACCGCCCTCCCGTTCATTCTACTCGCCCATTCCGCTGCCTCTGCAGGTACGCGGGACTGCGCGACGCGCTCCAATGCGATCCAAGCGCAGATCGATACGGCCCGGCAGTTCGGCAGTACCGCTCAAGTCGAACGCCTGAAGGGAGCACTCGCGCAAGTGAAGGCGCACTGCACGGACGCCGGTCAGACCGATCGCGCCCAACGGAAAATGCAGGACAAGCAACGCGACGTTCAGAAAGTCCAGAACGAAGTCCGGAAGGCCGAGGAAAGCGTCCGGGAGGCTCACGCGCGTGGCGACGCGAAGAAGATCGCCAAAGCGCAACAAAAGCTGGCCGACAAGCAGGGCAAGCTCCGTGAAAAGATGGACAACCTGCGCGCTGCGCAAGCAGACCTCGCCGCACTGAAGGGCTAACTTTCTCCGCAAGGGACCGCCCTTAGAAGCTGTTGCGAATATTATCAGACGCCGTCTTGAGTTGGTTCCAGCAAATCAAGTAACACGCGAGCGAGAGGAATGCCTCATGCACGTGTGCGTACCGTTCGTAGCGAATCTTGGGGCGTCTGAATGCATGAAGTCAGGCAAAGGAACGTTTGATGAACCAGCGCGATTTAGCGAGGTCACTGCCGTGAGGCGAACCGATTTGGCGAGCAACGGCGTGATGCCGCGTTCGCGCAGACGCTGCCGGTGTGACTCGGAACTGTAGCCCCGGTCGCCCTGAACGGTCTTCGGTTTGCGCAGCGGCCTTCCTGAACCGCTTGGATTTCTTAGACAGTGCCGAGCGTTAGTGTTCGGTCTTTCTGAACCGCTTGGATTTCTTGGACAGTGCCGAGCGTTAGTGTTCGGTCTTT
>NZ_LPDI01000103.1:0-737 GCF_001528895.1 Burkholderia sp. MSMB1078WGS | reverse complement strand
AACGTGTCGCAACTGAAGTCGTCGGGTCTGCTCGACCAGGACGGCAAGGCGCTGGCCGCGGTGACGTACGACAAGAATGCGGACGGTACGCCGAAGTACACGTCGGCGACGCTGGCAGGCGTTGGCGGCACGACGCTGTCGAACGTGAAGGCCGGCAAGGCCGACATGGACGCGGTGAACGTGTCGCAACTGAAGTCGTCGGGTCTGCTCGACCAGGACGGCAAGGCGCTGGCCGCGGTGACGTACGACAAGAACGCGGACGGTACGCCGAAGTACACGTCGGCGACGCTGGCAGGCGTTGGCGGTACGACGCTGTCGAACGTGAAGGCCGGCAAGGCCGACATGGACGCGGTGAACGTGTCGCAACTGAAGTTGTCGGGTCTGGTCGATAAGGACGGCAAGGCACTGGCCGCAGTGACGTACGACAAGAACGCGGACGGTACGCCGAAGTACACGTCGGCGACGCTGGCGGGCGTAGGCGGCACGACGCTGTCGAACGTGAAGGCCGGCAAGGCCGACATGGACGCGGTGAACGTGTCGCAACTGAAGTCGTCAGGTCTGCTCGACCAGGACGGCAAGGCGCTGGCCGCGGTGACGTACGACAAGAACGCGGACGGTACGCCGAAGTACACGTCGGCGACGCTGGCAGGCGTTGGCGGTACGACGCTGTCGAACGTGAAGGCCGGCAAGGCCGACATGGACGCGGTGAACGTGTCGCAACTGAAGTCGTCGGGTCT